>JANNLB010000086.1:0-46524 GCA_031396605.1 Geobacter sp. | reverse complement strand
TAGGTGCCATGAATATTAGCGGTAAATGAAATCGGCAACAGTTCGGGCACGCCGGAAAGAGCAATACCCTCAGACTTGGCTTCTCCGCCACCAGCTGTAGCGGCGCTCCCATCTGCCGCGGCATTTTGTGCAGAAGCCGTCGCAGTTGCCGGAGCATCGGCGGATATCATCATGCCTGCTTTCAGTTTATTCAGCAAATCCGCATTGCCGTCTCCCTTTACTATACTATCGCCGACCGGAGCAGCAACCGGATTGGCCTCAGTAATTATGGGAGCCGCTTTGGCTTTTTCCACCCCCTTTTTTTTGCCTTTCCCGAAATAAACATATGAATTTTTCAAAAATGCCTCTCCGTACTCGTTCAGAGCGGGAAAGATGGTATGACAGGTGCTGCATTCCACGTTGTTGGCGCGGGTGAAGGCGGGGATGGCGTGGGCGTTTTCTGATACCATCGTCAGAAAGACCACTACCGATGCGAGTAGTAGAAAGTAACCGAATTGCTTCATCATGTCCTCCAAGTATATAGTCGAATTATGGACGTAAGTTGGTAGTTCCACACAAATATGCTTTTGCAACCGGATCAGCAATAGACGAACAAACGTCTGTTCCATTTGTGGATGTTAAAGAACAATCCTGTAACCAATCAATGGAATCAAATATAAGTCTCTTAACATAATTGGGATTATGGACATAAGCTCCGAAATCTGCATATAAGAGTTCATAATTGAAGGCCGCCCCCATGGAATATGCAGGGGCTCTTATGCTGTCTGGTCCACCAGCCAAATCACCGGAACCAGGCACTTTGAATTGGACGTTATCTGTTGAAGCCAGAGCAGCAGCAGTTCCTGTGCATGCCTTACTCCAATCAGTTTTATAGGAGACAGATCCAACAGTATTGAGTGTACCAATATTATTACTGCCACTTCTTACCAAAAAGCTCCTTAATACCGTCATGGCTGTCTTGAATCCCTGGCGATTGAACTCCAGTAGGTCCTTGTCCATGCTCTTATTGTTTGTAACAGCAGAAGGGTGGCACTTTGCACAGGCCAAGCTGGTAATTGAGGTTATCGTTCCGGAGAGATCCTTTGTAACCGGCATGAACGTGTGCGACTCTGTGCTGCTCATATGACAGGCAATACATGGACCACGACTTCCGGTCCCCTGAAAGTTGTTCATTCCTGCTATGGTGTGACGAATACTGGTATCAGGATATTTTGCGGCACTTGTGTAGAATTCGAAACCGCTTTCCTGAAAAAGATTGGAGCCCGCCGCAAAGTCATGGGCGCTGATTCGCGCAGTTTTTGTAAAATCAAGACCATTAAGTGCCGCTCTCTTGATAACTGATCCGATTTCCCTCCCCATATGGCAGACTATACAAATGTTTGAGCTGGATACGTTCGGATAATTTATCTGTATGCCCCGTACCGTAGTGCTGGGAGTAGCTTTTGAGTTACCTCCAGTGGCAGCGGAATAGTTATAAAATGCTGGAACTCCCGAACGCGCCGGATTTGCCTGAAGCACGTTCCTGAGATTGTAGTTGTAAGCGTTACCTCGCCCATCGTCGTGGCACACATTGCATCCGGTTACTTCCTTGCTATGGTCGGGACCGTTTGCCGGAGCAAAAGCAGCTACATTGTTGAAGTCCGAAACTACGTAATTTATAAAACCGGTTGTTGTATGACAACGAACGCAAATAGCCCCAACGGTTGTATTTGCGGTAACATTGGAACCGCGCGCCTTAAAATCAAGATTTGTCCTGGCAGCCGAGGAGGGATCACCATGACCTGAGCGGGCCCACTGCCGAAGAATACTTATTTTTGACGTTGTATCGTGCGGGTTATGGCAGGCTCGACAGCCATACCTTGAAGAGTCCCCTCGGACCGGCTTGTAACCGGAACTTGCCCAGTTGGCGGTTGCGGTGGCAGCACTTTTAATGACAAATGTTGATATGTTGGAAAAATAAAGTCTCGTATACGTTCTCGTGATCATACCGCTGGTTATGTTGTTGAAGTGCGCCTGCGCTGTGTTTACCGTTTCGCCATTATATGTGGACAGCCTGAAACCGCCGTCGCCTGTATGGCATTTCAAACATGACCCATAAGAATCTGGATTCTTGATAGCAAACGGGGGTAGTCCTTTAGTACCGGTAATCGGTGATCCACCATGACATTTGGTACAGTCAGGATGCCAGAGAGAATTGTTCAGCGTTTCAAAGTGACAATCCACACAACCCGCTTTACTGTTCAGGTTATGGGCCGAAAGCTTCCACTCGTCCGTGACCGACTTCCCGGTAACCAGAGATACTGTAGCTTCATGACAGCCGATGCAGTTCTGGGAAGCTTCCAGCTTGCTTTCTGTGATGCCGACAACAGTTTTTTCTCCGCACCCGAGGAGCGAAAGAAGAAGCAGTGATAACGCGACAGCCAGCGGTAACTTTTCTGAAAACAGCATAAGAGCTCCTCCATTTGAATGATAAAACGGCATACTCTATCTCAGCAGCTTATACATATAGGTAAACGCGGCACCAACCGAAAAGCCCGACAACACACCCGCATAGCGACTGATATCCTGCGAAAACTGGACTCGCCCGATGTATTCTTCGATATCAGATGATTCTTCCGTCATGAGAGAAATAATATCCTGCCAGTCCTTATCCCACTGAAAAATCTGCAGATACAGGTCGGATCCTCTCCAGACAAAGATACAAAGGAAAACTATACCAAAGGCGATAAAACCTTTGGAGATATCTGAGTCTTTTATGGCCGCGTAAATTTTTCGAACGATTTCAATGTTCATAACGCAGAGAAATACCCAGATCGCATTTTCAACCATCTTGAAGTTTCTGATTGTGTTGGGACTGGGAGTCGGGTTGATAATCAGGAAGGCACCTGAAAGAGCGAGCACAGCCAGCGTACTCAGATACACGACAAGCTTGTTTCCGGATATTTCAAAGGTGCGGCAGAATACGTAGTACTCGAGAAATCCGTGAGTAATAGTCATAATCGCCACAGTACCGACGATATAATGAAAGGCGGTAAGTTTCTGGTAGTGCGCCCATGGGTTAATGCCGTACGCCTGGCTGATAAAGATCAGAAAGAATCCGATCGATATGCTCGTCCAGACACGAGCATTACCCATGCTGAAGTAAAAACTGATCGCGCCCGCCAACCCCCAGAAAATTACCTGGACAAGGTCAAAGGGATTCATTTGGGTCAGCAGTTCAAAAAACTTTTCCATTATATCCTCCAGTACGTACCGATAAAATTAAAATTCTGATTTGCCGATAGAAATTGCAGAAGAAAGCTTCTCCATCATCAACTTGATATTTGTGCCGCTGACTAGAAGTTTTGCAGCCCGCTCCACACCTTTCATGAATTTTTCAGTCCCATCAGCATCAATCAGGCATGAATTCCCGCCATTATCGGATAGTTCCTTGTCAACAATACCACGTCCAACTTTGCCGACATACTCACCCACGATTATTTTCACCTGACCTTCCAACTCTGCGAGCTTAAGCGAAATTACTTTCTTGTCACGCTCCTGCCGGTCAAGATTTGTTTTGTCAATCTCGGATTTGTGAAGAGCAACGCAGGTATCCCATATTTTTTGGATATTTGTAACTTCAAGCAAGTTCGTTCCCATCAATTCATCTGCGCTTTGAGTAGAAAAAAGGTCTATCTTCGCGCCGGGCAGTCCGGCTATTTTTTGTGACTCCGTGGATGAAGTCTCTATATCACTGGCTCCGTCATGAAAAAAACCGAGCGGATTACCGTCTTTATAAAAAATCATGGCCGAATGTTCATCCGTATAGATTCGCAGACAGCCATTCATTTGATCATCTTTAACTTTTTTAAGAAGGGAGTTTATATCGATCAGCTTGAGGTCCTGGGCTTTGTAGAGAGTTTCTCCTTCCAGAAGAGCATGAATACACATGGTGAGATCTTTGGAAAGCTTATAGACATTCAGGGCGCCGCTTCCTGTAATGACCATCAACTCCGCAAGCGCAGAGAGCGCTGCAAATCCCGCCTCCCGCTTGCCATTCTGCCCTTCCACAAGAACGCTGACCAATTTCCCAGCTTCAAATACGAGGATGGCAGTGCTGGACTGAAATATAAAACTTGCATAGCCGGTAAAAGCGCCGTTACTCAGTTTTGTTAAAACGTCCGGAAGTTTCAGCTTCGAAACCGCCAGATTTTCAAATAACGGGCTGCCCTTTGGGAGAAGGAACATCTGAACCTCCTGAAATAACGCATGTGCACAACGGGCTAAAACTAATGTAATTTGCAAGGCATGTCAAATCTTTACTGTCGGATATAATTACAGAATATCCTTTTTGAAGCGGGGACCATGAAATATTGTGCGGCAAATAACCGTAGTATCTCTCGGGTTCCGGTGTTTTTACGTTGCCGGCCAACAACTGCCGTCGCTAATAATCCGCAGAAACAGGTGCAACATCCTAAAATATAAAACAAAAGGCACGAGGTGCAGTCTTAGCCTGTTCCTGTGCCTTTTGTAAACGTGTTCGGTTTTACAAATTATGTGCCATAAATTAAAATTATGTTGTCTGAGCATCCACGACAGCAATGGCTGCCATATTGACAATATCATCAACACTGTCGCCGCGCTGCAGAACGTGAACCGGCTTATTCATACCCATTAGAATAGGGCCGATCGCTTCGGCGCCCCCGAGGTGATGCAACAGTTTGTAACAGATGTTTCCCGAGCTCAGGTCGGGGAAGATCAGTATATTGGCATTTGTCTTGAGCTTTGAAAAGGTGAACCCTTCAAGGAGCTCCTGAACTACGGCCGTATCGGCCTGCATTTCACCTTCGACGATCAGATCAGGTGCTCGTTGTTTAACTATCTCTGTGGCTTTGTGCACTTTATCAACCTGAGGGTGCTTTACTGACCCGAAGTTGGCAAAAGAGAGCATGGCAACCCGAGGCTCGATATCGAGCATACGGACCTTCTCAGCAGCCAGGATGGCGGTTTCAGCCAGTTCTTCTGCAGTTGGATCGATGGTTACGGTAGTGTCGGCCAGAAAATAGACCCCTTTCTTGAAAACCATCATATAGAGGCCATGCACACTGGAAAGGCCCTTTTGTTTGCCAACAACCTCCAATGCCGGACGAATCGTCTCCGGGTAGTGCGTATCAATACCCCCCAGCAGTGCATCGGCGTCCCCCATGTGAACCATCATCGAGCCAAAGTGGGTACGAGATTTGCGCCGCAGGAGGCGCTGGGATTCAGAGAGAGTCAACCCTTTGCGCTGGCGAAGTTTGTAGAGTACTTCCGCATAATGATCCGTCAGCTCTGATTCACCCGGATCGATAATGGGAACATCCAGTTCAATATTCAAATCCTGCATCTTCTGGCTGATCTTTTTGCGGTCTCCAATCAGGATCGGCTTTGCAATTCCCTCCTCAACCAATTCTTTCGCAGCCCTGATAATTTTTTCGTTGTCCCCTTCCGGAAATACAATCGTTTTCGGATCGCTCTTGGCCTTGTTGATAACCATACGCATAATCTCTTTCGATTTGCCTTGAGTCGATTCGAGATGCTCAATATATTTAGCCATGTCTTCTATCGGCTGGCCGGCAACGCCCGACTCCATGGCTGCGCGGGCGATGGCCGGGGCAACATGCAGCAGCACGCGCGGATCGAACGGTTTGGGGATGATGTAGTCGCGACCGAAGGCAAACTTGACATTGCCGTATGCCTTGCTTACTGAATCGGGCACCTCTTCACGGGCCAGTTGCGCCAGAGCGTGGACAGCGGCCAGTTTCATCTCTTCATTGATGCAACTGGCGCGGCAGTCGAGTGCTCCTCTGAAGATAAACGGAAAACCGAGTACGTTGTTGACCTGATTGGGATAGTCGGAGCGGCCGGTGGCGATCATAACGTCTTTGCGAACTGAGTGAGCATCTTCCGGAGTGATTTCCGGGTCCGGGTTGGCCATGGCAAAGATGACCGGGTTCGGAGCCATACTGGCGACCATCTCTTTTGTGAAAGCTCCTTTGGCCGACAGGCCGAACAGGACATCCGCTCCGACTGCAGCCTCTTCCAGTGTGCGGAAGTGGGTGTCGGCGGCAAAGAGCTCCTTGTAAGGGTTCATCCCCTCGACGCGCCCTTTGTAAATGACGCCTTTAGTGTCGCACATGATCATGTTGTTCGGCCGTACACCCAGCGCAATGGCGAGCTTGGCACAGGAGTTGGCGGAAGCGCCGGCTCCGTTGACGACGATACGGATGTCTTCGATCTTCTTGTCAACCAGGAACAGGGCGTTGATCAAAGCGGCCGACGAGATGATGGCGGTACCGTGTTGATCGTCGTGAAAGACCGGGATTTTCATGGTTTTCTTGAGGGTCTCCTCAATATAAAAGCACTCGGGAGCCTTAATGTCTTCCAGATTGATACCGCCGAAGGTCGGCTCCAGCAACTGGCAGGCTCTGATGATCTCATCCGGATCTTCTGTGTCGAGTTCTATATCAAACACGTCAATGTCGGCAAAACGCTTAAAAAGGATCCCTTTACCTTCCATTACCGGCTTGCCAGCCAGGGCTCCGAGGTTGCCCAGACCGAGTACGGCGGTACCGTTGGATACAACCGCTATCAGGTTGCCTTTGGCGGTATATTTATAGGCATCCTCCGGATTTTTCTGGATCGCAAGACATGGCTCGGCAACACCGGGCGAATAGGCCAGTGAAAGATCTTCAGCCGTTTGACACGGTTTGGTGGAAATTACCTCGATCTTGCCTTTGCGGCCGCTTGAATGATATTCTAGTGAATCTTTGAATTTAGCCATTTTCAATCTCCATTTTTTAGTTTAGTTAAAAAACAAACGGGCTTTTTTGAAACATTACGACTCGACTTTTACTAAAAGTGAAAAACAATAGACTTCTTGAAATACTCTTGTCAAGCAGTTTATCTTGGGGCTTAAAAAATGACCCTAAAATAAACGGGCACATTTTTTGCTTTCTATGAGTCGATATATTGTCAATTCGTTTTTCAGATTGTTCAAATACGTTGAGACCGGCTTTTCGGGCATTACTACAACTTCTAAAGAATCAATTGATCCTAAAAGGGCTCTTTCCGTGACTCCACTACGCAAGAAATGTTTGCAGGGCCTGCTGCTTATCTTCACGCTGCCGATTCTTCTGCCAACAGCAGATGCTGCCGCAGACACGGTTTACTCCATAAACAACAATGGGTCTGTAAGCTTCATTGAAACCGGCAATGATGCTGTAACCGTCACAATTTCATTACCATCCGGCTCCAACCCTACCGCGCTATGCCTGAATCCAGTCACTACTCACGCATATACACTTAATTCCGCAACTAACTCTATTTCTGTGCTCGATACAACTCTTCAAACGGTTATCAGTACCATTTCAGACGGGACCAGATTGACCGGTGTATCAACTATAGCCTGTGATCCGACCGGGAAAAGTGTACTGATCGGCAACAACGACACATCAGGCGCTACTTCCAAGATTTTGTACCTGAACACGGCAACACTTGCACTGGACAGCCTGGAAACCGTAGTTGGAAACAATCCCGGCAGCATTGTTTTTAACAAAAGTGGTTCAAAAGCGTATGTTTTGAGTCAGGGAGTGCCCTCCATCTCGGTTATTGACACCTCAACAAAACAGGTAACCACTACAACCCCGCTACTTGATGCCGACGCTCCCTATGCCCTCGCAATGCATACACAGGACACTTATCTCTATGTCGTCAATCTGACAGGAAACACAGTCACCTTTATTAATCCGTCCACCATGGAAATCGACCCTACTCCCGTGGCCGTCGGACGTTTCCCGAATTCGCTTGCTGTGAGCAACACAACCAATACGCTCTATGTTGCCGACTACCTGGATACCGTTACACTTGTTGATCCGGTATCAAAAAGCAGTGCGTCCACGTTCAGCACCCCCTTCCCCGGCGCTATCATCGAACGGAATGACGGCCGACGGATCTACGTCGCCTCTATGTCAGACGACATTATCCGCTCGTATAATACCAGTTCGTTAACCACTGCCCCTGCTCTCATATCACTCCTGAACGGAAGTTCTCCGAGAGCGCTGGCAACATTATCAGGCGTCAGACACGGTTTGGGACTCAGTGTATCCGGCAGCGGAGTCGGTAGTGTTAACTGGCCGTTCAACATCGTTTTTACCGCTCCAACACCAGTTAGCGGAAGTGCACGTGTTCCCGAAGGAATCGTTGTTGTCACTAATGCTGTCGCTGATGTCTGTTCCACTGCCGGCTGGACGGGGTGTGACTCCGTTTCAGGAGGAGGCTCACGATCCGCGTTCTGCACGGTAAACCCTTTTACGGCCGACAAAGTGATTTCTGCACACTTTACCGCTAATGCAATGCGCTCCATCACATATACGATATCAGGCGGAAACGGTGCCATCAGTTGCCCTATTCAAGTATGCGACGGGGCTAATGCCTTATGTTCAATTACTCCGGCTACAGGCTTCACGCTTACGTCACTGACGGACAACGGCAGTGATATTCTGGGCAACGTAACCGGGGGGGCCGCCTTCCAAATCCTGAATATTGTGGCAAACCACTCAATTGTAGCCGGATTCACTCTCAGCTCATTTAATGTTACCGCTTCAATAGATGCAAATGGGAGCATCTCTCCTAACACCGTTCAGACGGTCGCTTACGGGAATCCGGTCAGCTTCACTCTCACCCCTAATCCTGGCTTTTCACTGGTTTCGGTTAGTGGCTGTAGTGGGTCACGCAGTGGTAACAGTTACACAACCGGGCCGATCACTGGAGATTGCTCCGTATCAGCCTCATTTACACCCAATACATTTACCATCACATCTCAAACCCCAGGAGGAGGCGGATTAGTTTCCTGCTTACCAACAGCCGTACTTTTGGGAGGAAGTGCAATCTGCACAGTAAATCCAAATGCTGGCTATCATCTGACAACCCTGAACGATAACGGCACTGACAAGATATCCGCTGTAATTGGCACCTCCTATCAGATATCCAATGTCACAGCAAACCATGATGTCGTGGCGCTCTTTGCCATAAATCAATACGCCATTGCTCTCAACAGCGGTCCGAACGGGAGTATTTCCGGTCCCACGACTGTCAACTATGGTGACAAACCTACCTATGCGTTCTCTCCTTCCACAGGCTACCATGTCAGCGGCGTAATCGTAGGCGGTGTTTCTGCCGGGGCGGTAAGCAATTATACTTTTTCCTCGGGAGTGACAGGGCCGGTAACTATTTCCGCAACTTTTGTGCTGAACCAATATCAGGTAACTACTGCTGCAGATACTGGTGGGGCGATTTCTCCCTCTAATATGCAGAACGTCAATTACGGCAACACGGTCAGCTTCACCGTAACTCCGGATAGTGCCAACGGCTTCAAGATTGACTCAGTAACCGGCTGCGGCGGAACTCTGAGCGGCAACACCTACACAACCGCCCCTGTCACTTCCCCCTGCACTGTTGCCGCCGCTTTCACTCTGAATCAGTATCCGGTGACTCCTACTGCCGGAACCGGCGGCAGCATCTCACCGGCAATTGTTCAAAATATCACTCACGGCGGCTCTACCGGTTTCACGATAACTCCGGACACGGCCAACGGCTTCAAGATCGACTCAGTAACCGGCTGTGGCGGCTCTTTGAGCGGCAGCATTTACACGACCGGCACGATCACTACCGCCTGCTCTGTTGCCGCAACATTCACCCTGAATAAGTATCAGGTGACCCCTTCTGCCGGAACCGGCGGGATCATATCACCAGCAACGGTACAGAATATTGCGCACGGCGGCACGGCTGGTTTTACCGTTACTCCGGGCACGGCCAGCGGCTACAAGATCGCCTCTGTAACCGGCTGTGGCGGCACCTTGAGCGGCAGCACCTACACGACCGGCACGATCACTTCCGCCTGCACCGTTGCCGCCGGCTTTATTCTTGAACAATATGCTGTAACGCAGACAGCCGGAGCGGGCGGAAGCATCACGCCGAATTCCGCTCCGAATGTGACTTATGGCAGCACCGCCAGCTTCACCGTAACTCCGGATAGTGCCAACGGCTTCAAGATAGACTTAGTAACCGGCTGCGGCGGAACTCTGAGCGGCAACACCTACACAACCGCCCCTGTCACTTCCCCCTGCACTGTCGCCGCCGCTTTCACTCTGAATCAGTATCCGGTGACTTCTACTGCCGGAACCGGCGGCAGCATATCACCGGCAATTGTTCAAAATATCACTCACGGCGGCTCTACCGGTTTCACGATAACTCCGGACACGGCCAACGGCTACAGCATCGTCAGTGTCAGCGGCTGCGGCGGCACCCTGAGTGGCAGCATCTACACGACCGGGGCGATAACGGCTAATTGCACGATGTCGGCAGTTTTCGAAATCAACAGTTACGGAATTACCACAAGCATCCCCGGCGGAAATGGAGCCGTCTCCTGCACTCCAAACCCTGCATATTTCGGGACATCTGTTTCCTGCACAGCTGTTCCGGCCAACGTCTACCAGTTGGCCAGTTTAATTGACAACGGTATAGATGTACTTTCAACAACCAACACAACGTCATACACGATCAACAACATAACCGCCAATCACGCACTGGCAGCGACCTTCGAGTTAAAAAAGTATGCTGTCACCGTCAGTGTTGGCGCCAATGGACGATCAACACCACGCGCCGCCCAGATGGTTACTCGAGGCAATACCACCAACTTCAGTCTTTTACCTGACGCCGGCTTCCACGTTGTAACTCCTGTGAACAGCACCTGCGGCGGAACCTTGAACGGCGCCACCTATAAAACCGATCCAATAATTGCAGACTGTTCGGTCGCGGTTGAATATGAGCCCAATCAGTATACCGTGGCCGCCACCGCCGGCAATGGCGGCAGCATCACTCCCGGCACTCGTTCGATCTCGCATGGCAGTTCTGCCACATTTTCCGTTGTTGCTGCTTCCGGATACTCCATAGACTCGGTAAGCGGCTGCGGCGGGGCATTATTCGGGGGGATTTTCAACACCTGGACAATTTATGGCGCCTGCTCCATCTCGGCAACGTTCATCGCAATCCCTGCCGTATCCTCTTCCATCCCCGGAGGCAACGGCATTGTCACCTGCTCCACTCCTGTTGTTGCCGGAGACAATGTCCTCTGTCTTATAACACCGGACAATGGCTACCATCTCTCTGGCCTGACCGATAACGGTGTAAGCGTTTTATCATCGGTAACAGGCAGGAACTCCTATTCACTGAATGGAGTAACATCATCCCACTCTATAACCGCAGAGTTTGCCGCATACTCACTGGCCGATGCACTCCGGGCGCTCCGGATTGCTGTCGGCATTGTCTCACCAGCATCTGACGAGTATGTGTGGCTCGACGTAGCACCCCTTGAAACTGAAATGCCAAAAGGCGACGGCATGATCAACATCATGGATGCGCTGGTATTGCTGAAACAGACCCTCGGGACATATACCTCCTGGTAATGAACTTAATTTTAACAGCACTCAGCCTGACCCGGAATCCACACTTCTTCCTCGATGCGTGATCATCACAAACGAAATAACCAAGGTAAGTATAACTCAATTTTCAGTGTCGCACCCTGCCGCACCGATGAAAACAGCCGATCTTCCTCAGGCTGGAAAGGTTTCGAAGGTTGCCGATTTCTGAAAAAACCGGCCAAAAGTCAAACAGCTGTCACCATGCTGTCGATAACCGATCTTCATAGCGGTTGATACACTTCAAACGCTGTGGTATAGATCATCACACTTTTGAGTCCAGGTGACTATTATGTTAATGATTGACCGTCTGATTGAGCAGGCACTCCTTGAAGATATTCACACCGGTGACATCACTACCCAGGCAGTGGTGCCGGGAAAACGCCCCGCCTCCGCACGGTTGATTGCGAAGGAAAATCTGGTGGTGGCTGGTCTTGCTACCGCTGCCCGGGTATTCGGCATTCTTGATCCTGCAATCCGTTTCGAGGCATGCCTGGTCGATGGCGAGAAGGCGACGGCCGGAACAATTTTGGCCTCGGTTCACGGGGAGGCCGCCCAGCTACTGATGGGTGAGCGAGTGGCACTTAACCTTCTTCAGAGAATGTGTGGCATTGCGACGCTCACCTCCTCTTTTGTCGAAGCGGTCTCCGGCACGAAGGCCCGGATCGTCGACACTCGCAAAACAACTCCGGGACTGCGACAGCTTGAAAAATACTCCGTACGGGTCGGAGGCGGAATTAATCACCGCACCGGTCTCTATGACGGCGTCCTGATCAAGGAAAACCACATTGTCGCCGCCGGAGGCATCTCCGAAGCGATCCGCAGAGCTCGCGTCTACATACCTCACACATTGAAAATAGAGATAGAAACTGAAACCCTGTCCCAGGTAGATGAGGCCCTCGCTGCCGGGGCAGATATCATCATGCTCGACAATATGAGTCTGGATGATATGCGGGCCGCAGTAATAACCATTGGCGGCCGTTCTCTGGTGGAGGCATCCGGTGGCGTCAACCTTGAAAGCGTGCGGGCAATTGCCGAGACCGGCGTCGACATTATTTCGGTAGGGGCATTGACCCATTCGTCACGGGCGATGGACATCTCGATGCTACTTGACTAGAAACGTAGCGCTTCAAGGAAACTTTCGAGGTAGCACGATGCACCCAAAAGCCGTTACTATAATGCGCCTGTTTCATGCCGAAGAGGGGTATGTATCAGGTGAGCATCTCAGCAGAGAACTTGGGGTGTCACGGACCGCAGTCTGGAAACATATTTCGGCGTTGAGGAATGGCGGCTATCTTATCGAAGCGGTGCCATCGCGCGGCTATAGGCTCATCTCCTCGCCTGATGTTATCGATCCGCATGAAGTAAGAGCTCAGCTGGACAGCGACAGAGTAGGCCGACGACTGGAGTTTCTGAAACTGACAACTTCCACCAATGCCGATGCTTTTCGGCTGGCAGAAGATGGGGCGGTTGAGGGAACGGTTGTTCTGGCAGACTCCCAGACCGGTGGCAAGGGTCGACGCGGCAGAGTATGGGCTTCGCCTGCCGGGGTAAATCTGTACTGTTCGATAGTTCTGCGGCCTGTCATAATGCCGCACGAGGCGCCTCAACTGACATTTCTTTCTGCAGTGGCTGCCGCACGGGCAATTGAGCTGACAACGGATCTGGCCCCTGAAATTAAATGGCCCAACGACCTGCTTATCTCCGGGAAGAAAGTGGCCGGCCTGTTAAATGAAATGAGTGCGGAAACTGACGGCATAAACTTCGTCATTCTGGGCATCGGCATAAATCTGAACATGACGGCAGACCAGTTTCCTGATGATCTGCGCCACCCGGCCACATCCCTTTTTCTGGAGTCCGGCGTGCGGGTTGATCGTTCGCGTTTTGCCGGTACCATGTTGCGTGAGCTGGGCCAGCTGTATGCGGATTTTCTGCTGCACGGTTTCGGGGAGGTACGCGAAGAGTGGCAGCGCCGCTGCAATGCCAGCGGGCGTCAGGTGCTTGTCAGCGACTCCGGAACAGAGTGCGCCAGGGGCCGGTTTATCGGCATAGATTCAGATGGGGCGCTGCTGCTCCGCTCCGATGATGACAAACTGAACCGAATCACTTGTGGAGATGTGAGGGTACTCTGAATGCTTCTGGTAATTGACGTCGGCAACAGCAACATAGTGTTGGGAGTGTATGACGGTACTCAGCTTGTCCGCAGCTGGCGCCTTTCAACCGACAAGTCCCGCACTTCTGATGAGTACGCAGTGCTTCTTCACAGCCTCTTCGATCAGGCAGGTCTTGGCTTTTCAGAGGTCAAGGCCTCAATCATATCCTCGGTTGTGCCACCGTTGACCGGTGTAATGGAGGCAATTTCCCGCGATTTTTTCAATTTGACCCCCTACGTTGTCGGTCCCGGAATCAAAACCGGAATGCCGATTCAGTATGACAACCCCCGGGAAGTTGGAGCCGACCGGATTGTTAACGCCGTGGCCGGATATGAAAAACATAAATGCCCGTTGGTAATTGTCGATTTCGGGACAGCCACAACCTTTGATTACGTCAATGGGAAGGGAGAATATTGTGGCGGCGCCATTGCGCCCGGCCTCGCAATTTCCGTTGAGGCGCTCTTCCAGCGGGCCAGTAAGCTGCCGAGAATTGATATTATCAAACCACCCCATGTCATTGCAAAGAACACCGTCAACTCGATGCAGGCAGGAATTTTCTTCGGCTACGTCGGTCTGGTGGACGGAATTGTAGAGCATATCCGGGCCGAAACACATGAAGAGTTCCGGGTAATAGCTACCGGCGGTCTGGCTTCCCTGATAGCTCCGGAGTCGAAAACGATTGATGAAGTCGATGAGAACTTGACGCTTGACGGCCTGAGAATTTTGTACGAACGAAACCGCTGATCAGGAATTTTTCCCGAAGTAGAAGTGATTTTGGACAGACAGTGATATCCATATTGCACACAAGGAGGCAGTTCTATGGGACAGTTTGAAACCAGCAAGATCCGCAACTTGGGCATCATCGCACATGGTGGTGCCGGCAAAACGTCGCTTTCAGAAGCAATTCTGTTTGACACCGGAATGATAGATCGGCTCGGCCGGGTTGATGACGGCACGTCAACCATGGATTTCGAGCCGGAGGAAATCAAGCGGAAAATTTCAATCACCTCCGCGCTTGACCACTGCGAGTGGCAGGGACATTCCATCCACATCGTCGACACCCCCGGCTATGGCAACTTCATTGCTGACACCCGCGCCTGCATGCGCACCCTTGACTGTGCGGTAGTCATTCTCTCGGCAATATCAGGGGTCAAAGCCCAGACGGAAGAAATCTGGGGTTGGGCCAATGACTTTGAAATCCCGCGCATCGCATTTGTCAATAAACTCGACCGTGAGCGGGCCAGTTTCCTGCGTGCTATTGATGATATGGAAAAAATGCTGGGCGCACGGGGAGTCGCCATTCAGATGCCGATCGGCCTTGAAACAGCCTTTGAAGGGGTTATCGATCTGATAACAATGAAGGCCTGTTATTACGCTAAAGACGGCTCCGGGAAATATGCCGAAGGGGCCATCCCTGCCGAATACGCAGAAGAAGCAGCGCGTCTGCACGAACGGATGGTCGAAACGGTAGCAGAGGCCTACGATGCACTCACAGAAAAATACCTCGAAAACGGCGATCTTACCGAAGAGGAAATCATCGACGGCATCCGTGTCGGCACGATGCGCAATACCTTCACCGCTGTCCTCTGCGGTGCGGCTACGGCCAACATCGGTGTAGCTCATCTGCTGGATGCAATCTGCGCCTACCTCCCTTCCCCTTTGGATCGAACCAAGGCGGTCGGTATTCATCCAAAGAGCGAAGAGGTAATCGAACGGGCTCCGGACGAGAAGGAACCGTTCTCTGCACTGGTTTTCAAGACGACTTCAGACCCGTACACCGGTAAAATAACCATTTTCAGAGTTTACTCCGGTGTACTCAACTCTGATTCGACGATATTCAACTCTACCAAAGGGATTGAGGAGCGAATCGGTCAGATTTACGAACTGGAGGGTAAAAAACAGCACCCGATCAAACAGGCAGTTGCGGGCGACATCGTTGCTGTTGCCAAACTCAAGGAAACCGTTACCGGCGACACACTCTGTGATCCCGCCAAACCTATCATCTTTGAACCGGCTAAACAGCTTCTTCCGGTCATATCATACGCGATAGAGCCAAAGACCAAAGCAGACGAGGACAAGATCCACAACGCGCTGCACCGTATGATCGAAGAGGAGCCGACGCTTGAGTCGCACCGCGACGCTTTGACCAAGGAATTTTTTATTTCCGGCATGGGGCAGGTTCACCTGGAGGTAATCGTTGAAAAGATGAAGCGCAAATTCGGCGTGGAGGTTCTGCTTAAGACGCCCAGGGTGCCATACTTTGAAACGATCCGGGGTACGGCCAAAGTGCAGGGTAAATACAAGAAACAGTCGGGAGGGCGCGGGCAGTATGGTGACTGCTGGATTGAAATGTCCCCGACCGGCCGGGGTGAAGGATATATTTTTGAAGATAAGGTTGTCGGCGGAGTTATTCCGCGCCAGTATATCCCGGCTGTAGACAAAGGGGTCCAGGAAGCCAGCGTGGAAGGTTTTCTCGCCGGCTATCCGGTTGTCGATTTCAAAGTTGCCCTCTATGACGGATCTTTTCACACCGTAGATTCCTCAGAAATGGCGTTCAAGGTAGCAGGTTCCATGGCGTTCAAGAAAGCGATGGAACTTTGCAAACCGATTCTGCTCGAACCTATTACAAACATGAAAATCACTGTTCCGGACGAAAATATGGGCGATGTCATAGGCGACCTCAACTCCCGGCGGGGCAAAGTTGTCGGCGTAGAGCCGAAAGCGAATTCACAAATTATCAGAGCTATTGTTCCGATGTCTGAAGTCCTCGCATATTCCAACGACCTCAAATCCATGACCAGCGACCGGGGACTGTTCAGTATGGAGTTTTCTCATTATGAAGAGGTGCCTTCACATCTGTCTCAAAAAATAGTGACCGAAGCTCTGGCGGAAAAGAAATAAGCAGATACCTGTAATTTATCTAATAGCCCCGATAAACGGGATAGATGCGTTAACTCATTAATTGTCAGCCAGAAAAACGCTGAAAATTACTTCTAAATTACTCATGGAGGATTTTCATGGACTTTAAATTCAGTAAAGATTCAGATGACTCTCAACAGCAGGATGCTCCCGGAGAAAAAAAACAGCAAAGTACTCTTCTTGTCCTTCTACTGATTCTGATCGGCGGTTTTACGTACGTCTATTTTTTCACCGGACTGATCAAACCTCAGGAAACGCAAAAAACTGCCGAAGCCCCGGTTGCCTCACAGCAGGCGGTGAAAATACCGCTGCCGGCACGCTCCGGAGAACCTGATAAACCGGAGGGGAAAGCGACGGAAAAGAGTGAAGTCCCGAAAGCAGCAGCGCCCCCTCCCGATGCGGCGATAGTTACGGCTGCCAAACCGGCTGTAGCGCCGGCAAAGCCGGCAGCTCCCCCGGCAGCCACAACAGTTCCAGCTTCTTCAAAACAAAAAGAAGAGCCCAAAAAAACTGAAACCGAAAAACCTGGCGACAAACAACCACTTCCGACGCGAGTTGCAGACAAAAAGGGAGTGAATATTGTTGCTGCCGGGTCTGAAGCGAAAAAGCCTGCCGCAGAGCCAAAGAAGCCTGCCGCAGCAGACAAAAAGAACACCCCCGCTGCAGATGGTGCCAAGAAGCCTGCTTCAGCCGTTCAGGCGAAACTGGAGTCCGGGTCAAAAGCAAAAAAAGCCGTAACCGGCTCCTGGATGGTAGTGGTCGGGAATTACGTACTCGGTGAGGCTCTGTCAGCCGACATGGGTCGAGTACGGAAAGCCGGATTTATACCGGTTGTCAAACCTTTCGACCGTAAAAAAACCACCATGAACCGCCTGTTTGTTTCTGAATTCAATGATCGGGAAACAGCTCAATCAACCATGGGGAAACTGAAACGTCTCACTTCAGATGCGTTCGTTATTGAGCAGGGGGGGCGGTTTGCCGTATATGCCGGGTCATATTTACAAAGCGAATCAGCAAATTCTGAAAAAGAGCGCTTGAAAGCTGCAGGTTTTACAACAACTCTTACGCAGGCGGATATTGCAATACCATCCCAGCGACTGTCGATTGGCCCTTTCAAAAGCAAAAATGACGCCGATGCCGCTCTAGCCAGACTGAAGAGTTCTGGAATAAAAGCGTCCATCTCACAGATATAACCGGCAGATGGCCGAAAAAGTAACATTGACGATATCTCCGGCCGTGGCGGCATACGTCCGGCCGGGGACACCCCTTGAGACCAGACTCACCGGTTGTTCCGCTGCTGAAACCATGGCAGAGGCAGACCGGCTGATGCTTCTGTTCTGCCTCTCAAAGGACCCTGATGCAATGGTCCGCTCGACCGCCCGCTCCACCCTTGAAGAGTTGCCCGGGGAGATCATCAGAGAGTACATGAATTCTGCACATTCCCATCCTCTGGTTCTCGATGCCCTGCGGATCCTTTGTCATAACTATCCTGACACACTCCCGGTACCATTCGAACCCGCAATCGAGGATGAGGAGGAGCTGGATGCTACGCCGGATCAAGCCGGCCAGGGTGAAGAGATTGAAGAGGAAGGTCCCGTCAATGAAGGGGACGAGGAGTTTCTCAGCAAATATAAAATGGCTCAGCAGATGGGAATTGGCGAAAAGATCAAAATGGCGCTTACAGGAGACAAAGAGTGGCGCTCGCTTCTCGTGAAGGACGCCAACAAACTGGTTTCAGGCAGTGTCATAAAAAATCCGCGCATTACTGAGGCCGAAATACAGACGCTTATCAAAGCGGGCATTCAAAATGACGAGATCATGCGGTTGATCTGTGCCAACAAGGAATGGATAAAAAGTTACAAGATACGGAAAGCTCTGATAGAATGCAACCGGACTCTGGTACAGAACGCCACCAGATATCTCGGTACGATGAGCGAGAAGGATCTGGCCTATTTTGCCAAAAGTAAAAACATCGCATCTGTTATCTCGTCCATGGCAAGACGACTTCTGTTGAACAAAAAAAAGTAGCTTTTTCGGGAACTCTGTATGGCACTCGTAAATCATGCAAAAAAAGAGATCAACGCAAAAATTGTTTATTACGGACTGGCCGGAAGCGGTAAAAGCACCGCTCTCACATATATCTATTCACGTATAAAACCCGCCTTACGCGGTGAACTCAAGAGTGTACCCGCAGGCGCCGACAATCTGCAGTTCTTTGATTTCAGCCCTTTTGAAACCCCGTTGCCGAACGGTTACCGCGTCCGCCTGCATGTCTACACCCTTACCGGAATCGTCACCAATCCGGCAACCTGGAAAATGACGCTCAAAGGAACTGACGGAATTATTATTATGGTAAATCCGGCTGTCGAGCACGCAGCGGAAACAAGAGAGAGCGTGTTACAATTGCGTGATTTTCTATCCGCGTATGGAGTCGGGCTTCACGAAACACCTGCCGTTCTGCAACTAAACAGCTTTTCTCACGGATTTCAGCCGGATAAATTGGCGGGAATTGCCGTGGCACTTGATCTTGCCTCTCTGACAACCTGTAGCTCCAACACTGCAAGCGGAGAGGGTCTGCTTGAAGCTTTAACGACACTTTCCCGTAAGCTGCTCGACCGGGTAATGGTGAAAAATGAATCATCTGAAGCGAACATCTCTCCTTCGCACCTTTCTTCTGAAGCCGAAACGGAGGAACCGCTCCCACCTGTTCCGCCTGCTTCCCTGGAGAAACTACAGGCCGTAGATTCTCCGCAGGTTGTCCTGCTATCGCGGGAAGTTGTATCCGAAGGCGCAACCATACGGATACCGTTAGAAATCACACAGGGAGACACACTTCGCAGGCTTGTTGTAACGGTGAATGTTGATATGGAGCGGCAGGCTGAAAACGCATAGCCCGGTTTATGCAGGCGCAGAAAAGCAGTTGCCGGTTTATTTGTTTTCCACGCTATAACGATCAACTTGTATACAGAAATATTACATGCTATAAGCGAATAAACTGATTCGTTTTATTGGAGGTTGGTTAATGGCAATTATCACCGTATCACGTGAAATGGGCACTGGAGCCTATCAGATTGCTTCGGATGTTGCCCAGAGGCTGAAATACACCCTTATTGACGGGCCGCGAATCAAATCACTTGCGGTAAAGTACGGCCTGACACCGGAAATGCTGCAAATGGTTGATGAAAAGCCCCCTTCCTATGTTACGGCAGAGGATCGAAAGCGTGCAGCAGCGCTTAATGTTATTGAGCTGATCATTCTCGATCTTGCCCGCAAAGGGAATGTTGTCATTTATGGCCGGGGCGGACAGGACTTGCTGAAAGAGTGCAGAAATATTCTGCGACTACGGTTTATAGCTGACTTCGAAGGTCGGGTGGAACGTTTTGCCGAACGGGAATGGATTGATCCTGATATGGCCCGTTCGCTGATACGCCGCAGTGACCATCAGCGAGGCGGATTCATTCATTACTATTTTGACCGTGACTGGCATGACCCTAATTATTATGACTTGACCTTTAATACCTCCCGTCTTTCAGAAGCGACGATTGTTGACTGTATTATAGCGGCCACGAAAGAACCGGCCATAAAAGATTCCGACAAATCCGCAGTTGCTGTAATAGACAGCGTTATTTTGTCAAAGAAAATCGAAACCGCTCTTCTGAACGCTTCTGTTTTAGAGGATTATCGGCCATTTACCATTTTAATCGACAAAGGCGCGGTGTCTATCAGCGGTTATATTGTTTCCGAAGCCCAGAAAAATGCTGCGATCACGATCGTCAAATCAGTCAAAGGGGTAACATCGGTCAAAGAAGATATTCATGTGGTCGATTACAAGGCGTACAAAGAAATAATGTAGCCGATTATTTTCCGGTATTATGGATCCGTTCATACAGAGGGGCGAGCAGGGCGCTGTCAAAGTGCATACCTTCTCGCCCTCTTCCAATTTCCAGACCCTCTTCGATCCCGTGAAAATCTGAGCCGGCAGTTACCAGCAACTCTTGATCCTCAGCAAAACGTCGTAAAAATTCAATCTCAAGCGGCCAGCCCATATTGTTGTACACCTCGATGCCGTCGAGCCCTGACTCCTGAAGAGCAGCTATGACGGAACCGAGTGTGCCGGCATCTTTGGATATGCTGGTCGGATGGGCAAGTACGGCAACGCCTCCGATACGATGAATTTCAGCAATAGCTTCATCCATCGGCCAATAGCTTTTGGGGGCATTGCAGAGTACGAGATAGCGTCGAAACGCATCTTCCACCGAGTCTGCATATCCCCGTTCCAGCAATGCCCGGGCAATATGCGGCCGGCCTATGGAATCACGGGCATAAGCCAACACGCTCTCGCGGGCCAATGGGCTGCGCCCTTCAGAACGCAAAAGTTCGTTCACGCGCACGAGTATCTCATCGTTACGTCCCTCGCGGCGGCGTCTGAACCCATCGAGATCCTGCAAAAATTTATCATCACGGCAGTTAATGCCATACCCAAGCAGGTGAACATCCTGCCACTCTTTAAACTGCACAGAAAGCTCAACGGCCGGAAGGACTTCGATGTCTGCGGCATATCCTGCGGCAGCAGCTTCCTCAACACCGGCTACTGAATCGTGGTCAGCAATTGCAATCACACCCACATCAAGTGTTCCGGCACGGGCAACAAGCTCGGAAGGGGTAAAAGCGCCATCCGAAAAACTGGAGTGTATATGCAGATCAATCTTCATACGGCGCATACTAGCGCGCCACGACGAAAAAGTAAAACCGCTATTGCAGAGTAATCCTGCATAGGGTAGAATTCAGCCGATGAAACCCGATGAAATACATATCGTTATCGCGACTCTGCGCGAAGAATACAAACACTGGAAAACACCGGCAGTTACTGTTGTTGCCCAGCGCAACAGCAGCCCCTTCAAAGTCTTGATTTCCTGCATCATCTCGCTGCGTACCAAAGATGAAGTGACGGCCCTGGCTTCTGCCCGTGTTTTTGCACAGGCGCAGACACCCGAAGCGATGGCGGGACTCTCTGTGGAAAAAATATCACAACTTATCTATCCCGCCGGATTTTACCGCATCAAAGCGAGCCAGATAGCCCGGTTATCCCGTCGACTGGTAGAAGAATTTAATGGAACCGTACCGGACGAAATCGATGAGTTGCTTCAGTTCAAGGGGGTCGGACGTAAAACAGCAAATCTTGTCCTGACTCTCGGCTTTGGAAAACCCGGTATTTGTGTAGACACCCATGTTCACCGCATATGCAACCGGCTCGGCTATGTTTCAACAAAGAAACCTGACGAGACTGAGAACGTGTTGAGGATGCAACTTCCACACGAATACTGGATCGAAATAAACGACCTTTTGGTGGCATTCGGGCAGAATCATTGTAACCCGGTTTCGCCCCACTGTTCGAACTGCAGATTATATGAAATTTGTGACCGGGTTGGCGTCAAAGTGTCTCGCTGATGCAATAGATAACAAACATGTGGTATGGAATTTGATTATTGCCAGCCGACAAGAAGTCATATAAATTGGCCATTATACTAAAATCCAACCACCTGCAGGGGGTATTACATGTTGCAGAAAATCGGTTTTATCGGGCTCGGCACTGTCGGTCGTCATATGGCTGTCAATCTGGCCAAAGGGAACTATGAACTGACCGTGTTTGACACTGAACCGGCTGTCGTTCAGGATCTGGAAGCGTCTGGCGCCAGGGCGGCATCTTCAGCGCTCGAAGCTGCCAAGGGTCGTGACCTTGTTATTGCCATTGTTCCTGAAGGAGATGAGATGGGTCCACTCTTTTTTGGCGATAAAGGCATTATGGCCGGTATCGATTCCGGAACGATCCTTGCTGATATGGGATCACATTCTCTTGAAACCACGATGAAACTGTCTGAAGAATGTGCAAGAAAAAATGTTCATTATCTCGATGCGCCGGTGTGGGGCAGCAAAGATCACGCGGTCAACGGGCTCATGACGATCATCACCGCCGGCGACCCGGCTTTGGCGGGCAAATGCCGCGAACCGTTCTCGTTTTTCGGGCTTAATACGATCCATGTCGGCCAGATCGGCGACGCGACCAAGATGAAGTTTATCGTTAATCTGGTGCAGGCCGAGTTGGTACAGGTACTGGCGGAAGGTCTGGTGTTCGGCGAAAAGATGGGGTTCAACGCAGACAAAATTCTGGAAGTACTTGATACCCGGGGTGTGGCATCGCCGCTATTCCACCAGAAAGGCCGCTCTATGGCCCGCGGGGACTTCTCCCGCAGTCTGGCCCTCAAGTATGTCAACGACCAGCTGCATATGGTTATGAATGCCGCCAGACTGGTCGGACTGACTCTACCTGCTGCTGAATCGGCCAGCAAGGTGTATCAGGCTGGAGTTGATGCCGGTCTTGGTGAAGAGGATTTTTCAGCAGTCATCAAAGTTCTGCGCAAGTAGCGTCCGTCGCCGGAATTTTATCTACAAGGCGTCCAAATACATGGGCGCCTGTTTTTTTAGTACGTATAGAGGGTATCTGACATATGACAGGTATCCTGTTTATCAGGGTTAAATCGAGAGGAAACATTCCATGATTGTTCTTGGCATAGATCCGGGCTCACGTATTACCGGCTACGGCGTTGTAGAGAAAGTTGGTAATCGCCTTGTTCACGTTGATAATGGCGCCATTTTTACCGACACAGCGGTCGACTTCCCTGGGCGGCTGAAAAAGATATTTGATGGTCTCCTGGAAGTTATCGCACGGTATCGACCTGATCAGGTAGCCGTCGAGAACATATTCTTTGCGACCAACCCCCAGAGTGCCCTCAAGCTGGGACAGGCTCGGGGAGCCGCCATTGTCGCAGCGGTGCACTGCGGCCTGCCCGTCTCCGAGTATACTGCGCTGCAAGTCAAGCAGGCGGTCGTTGGCCAGGGGAGGGCGGAAAAAGAACAGGTTCAAAAGATGCTCAAGGCATTACTCGGATTACCGGAAATCGCTCAGGCTGATGCATCGGATGCGCTTGCAGTCGCTATTTGCCACATTCATTCATTCGGCCTTGCACAGATATCCGGTAGTCGTGTCAACGTGAAACAGCAAAAAACATCCTGGAGAGACATGAAACTATGATTGCACTTTTGACCGGTCTGATCGCACACAAATCACCCGACCATATCATCCTTGACGTACATGGGGTCGGCTACCGAATTCACATACCCTTTTCGACTTACTATGAACTCCCGGAAGAAGGGGGTGCAGCATCCCTTCACATTCACACCAGCGTCAGAGAGGATGCAATATTGCTCTACGGCTTCCGCACACGACTGGAAAAATCCTTCTTCCAACTGCTGATAGCCGTCTCCGGTGTCGGCCCCAAACTGGCCCGCGATATCCTCTCCAATATCCAGCCCGGTCCGCTGGCTCAGGCACTGGCGCAAGGCGATATTAACAAGCTTTCAACCATCCCCGGCATCGGGAAAAAAACGGCTGAACGTTTGGTGCTGGAGCTGAAAGACAAGGTATGCAAACTGGATTTATCCTCACTTCCTGCTGCTGCCCGGATAATTCCGGTTGATGATGTTGCAGAGGACGTTATTTCAGCTCTGCTTAATCTTGGCTATAAAGAGCCGCAGGTACGAAAAGCCCTGGCTGGACTGGACGCGTCTGGAGGTGTTTCGGTGGAAGGTTTGCTGAAGCAGGCTTTAAAGTTACTTATGAAGTAGACACAAAAAAAGCGGCTTACGAATAAAATCGTAAGCCGCTGAAATTACTGGTCGGTGAGACTGGAATCGAACCAGCGACCCCCTGCTCCCAAGGCAGGTGCGCTACCAGGCTGCGCTACTCACCGACGAAAGACGAACTGTATAGCATGGGTGTCTTTGTTACGCAAGATAATTATTACCTCCCCATTATTTCCCGATCCACTGAAGCGCGCCATTCCATCACCAGGGCATCATAATTCAGGTTGTAGTCCTTGAGGGCCGCAGTGGCTGACTCGTCAAAGGAGAGCCCCCTCCCCAGACCCGACAGGATCTGCCTGATCCGGTGCCAACCGTACGTCGAAACCATGTAGTTGACCAGCGAATAACTCTGCTGATATGCCAAAGCGGCTGAAGCAGGGGAGAAATCGTTGAAATTGGCCTCCAGCTTTTTGAAATCGATCAGCGTTCCCGTACGGGCGGCTCGCCCGAACTCAGGCAGGGGGTGGTTTAGCTGCATTCGTCCAAATATTTCGGCAATCCCTTCATTGAGCCAGAGCGGGCAGTTTCCACGGGTCAGTTCAAAGATAACAACATGGGCGTACTCATGATACAAAACAGCACGCATCGCCGGCGTAATTTCTTTCAGGGAACCAAAAGGAAGTCGTATTTTACCGTCATAGAAACCGCCTGACCAGTCGGGGGCATCAGTGACTGTTTTATAATCGCCCCTTTTATAGATGCCGACCGGTACCCGTGATTCCGGAAACAGACCGAGTTCGGCGCCAACCAGATTGGCTGCCGACTCCAGCACGTCAAGAATTGCCAGTGTAAATCCTGTATCAATTCCGGGATCATACGTAAGATCGAATCGGGAACTGTGGCCTCGATCCATGCGTGACTCTACGGCATTTTCCTTGCGGGATTTAGCGAGAAGATCGACGATTTCCCTGCGTCCCGGAGAGAGCTTGAGAGCCTGCTCCCATAACTCTATTGCCTCCTGTCGATGGTCGGTCTCAAACTGGACGAGCCCGAGATAATAAAGCACCTCGGTGGAGTCCTGTTTAATGGCCTTCGCCCGTTCAAGTTCATACCGGGACACATCGTATTTTTTTAGATGGTAGTTGCAGATGCCGCGTAACAGGGCATATCCGACCTCTTCAGGGTAGAGTTCCAGGGCCTTGATGAAGTTTTCATCGGCCTGTTCATAACGTTTCTGTTTGAAATGCTGATAGCCCAAGGCCGCATATCCTTCGGCCAGATTTCGCTTGAAAGTGATATTGAGGGGGAAGAGCAGGTAGGCTTCCCGTAACTGTTCGATTCCCTTTTCATACTCCCCACGCAGCAGCAACTCGCGGCCATAACCGCTGCGCATGACCGGGTCGCTGTCAATCGGCCCTGCGGCCGCCGTAGTCAATGTCAGCAAAAACATGCCGATCACAATGCACAGAGATCTGAATATATTTCGGGTAGGGATGGTCATCGGCGAGCGAGAAAGGTACGAATAGAGGCCGTAATTCCGGCGCTGTCCAGCCCCAGCATGGCGCGCAGCTCCTGTTGTTCACCTTGGGGGATATAGGAGTCAGGATAACCGAGACGTAGCACCCGTATCCCGTTAAGGCCGCGTTGTTCAAACAGTTCCAGAACCGCGGTGCCAAAGCCGCCCTGGAGTGCATTTTCCTCAATAGTTATCAACATTCCGTACTTCTCTGCCAGGGAAATGATCAATGCATCGTCAAGCGGCTTCACAAAACGGGCGTTTACTACCGTCAATGCAACACCCTCCGCATCCAGGGCAGCAGCAGCTTCCAACGCCGGATGTACCATCGTTCCGAGAGCAAGTATTGCAGCGACATCGCCATCACGCAGCACTTCGGCTCGCCCAATCGGAAGAGTCACCAGCGTCTGGTCCAAAGCCACTCCGTAGCCATTTCCGCGGGGGTAACGCACCGCAGCTGGGCTTCCCAGACCAATGGCGGTTGCCAGCATATGCTGCAGTTCGTTTTCGTCCTTGGGGGCCATCAGGGTCAGGTTGGGAAGATGGCGCAGGTAGGACAGGTCGAAAGCGCCGTGATGGGTCGGTCCGTCACTCCCGACAACTCCGCAGCGATCGACAGCAAACGTCACCGGAAGGTTTTGCAGACAGACATCATGACACACCTGGTCATAGGCACGCTGCAGAAAACTGGAGTAGACGGCAAAAACCGGGCGGTAACCGCCGGCTGCCAAGCCGGCGGCAAAAGTGACTCCATGCTGTTCGGCGATTCCGACATCAAAAAAACGTTCGGGAAACTCTTTGGAAAATCTGGTGAGGCCGGTGCCGTCCGGCATGGCTGCCGTAATGGCGGCAATTCGCTCATCCTCGGCCGCCAGCTTGCAGAGCGCCGCTCCAAAAATAGCTGTATATGAGGCTGCGCTACCTTTCCCCTTATACACTTTGCCGGTCTCGATTTCGAACGGCCCGACCCCATGAAACAGCGACGGATTATCCTCGGCGGGCTTATATCCCATCCCCTTTTTCGTCAGTACATGGATGAGAACGGAGTTGTTGAATTTTTTTACGTTTTCGAGTGTCTCGATCAGCGCCGGCAGATCATGCCCATCGACCGGCCCGATGTATTCGAACCCGAATGCTTCGAAAAGCATACCGGGAGTAAAGAGTCCTTTGAATGACTCCTCCATCTTGCGGGCCATATGGAGGACACCTTTTCCCATTTCCAGCCGCTTAAGAAAAGATTCGGTACTTTTTTTGAAGCGCTGGACAAATTCGCTTGAGGCCGTGCGGGTCAGAAAATTGGACAGGGCGCCAACATTTTCAGCAATAGACATCTCATTGTCGTTAAGAATAATGATTATATCCTTGTTGAGATGTCCGGCGTGGTTGATACCTTCATAGGCGATGCCGCTGGTCATGGAGCCGTCGCCGATTACTGCCAGAATTTTGCCTCTGCGGCCGTCCAGATCACGGGCAACTGCAAAGCCCGTAGCAGCAGATATTGAGGTGGAGGAGTGGCCGACATCAAAAACATCATGTTGCGACTCGTGGCGCTTGGGGAAACCACTGAGCCCGTTCAAAGTCCGCAATGTGCCGAAATTGTCGCGTCGGCCGGTCAGCAGCTTGTGTGCATAGGCCTGATGTCCCACATCCCAGACAATCTTGTCTGATGGAGTGGTAAAAACCTTATGCAGAGCGACTGTTAATTCAACGACCCCCAGAGATGGAGCGAGATGGCCGCCGTTGGCGGCACAGGTTTGGATGATAACCTGCCGCAGGTCAGCGGCAAGCTCGGGGAGTCGGGATACCGGAAGTTGCTTGAGATCTTCGGGTGAATGTATTGTTTCAAGAATCGACATCAGGTAGGCCTGTCTTTATTGGGATTGTCGTAGCTTCAGTTTCTGCGCTGTACGATGTACCGGGCGATTTCCCGCAGGGGGTCAGCCGCCGTTCCAAAAATTTTCAGAGCCGCCAGTGCCTCATCCATCATGGCCCGGGCCTCTTCCTTGGCGGCTGCCAGCCCGATCACCGCAGGATAGGTAGCCTTACCACGGGCCTCATCACTGCCGGCATCTTTACCGATCTCTTCAGTTGTACCCTCAATATCAAGGATGTCATCGGCAATCTGAAAGGCCAGTCCTGCGGCCTCGCCATAGCGGGTGACTGCTGCCAACTGCGGCCCGGCGGCGCCTCCCAGGAGGGCGCCGGCCACGACCGCGGCCTTGATGAGGGCTCCAGTCTTGTGGGTATGAATGTATTGAACTGTCGCCAGATCGATATCCGTGCGCCCTTCACTCTCCATATCAATCACCTGACCGCCGACCATTCCGTATGAACCGGCGCAGGTCGCAATCTCATGGATTACGGCCAGCAGACCGGAAGGCTCACAGCCATCAGCAAAGCGGGGATCGCTGGCCAGCTTGAAGGCCTCGGTCAGAAGCGCATCGCCGGCCAGAATTGCGATTGCCTCACCGAAAACTTTATGATTAGTCGGATTGCCGCGCCGGAAATCATCATTATCCATGGCCGGCAGGTCATCATGAATCAGCGAATAGGTATGAATCATCTCCATGGCGCAGGCCGCCGGAATAGCTCGTTCAGTCTCGCCGCCAACCGCCTGGCAGGCAGCCAGCACCAGGATCGGCCGTACCCGTTTGCCTCCGGCAAAAATAGAGTACCG
Source organism: Geobacter sp. (assembly GCA_031396605.1). Taxonomy (GTDB): domain Bacteria; phylum Desulfobacterota; class Desulfuromonadia; order Geobacterales; family Pseudopelobacteraceae; genus JACRCG01. The sequence continues at coordinate 18,123 of JANNLB010000086.1, read as the reverse complement.
CATTGCCTTGTGAACAGAATGAGGCAACTCCGTCTCTTTCGGAAGAAAACGGTCAAGCGCCGCATCAACGCGGGCGCACTCCTCTTTTAAATATGATTTCAGATCCATCTGCATCTCATTTTCAGTTCAATTCTCACCGGTTTCAAAGGGCTCCCTCTTCAGCGAACCATCTTTCTGTTTCAGAAGAATTTCAACACGCCGCTCGGCATCATCAAGTCTGCCTGAGCAGAAAGCCGCATGCTTCACACCCTCTTCAAATGCTTTAAGGGAGTCCTCCAGCGAAAGTGATCCGTTTTCCAGATGCTTTACAATTTCTTCCAGTTTTTTAAGGGATGCTTCAAATTTATCGGTAGCCATAGTCGGAATCTCACAAATAGTAAAGTAGAGTGATTGTATAAGGTATGCCGGTGGGCGTCAAGTTTTGCCGGTTTCAAGCGATTCTACCCGGCAGTGGGCCTGACCTTGGTAGAGTTTCAGCAGCAGCTGTTCGCCGATTGTCAAAGTACCAGCATCGGTCACCACTGTTCCGTCCCTGTCACGGGTTGCAATCGTATAACCACGGGCAAGCGTTTTGAGGGGGGAAAGCACCTCCAGCCGCGCGGCATTGTCGCCGAATCCCTGCCGGATGACCTCCAGCCGCTGTGCCAGCGAATGTTCCGCCCGAACTGACAGAAGCGAAATCCGTTGCCGCAGCGTATCGATCCTCCCTTTCGGATCGTTATGATGTAGAGCGTCCTGCAGTCGTTCAAAACGGTCGCGGCGGCGTGAAACTGCCACGTTCAGACCCAATTCAAGCCTCCCGGTCAGATCATCCATCCTTTGGGCCAGATGTCCCAGCATCGTTCGCGGATCATGCAATGCCCTGCGCAGTCCTGTGAGGCGACCGTCGTAGCCCATAAGCAGGCTCTCAATTGATCTGCGCAGTCGATGAGAAAGCGCTTCTACCTGGCCGCGCAGCTCTTCGGTACTTGCAATGACGAGCTCGGCAGCAGCCGACGGGGTTGGCGCCCGCAGGTCAGCGACAAAGTCGCAGATGCTCCAGTCAGTTTCGTGGCCGACTGCCGAGATGATCGGAATCTTTGACCGGTAGACCGCCCGTGCCACGACCTCTTCGTTAAAAGCCCATAGATCTTCCAGCGAACCGCCGCCACGCCCGACAATAAGGACATCCACCTTGACAATCCGGTTCATTTCATCAATAGCGCGGGCAATTTCCAGCGCCGAACCTTCGCCCTGTACGCGCACCGGATACAGCAGCACCTCCAACGAGGCGAAACGGCGCTTCAGCACGTTAAGAATATCGTGGATGGCGGCACCGGTAGGCGAGGTAATTACACCGATTTTACGGGGAAAACGCGGCAGGTTAATCTTGTGCGACTCGGCAAACAGCCCTTCGAGAGCCAGTTTTTCCTTTAATTGCACGAAAGCGGTCTGCAGAGCGCCGATCCCGGCGGGTTCCATATATTCGCAGATCAGTTGATATTCACCACGCTGGTCATAAACCGAAATACGGCCACGCGCAATCAGCGCCATCCCGTCCGTCAGCCGAAATTTAAGATTCTTTACGGCGCCCTTGAACATCACGCAGCGCAACTGGGCACCGGCGTCCTTGAGGGTAAAATAGCAGTGGCCGGAAGAAGGATAGGAAAGATTGGATACTTCTCCCTGCACCCAGAGCTGCTCGAAGTTTTCCTCAAGCACTCCGCGGAGGAGAGCGGTCAGACGGCTGACAGTAAGGATTGTTTTTTCAGAGAAAATGTCCAATTAGGGCGCTCGCTGGTATGATTAAAGTGACACTAAAACTCAGAAAATCATCGAAAGTCCGGCAACTAGATTTTTCATAACGTTTCCTCCGTATATTGTGGTTGTCGGGTTGTTCAGACCTGACTAAAGATCTTCCCTGCCATAGCGTATTTTCATTCCGGTCAGAACGACATTGCAGATCAGAGGTATGATGTTGGCCAGAATCAGCGGCAAATCATTGATAAGAATACCGTAGACCATCCAGAGCGCAAGACCGAACGCCAAAAGGAGCGGCTGCCAGATGGAAATATCTCGGACATGACGGGTTTTCAGCGTTTTAATTACCTGCGGGATTGCGGCAAAACTGGTGAGTGTCCCGGCCAAGAGACCGATTGTCGTCGGAGTCACGAACGCTTCCTCCCGTCAAACGCCGAGCTGGCCCAGTCAATCTGGGTCAACATTCCGCGCAGTACGGTGACTTCACGACTATCGAGACTCGCTCGAAAAAAAATTCGTCTCAGCGTGCGCATCATATGTGCCGGATTTTGCTCATTCAAAAAACCGACCTTGTTCAAGGTGGCATTAAAGTGCGCAAAGAGCGACTCCATCTCTTCGGATTTTGCCAACTCAAGCGGTCGACCTCTCCCTGCCGATTCAGAGGCCTGACCAAGTTCATAGCAAAAAAGCAGCACAGACTGGGCCAGATTGAGCGAACCATACTCATTGGAGGTCGGAATTGTTGCATGCCAGCGACAAAGGGACAGTTCTTCTGTCGTCAGACCGCTGTCCTCACGCCCGAAAACTATTGCCGCCCTACAGTCCGGAGTGACTTGGTCTCTGAGTTGACCTGCCACCTCTACTGGAGAAAGGATTTCCTGACGATACTTACCATGTCGCCGCGTAGTCCCTACCGTCAGGGTGCAGTCTGACATGGCTGAAGCCAAGTCAGGAAAAACTGAAGCCGATTCAAGCAGATCCCGCGCAGCAACAGCGAATTTGAGTGCTTCCGCGTCAAAACGATCACACCCTTTTACGATTCTCAACTGTGTAAAACCCATATTTTTCATGGCCCGGCAGGTCATGCCGATGTTTCCGGGTGATTGGGGTTCTACGAGAATGATAATGATGTCTTTAATCAAGAAATTGCCTTTCGTGAAGCGTGTACGGCCCGCATCCGTGACAACCGGGCTCTGGCAGGTTTTTTGAGCTTCCAGATGTGATAGGCATGAACACACCACGCCATGCTGATGAAGCCAAAAAGGGCCAGAACGAGGTAATGCTCATAGTTGCTGACGTTGTCCAATACGAGCGAAGCACTTTTACCGAACAGATAACCCCCCAGAGAAAAAACTACCGCCCAGGTAAGTGCGCTGACAATATTTATCCAGAGAAAAGTGCGGGGGGGAAGATTGGTTATGCCTAGAATTATGGGCAAAACGATTCTGAATCCATAGGTAAACCGGGATATGAACGCCACAAAATTCCCGTATTTTTCGATCAGCTTGAGTGCCTCACGGAACTTTCGGGCAATGGAGTGAAAACGTTTGAGCAGCACCCTTCCTTTGGAACGGCCGAGGTAAAAATAGAATTGATCTCCAAGAAAAGAGCCGGCCCATGCGGTACATATAACGCCGAAAATATTCAGGTATCCCTGAAAGGCGAGAAAACCGGCGAGAAGCAGGATTGCTTCGCCCTCCAGAAATGTCCCGACGAACAGTACCCAATATCCGTGAAGCTCCAGGTATTCTTTGAGGATTTGCTGAATGTGCACTAATCAGCCCCTGTTGTATATTGAGCTAGCCCTGAAAAACAGGATAAGTGCGTTAACGAAGTTATTATCTGCCAAAAAACGCAGAAAAACTTCTAACTTACTAAACTGCAAGACGTACGGCGATTTCTGATTTCATCAGATCGATCATTTCGTCTATACGGGCATGAGAGTCACCGGCAGTGGCATCGGCCTCGACCTTGGCAAGAAAGAGCGCACATTTTTCAGCATCCAGCAACAGCAGGGGACCGCCCAGCTCTTTGATTCTCATTTCAACAATGGTGCGCCCCGCTTTTGACAGATATGCAGCAGCAACTTCGGAAATATCATCGACAAGTTCAAGCAGTTTATGCTCGCTGAGCGCTGAATCGGAGGGGTCGACGGCAGGAGCTTCTTTCGGGAGAGCCGCCGCATTCCGGATCCTGGCCGCCTCCCATAATTTCTGGAGGTTGACCATTTGCAGGAGATCATACTGCATCAACTCGTCAAGCGGCTTGGTTGAACTGATCTCAATTCGTGCTCCGGGAAGGGCGGCTATCTTACGAGCTTCCTCCGGAGAGGACTCAATAGAGACGGCGCCATCATGATAAAAGCCGATCGGCAAACCGTCTTTGTAAAACATCATGGCAGAGCGTTCCGGCGTATAAAAGCGCACGACTCCGTTAGTGCCCTGACCTTTCAGGCGGGCCAGTATACCCTTGACATCAACCTGCCGGACCTCATCGCCGTTAAGAAGGCGGGTGCCGATGGTCAAAGCATGGGCACAGGCAGCTAGATCTGCAGTCATGCGATACACATTTATTTCACCACCGGCCAGAATCACCTTGTCAAACAAGAGCACAATTGCTTCAAAACCGGTCTTGTCCTGACCGGTATCGCTGCTCAGGGCGCACAGCAGCCTACCCTTTGCAAAGATCCCATAGAAGTCAAAATCAGAAGCCGAATGATGCAAATATCCGGTAAAGCCCCCGTTGCCGAGCTTTCCAAGGACATCAGGGATAATAATATTACTGGCGGATATTTTTTCGTAAAGCGGATTTGCTTTCGGCAGGAAACGCATCCCACAGCCTCCGGATTAATGTACAGTGTAACCGCTACGGTCGGGTTATTCTGCCAGGAAAGACGTCAGAACTGACAAACATGGATACCGGTGTTCACAAAGTCATTTTTGTAAAAACCGGTAGTATTATGTTTTGTACTAACAGCGCGTGCAGAAAATAAAATCTGACCTACTGTATTACCCGTAGCACCGTAAAGGATTTTAAGGGCCATGTCAAAGCAAAATGAAACTGCATAAAACGTTGAATATCCTAATATAACCACGATATTATGCTTGACAAGCCGCTGTCGTTACAGTAGTTTTTATCCGTTTCAGAGTCGTTAATGTCTGGTTGATTTCATAGTAAGTTAGCAGTGATTTTCTGCGCTTTTAAAGTACGCTGGAAGTTTACTGTGGGCGTGCTTAAAATACCGTTTTCGGGGCTTCAGAAAATACTTAGTTAATGCACGAACCTGATTGTCTGAGCCTGGCGACTCATATACGAGGACATTGATGGCAATCCATTCTAAAAAAGATAAGTTGATCGAAGATGCTCAAAAGCTTGCTTTGCGCTGTCAGTTTGACAAAGCCGCCAAAATCTATGAGCAGCTTCTGGCATTGGAACCTGCCGCAATTAACCTGCGCCAGAAGCTGGCCGAACTGTTAATTAAATGTGGTCGAAATGACGATGCCCGCAAAGAACTTGAGACCATCGGCAAACATTTTTCAAAGAACGGTTTTTATCTTAAAGCTATTGCGGTTTTCAAGCAGCTGCAAAAGCTTTTTCCCGCCGACATTTCAATCACCATGACTCTTGCTGAACTGAACGAGAAACATGGCCTCGTCGCAAACTCCCTTTCCGAGTACAAGCTCGTCTATGAGTTTCACGAGAAAACAGGTAATATTGCCGAGTCTCTTAACATACTCGACAGGATGCAGAATGTTGATCCCCAGAACATACCGATAAAGATCAAACTTGCGGAAGCCTACGCTCAAAAGGGGAAAAAAAATGAGGCGTATGCAGTCTTCGCAAAAACAGCTTCTTTACTGCTTGATCGAGGTGACAACGCCACACTTTCCAAAGTTTCTGCCCGTATTCAGCAGCTTTTCCCCAACAAGCCGGACTTCATGCTTGAAATACTTACCGAAAAGCTCCGTCAGGGCAATGCTGCGTCTGCCATTGACAGCATCCAGAGCCTTCTCCGCAGCAATCCGCTCAACAAAAGAAACTGGGACCTTGTAGTACAGGCGTATCAACTGCTTAAACAGCCTCAGCGGGTCAAAATCGCCTTCCAGCATTATCTGAAATTTTTCCCCTCTGAACCTGAGGCGATGATCGGCCTCATACTGTCTGTCACTGCCGAGCACAACATTGCGAGTGCGCTGGAACTGCTTGACCAATATGAAACAACCCTTATTTCAGCAGGTTTTCTGCAACAATTGGAGCAGACATATCGTTCTCTTGACAAGCTGGATCCTATCAATATCAGGATACTGGAAGGTCTTATCAGGGTTGCCACCGCAGGCGGTAATAACAGTGAACTCCTTTCGCTCACTTCGAAGCTGCAGTCACTCCGCTCTGTTTCCGGAGTAGTACCGAGCGGCACGACCAGCACGAAATCTCCGCCCGGTTTTTTTGATGAGCAGTCCTTACCCACACAGGGAGTTGAAGATTCACCTTTTTTCAACGAGCCTCCCCCGAAACAGACAGCGATTTTCGATTCAGTGACTCCTAATGCCGAATCCTCCCCCGCGTCAATTTCAGCTGCATCGCCATTCGAAGCTGACATATTCCAGCAGCCTGAAGAGGAGATTGAGATCGATATTGAAATTGATCTCGACTCTCCTTTCGGTTCACCGGTTCAGGTAACGGAAGCAGCAACGGCTCATGACAACTGGCTCGACTCTGTAGGCGACCTGTTTGACTCCATCAATACCGCCCCGCGAGGAGTAAAGTTCGGCAACGAAATGGAGAGCTCTGATGCACAATCGCATTATGATCTCGGTCTGGCATTCAAAGAAATGGGCTTATACGACGAGGCTATCAACGAGTTTCGCCAGGCCTCTCAAGACCCGTTGCGACTCGTTGAATGCCTGATCATGCAGTGCGCATGCCTGAGAGAGCGCGGCGAACCGGAAAAAGCCATCACAATGCTGCAAGCGCTGTTAAAACCCGGATTGGGCGAAGAAGAATACTGTGCCATAACATACGAATTGGCATCGGCATTCGAAGCTGCAGGGAAAAAAGAGGATGCAAAACTTCTTCTTAATGAAATAAGTGCTACAAATCCCGGTTTCAGGGATATCAACTCTCGCCTTAATGCAGTAAACCTTCCGGATTCTCTTGATTTTTCAGATGAGGAGCTGAAGGACTTCTAACCTGCTATCCGGATAAAGCAGAATGAGGCGTTATTTGATGTTTGCTCTGCAAAGAAACCGCAGAAAAATGTTTCTGGCGCACCTAATCTGTTGTGTCTGGACTTATTATGGATATACTGGATACAATTTTGCTGAACAGACACTTAAGGAGGTTTACTACATGAAAAAGACTCTTTCCGCCATTATGCTTTTCGCAGCAATGGGATGTATGAATTCCGTTGTTCTTGCTGCGGAACTGCTTGATGTCAAACCTGTTGTCACCGGAAATGCCGTATCAATTGAAATTTCGGCTGACATTGCGATGACATACACCTTTTATAAAGTTCCTGGTCAAGCTCGTGCAGTTGTTGACATTGCCGAAGCTGATCCGGAAAAAGTCGAGCCTTTGATTGTCGTAAATAAAGGTGCCGTATCCAGCATCAGTGTCGATAAAGCTCAGATTTCCGGCATTGTCGTCAGCAGAATTATTTTTAATCTCGTGTCCGAATCTGATATTTCCGTCAGTGCCACCCCTGATCGCAAGCTACTGACGGTAACATTCGGCAGCTCAGCTGCCGCAGCAAGCAAACCGGAACCTAAGCCGGAGATAAAACCCGAAACACTTCCGGAGCCTGTTGCAAAGATTGAGCCTCCTGTCAGCGTTGCAGCGGCCCCTCCGACAGGACCAGCCGAGGAGGATGATCCGCTTGGTCTCGATGAACCCGCAGCGGCAGCACCATCAGCAAAAGCTGCAGCTGCTGTAACAGCAACGGCAAGCGGAACAGCACTCTCCGCTGCACCAACGGTAATGCGAATACCAAAACTGGAACCGGTCGTACCTGTTGCTGTTGTCCCAGTAAGCCCCTCGTCACTGACGATAAAAGAAATTAAGCTCGGCACATCATATATTGAAATACGCGCCAACCAACCCGTTTCGGATTACAAAACAATAAAATTATCGGGACCGGATCGTCTCGTAATTGATATAGCCAGTGAAAAAACGAACCAGAAACCTAAGGCCGTTGCAATTAACAAGTTCGGAATTACGAAAGTCCGCATTGGTGTTTCACCAAAGAACATTCGCATTGTTATTGATTCCGCCAAAGCCGGATTTCCGGCTCATACTATTACCAACACGGATGACGGTATGAGAATAAATTTCAAATAGGCTCATTCATTCTCCGGTTTAACGACAATAAAAAAGGACTTAACTGTAATCGGCCAAGTCCTTTTTTATTAGTGAGCGCTACTGGGTTCGAATATACAAAATTGCTCAACACCTCGCTGCCATAAGAAGCTAAAAATTGGTTTAAACTCAGGCCTTTTTGCAACTGGATATGGTTCTTTTTCACGGGAGGGCCACCAAATTTAAAAAAGGTCATTTTCCTCCTGGAAAGGAACCTTTTTTCTTTGACAGGCCTGATTTAAAACAACGACCATATCATATGGATTTCTGAATTTTGGAGCCAGTTCTCCAAAGGTCTATGGCGAGTTCAGTTAAACGCTTGCCTTCCGTCCCTCTTTTTCGCATGTCAACTGTTCTATTGTTGATATAACTGAGGCATTTCAAAGGCTCTATGCATGCGCATCGAGCCTTTGTTTTTCGGAAATGCCGCAATCGCGACCCGTACTCTGCTGCATGCAGGTAAAAAATCCGTTCCGAGAATGAACAGGAGGATCGATATCGTACTAACGTCGTTTCCGTGATAAACCTTATATACAGTTTTTTAATCCGCGTTTTGGTACATTACCAGTAGGAAACCCCTATTCGCAATTAGTTCCAGAATACTCGAACGGTACAAACGATATTTTTTTGATCTTCAAAAAATCACCTCCGCATCATCAAAAAGTGTGATAGATTGACCGTAATCTGTCATCATGACACACGAACCAGGGTGCAAGTAAATGATCAGGACTATACTGCGATTAGTCGTATTGTTGATTTCTTTGGCAATCATTGGCTGTGCAAATGAAACCAGAGAGAGCATCCTGCGTGGTGATTCGTGCATAGTAAACAATAATTTCTGCGATGCCATCACACACTACCGCAAAGCCCTGGCGCTTTCCCCCGATCGTGCCAGGGATCAGAAATTCGACGCAAACCTCCAGTATGCGAAGAAAGAATGCGCAAATTCCCATTACCGGACAGGAACGGAATATGTCGCAAAAAAACGGCTGGACGAAGCGGCAAACGAGTTCAAAACCACTCTGAACATTGATCCCGACAACAAAAAGGCCCGGCAGGCGCTCGAGCAGACCCTTAACATTAAAGCAAACAACCTGTTGACAGCGGTTGATACGTATCAGGACGGGATAATATTCGCTGATAAAAAAGATTGGCGAAACGCCGTGAATCAATTTAAACAGGCATTAGCCATCAACGCAAACCATACGCAGGCACAGGAACAGATTGACAACGCACTTCAACAGATAAAGCGGGCTGAAGGGACCTATAACGCGGCCCTGCCGCTGTTTGAAAAGAAGAAGTGGGCGGCTGCGGTCGCGGAATTCGGAAAAGTGCTGGTAATCGACCCCGCACACCCTGACGCCCCGGATAAAATCAGACATGCCCAGGCTGAGATTGCGGCTGGACGAGATAACTATCTGAAAGGTGAAAACGCTCTCAAAAAGAATAATCGCACGGAGGCAGCCGGGTTTTTCACTGCTGCCCTGCAGCACGATTCCGAACAGAAAGCTGCACGCAGCGCACTGGCAGACCTTTATTACCGATTTGCAAACGAACAGGCAGAAAAAGGGAATGCGGGCAGTGCGGTTCTCTTTCACACCAAAGCGCTCTCTTTTCAACCGGACCACAAGGAAGCCGGCGCATGTGTGGCACCCCTGGAGGAAAAGATACGATTGCGGATTTCCTGCAATCTGGCTCTGATTCCTCTCCGGGAATATTCCCGAGATCCGGAACTGTCGAATGGGTTACAGACTGCGTTGAGAAACAAAATGCTGAGTAACGAAAAGGGTTTTGTTAAAATTATCGACAACAAGCCGCTCGAAAAGCTCGCCGATGACAATGACGTCCCTTTTGAAAAGTTGAGCGACGGGAAAAATGTCTCTTTGTTAAAGTCCTTGTCAGGAGTAAGTGCGATCTTGACGGGGAAAATTACCGCCTTTAAAATATCATCGGAGAAGAAATCAGAAAATCTTACCAAACAGTACCAATCAGGGACGAATCGAATCAGGAACCCGGAGTACGACACCGCTGTGGCAAACGCGCGTCTCGCCAGCCAGGCGGCAGAGGCCACCAGACGCATCGCGTCGCAGGCAGGGTTTGGTTTTCTCGGCAAAGTGCTCAGCACCGTCACGGATGTCAAAACCAGCATTGACGTGGCCAATACGCCCGAATACATCGATGAGCCTGTTTTCAGCACGTGGCGCTACAAGATCCATCACCACAGGAAAAAAGCGGACGTATCTGTGTCCTTCCGACTTGTGGATACGCAGACGGGTGAATTGCTTGTTGATGAGTCCATCCCCGCTCATGTTGAATTCACCGCCGATTCCGTGGAGAATCCGAACCCGGAGATCGGAGTTGAAGACAAACCATTGCCCTTTGAGTCAGACGACGATCTGAAGATTGCACTGATTTCAAAAGCAGCGGACCAAATTGCCGGAACGCTCACCTTGACGCTGCAAAAATACGCACACAGATTTCTTCTTGCCGCCAAGGATTTCGAAACCAGGAATGACAGGGTTCAGACCGTTGAGAATTATATGAATTTCTTCTATGCCGTCCCCAATGACAGCACAATGTACGTAAACGAACTCAAAAATGTCAGGGAATATCTGGAGTCCGTTGACATCAATAATCGATTGTAGTTCTCGACCACCAAGGAGAAATTATGACCAGTTTGAATTCACTCCGTGTTCTGATTGCCGTACTGACTTTCAGCATATTCTGCCCTATGCAGGCGAACGCCATTTCTTTCCCTTGGTCGAGAGCTCCGATAAACATCGAGTTCACTTCGATCCCGGGCGGAGCGGCGATTTATTATTCACTCAAAGAGGATGAACCCGGCACGAAATTGGGTGAAACGCCCTTTAAAAACATCATTAAGGATGACAAAAAGTCTCCTGCCGGTTATTACCGGTTTGAAAAAGAGGGATACAAACCAAAGACTGTTTTTGTGCCAAATCAGGAAAAACCTGCCGACATCAAACGGGATATCGAACTCCAACCGATCACGACGATTCGCCTCAAAATAACTTCAAATCCACCTGGAGCAGCGATACTGTTTGGAAAGGACACTAACAATATCGCCAGGGAACTTGGCCCCGCGCCGTATACTGAATCAAAAACAGACGCTGCTTCAGAGCAGAAACCATTCTGGGAAAAAGGGGTTTACAAGGCGCTGCTGAAAGGTTACCGGCCAAAAGTCATCGTCAGCGAACGGAGTGAGGAAAACAAACAGATAAATTTTGAACTTGAACCGCTCCCTCTGCCACCGGACCCGCCTAAGGTCGAGTTTCCCGACAAAAAAACCGTCGCATGGAAACCTGTCAACCTGGATGCCTACAAGAATCCGGATGTGGACTTTTCGTCAGGCATTCCGCTGGCTGTCATGAATTTCAAGGAAAGTGGTACTCAGGAAATAGGGAGCCTTGTGACCGATTCTCTCATCCTTAAGCTGCAAAGAAAAGGATTCGTGGCCATTGAGCGTGAAAATATTGAGAAGGCCATCGCCGATCTGAAAGGTGCTGCACCTGTGGACAAAAAGTCTTCTTCGGGAATCGAACTTATTAACGGCCTGAGTGTGCCGCTTAAGACACGCTATTTCCTGATCGGTTCCATACACGAATACGCTTCAGGAAATGAGAATGTCACCATCGTACCATTCATACCCGACAAGGAGAAGGAACGGTATCAGAAGGAACATGATGCATACTTGGCCTATTTCAAATCAGAGAACATTCCAAACCCGCAACCGGTCAAAAACCTGCAGGATTGGGAGCTTGAATTAAATGCCAAAGCTCAGACATTTTCCATGCCTGTTGCCCGCGTAAGCATAACAGCAAAAATACTTGATATTAAGAGTGGCAAGGCTGCGTGGACAGGTATTGCCACCGTCTCCGAAAACGGCTTACAGAAGGGTATGAACGCAATACTGTCTGCCATGGCTGACAGTATTGCCGATTCGGGAGAGGGCAGGGGGGACAACAAGGGCAAACGATAGCCAGAAGACGAAGAGTCATGCGAATGCAGGTTTTTGTTTCCTGCAAGCCCTGTTACCTCGGAAGCAATAAAGGAAGGTAACGTCTCGCCGACCGGTGATTCGAAATAGTTTCAATCTGCCATTATACTCCTGAAAAAAAAAATTAAACAGACTGTTATTTTACTTTGTCGGTGGTACAGTTTAGCCAAGAAGCAGGAAGGTAAATACAGCTTGGAGGTTTTGCAGTATGGAAGATACTCCGCCTGAGCAGTACCGGATGCAGGAGGCTGTAGCGCTTCGGTGAGCAGGAAGTAAATGTGGATGTTCGAAAGGAGGGCGATTATTATCGCAGATACTCCGCCTGAAAGTAGGTCACATAGTTTTGCAGCACTACTCCGAGGGTAGTTTGGATCGGAATACTCCTTGAAAACGGAATCGAATACGTATAGATAAGTGAAGCCCACCGAAATAATTGGTGGGCTTTTCATTTGTATGCATGGACTCAAACCCTTTTACATGTAGAACTCTTCTGCTATAGTTACTCAATGATCTCCCCTTCTTTCTACCACGTTGCGATTTATTCGCTTGTCTCCGTGTTCCTGATAGGTGTGCTGCTGCTTGCCGCGTGGTGGCTGGGCGCCAAACGCACCTCAGCTGCCAAACAGATGCCCTACGAATCTGGTGTTGCCCCCAGCGGTTCTGCCCGTCTGGCTTGGCCGGTGCCTTTCTATCTGGTAGCGATATTTTTCATTATTTTTGATGTCGAAGCAGCCTTCATTTTTACCTGGGCCGTGGCTTGGGATCTGTTAGGTATTGCCGGACTCGTCCAGATTACGGTATTTATTGCGATCCTGTTTGCCGGACTGGCCTGGCTTTGGCTCAAGGGAGGGCTGGATTGGGGCCCTTCCAGGGAAGGAGTTGTGAAACGTGGATAACGAAATCCCGCAGAATGTTATCCTCACCTGCCTCGACGACCTGATCAACTGGGGGCGCAGCAACTCGCTCTGGCCGATGTTCTTCGGCCTTTCCTGCTGTTTTGTCGAAATGATGACCTCTTTCACCTCTCGCCATGATGTATCGCGCTTCGGGGCGGAGGTTCTTCGTGGCACTCCTCGTGAAGCCGATCTGATGGTGATTGCCGGAACCCCTTTTGTCAAAATGGCCCCCTCTATTCTACATCTCTACGAACAGATGGCCGAACCCCGCTGGGTGATGGCGATGGGGAGCTGTGCAAACTCGGGCGGCATGTACGATGTGTACAGCGTCGTGCAGGGGATAAATCAGATTCTACCGGTGGATGTGTACGTGCCGGGCTGTCCGCCGCGCCCCGAGGCCTTCCTGCAGGGGCTGATGCTGCTTCAGGAAAAGATCAGAACCGGGGAGCGGCCGGCCCGACCGGTGCTTCACCTGCAGGGTGGCTGGCAGGGAACAACCGTACCGTTGCTGGTGACGGGTGAAACAAAGTCCAATGACACCCGTGGTCCGGGAATGGAGGCTATCAGCATCCGGGGTTCGGCCGCAGGACATCCAACGGCGTTTCAACCCCGTTCAGACGAGATCTGGCGCCCTCCGGCTCCGCGTCACGACTATCCGGATTTCGGTTTGCCGGAGGAGATCGTGCAGTTATTTGCAGGTCAGGTTTTCGTTGACCCGACTGCGACCGACATGCTGACGCTGCGGGCTTCATCGGCTCAAGTACCCGCACTTCTGAAGCATCTGAAAACCCGCTCCGGGCCATCATTCAAACGCCTGGAGGATATCGCCGCCGTTGATGACTCCTGCCGTCGGGAGCGGAGCAGCTATCAGGACTTCACTCTCAATTATCACCTGCTTTCTTTTGACCGCCCCGGCTATCTCCGCATAAAGACAGAACTGAGCGGCGACACACCCGAAGCTCCCTCGGTCACTTCCGTATTTCCTGCTGCCAACTGGTATGAGAGAGAAGTGTACGATATGTACGGTATCCGCTTCAGTGGGCACCCCAATCTGAAACGTATTTTGATGCCGCACGACTGGGAAGGGCACCCGCTCAGAAAGAGTCACCCCTTCCGCGCCACCGAAATGAAGCCATATACAATTGAGGATGCCCGCCGCCACGCACCCCTCCCCGCAGCCGATTTTTTTGAGCGGATCGACGAGGGAGAAATGATTCTCAATCTGGGGCCGCAGCATCCGGGTACACATGGCATTATCCGCTGTATCCTCAAACTGGATGGTGAAGAGATCCGCGATATCGATTTCGACATCGGCTATCACCATCGCGGAGCAGAGAAAATCGCCGAGCGCCAGCACTGGAACCAGTTCATCCCCTATACCGACCGGATCGACTATCTGTCCGGAGTACAGAACAACCTGGCCTACGTCAACTCGGTCGAACGACTCTGCGGCATCACCGTTCCGGAGCGGGCCATGTACATCCGCGTCATGCTGGCCGAACTGTTCCGCATCGCCAGCCACCTGGTCTGGCTGGGGACGTTCGCCGCCGACGTCGGGGCCATGACGCCGGTTTTCTACACCTTTACCGACCGGGAGAAAATATTTGACATCGTTGAGATGATTACCGGCGGGAGGATGCATCCCGCCTGGTTCCGCATCGGCGGCGTTGCTGAAGATCTGCCGGATGGATGGCAGGATCCGGTTCGCGCTCTGCTCGAATGGATGCCGCCGCGACTGAAGGAGTATGAGCAACTGATCGATGGCAACCCGATCTTTCGGGCACGGCTGAAAGGTGTCGGAGTAATCTCGCTACAGGATGCACAGGAGTGGGGACTGTCAGGTCCCAACCTGAGGGCGTGCGGGTTGGAGTGGGATCTGAGGCGTAAGATACCGTACTGCGGCTATGAGCGTTTTGATTTTGAGGTGCCGACTGCTGAGGGTGGCGACTGCTGGGCGCGCTATCAGGTGCGGATGCTGGAAATCAGACAGTCGCTCCGCATTGTTGAGCAGGCTATGCACGACATGCCGGAAGGGCGTTTTATTACTGACGATTATCGCTATGTTCTTCCGCAGAAACAGGACGCGCTGCTGAACATCGAGTCGCTGATCCACCACTTCGTCAACAGCACTCGCGGCATGTCACCCCCACGGGGAGAAAACTACAGCGCCATTGAGGCTCCCAAGGGTGAAAATGGCTACTTCGCCGTATCGGACGGCCTTTCAATCCCCTATCGACTCCGTATCAAGACCCCCAGCTTCCCCCACATCCAGGCTCTGCCGGTCATGAGTCGAGGCTGGCTGGTTGCCGATTTCCTGGCGATTTTGGGGTCGGTGGATTTTGTACTGGCGGATCTGGATCGGTAGCCGTGGACGGAAAACTAAGTCAAGCAGCCAATTTTGCCGGCGAGCTCAACGATGCGTGAATTTCCACATCATCCCACGGCACAAAAACTCTTCCTTTTTCGTCCTTTGACACCAACTCCAGCTCCAATAGCCTGATTATATCGGAATGTACGTTGCTGTAATTGCGGCCGGTCTCTTTGGCAAGTCTATAGACGGACAGAGCGCCCTCCTGCTTCAGGCGGCATAAAAGCTCCATCCGCTTTGGAGTCAGCTCAGAAAACATTTGGGTCGGTGTGGAGAAATTCAGATGGTAATCCGCATCCGGCATGCGCTCCCTCGAATCAAGCTTACTTCCAAGCCCGAGCAGACCCTTACGCGTTGCTGTCCATTCACTAATTCCGATGATTGCCTTATTCATAAATTCACCCCTGTCAAGCGTTCAACATCCGCCAAAAAATCTTCTGCTAGTTTTGCAAAGGTTGTGTAGCAATACGTTTCCTCGCGGGTTCCGTAATGGCGGTGATCACCTTTGCCCGTCTCATTGTCATATCGAACAATACACTCACCATTTCTGCCGCAATACAAACGGTATTTCAAGCTGTGCGGACGATCAGGCGTGGCTTCTGTCAGCTCCCAAACCACCGTCTCAATAATGATTCCGTCCCTGAACTCTTCTTTTGACTTTTGGAGCAGTCTCGCTTTCATGGGGAAAGAATAGCAACTATATTGTTTATAAGCAATATAAATCAAAAAGTGCGATCGAGGCGCCCAAGGGGGAGAACGGCTACTTCGTAGTTTCCGACGGGCTGAACATCCCGTACCGAGTTCGGATCAAGACGCCCAGTTTCCCCCACATCCTGGCGCTCCCGGTCATGAGCCGCGGTTGGCTCGTTGCCGACTTTCTGGCAATCCTCGGGTCGGTGGATTTTGTGTTGGCGGATCTGGATCGGTAATTGGGCTTTGTGGTGTTTATGTCTTAGAAGCCATTGCTGATTACTCCTTGAGCCTCTTGCCTACTTCAATGGCTTTAAGAGCTTTCTCTACTACGTCATCATCACAATTAACAAGCTCTTTATAATGCCACTTTTTAATAGCTTCTATCGCCCGAGGATCGCCAAGTCCACCAAGACAAGTGATTATCCGACCGATGTCCATATCATCAAGATAATATGTGCCACTGTTATTCAATATGTTGCAGAGAACATCCACCGTTCTGAGGTCACCGGATTTTGCCAGTATATCGATAATTCCACTTTTTATAAAACTGTTGTCTTCAGCAACTTCAGACAATGTTTTGATCAACATATCCCACATCCGGTTATCACCATGTGCATATAGAATGCAGGCGGCTTCCGTCCTTACTTTCCAATCTTCATGATACAGCGCTTCCTCCAGCAGTCCTATTGCCCTATTGTCACCAAGACGCAGGAGGCTGTTGGCGGCATCAAGTTTAACATCCCAACATTTTGAATCAAACAGGCGTATCAACGGTTCACAAAATGATTTGTCTCCCAGAATGTCAATGGCATGGTGCAAGCTATTTTGGAACCAATCACAATCCCATGGATCTGCTTTGACTTGGCAATGTTCATCCAGGGCAATGTGAATGAACCCTTCCAGTGCCTCCATCAGAATTGGCGCACCTTGAATTTTGTCTATTAAACAGAGACTCTCAATTGCTTTGCCGCGTATTTCTTTATTTTCGTCTTTAGCAGCTGTTTTCAATGCTGCAATCACAAGCCTTATTGATTCATCAGAAATATCGAAATTTTTCGGACATTCTTGTTCTCCTCCGTGCCATCTGGAAAACAAAAGGCTACTAATCCGATCCACAGCAACTTTTCTATATTCCAGGTCGCTATTTTTCAACATTTGACAGAATTCCTGCAATACTCCGTTATCGATGCATATCACGCATCTGGCTGCGGATAATTTAGCGACACGATCATCAGAATAAAATGCACTGCGAAGCAATCCACGTGCCGCCGGGTCCGATTTGTAGCTTAAGTTATATGCTGCAGTTGTTCCAACTATCTCATCACCTAATATTGAATAGAATTCCTCCAGCAATTCGGGACAGTCAATATTAGCGAGTACGTCCATAGCTTTCGTTCGACAATAAAACGAATAGTCATCATTCTTCATTATTATCAGGAGCGGCTCAATTATTTGAGGGTCTGTAACGCCCATAAGATCTTCAATGGCCCGTTCTCTGCCTTTTGGAGTGGCAAGAGCCTTTATACAGTCGCTAACCGATAGTTTGGTTTTTATGACAGAGCCGTTACGGATATGTTTTCTGTAAGTTTGAAGGTATTCACCGGCAAACCGTCTTACCGCTTCGTTGCCATCATTCAGTGCATTCTCAAAGAGTAACAAATGGTTGTCATTACAATACTCGGATAATACCGTCAGTCCTGCTATCCGGATTTGCGGATTTGGGTCGGAAATCGCATCCAAAAGCAATTCTTCTGAAGCTGAATACTCTATTCCGCGCAACTCATAGATAACTTCAATGCGGGCATCGATAGCCTTCTGTTCATCATTCACTTCACTGCGATGTACAATTTTGGCAGCTTCGCTTTTCTCATACGGAAATTCGGCTCGACTCAACCAGTAATCAAGCTCGACCATAAGCTACTGACGGTTGTCAAGACAGAAAAATGATCAATTTAAGTTTGGTCCAGCCCAGTTAAATGTCCCTGTTCTTTGAAAGATCAGCCCGTTCAAGTAGTCCGCTGAAGTATACCTCTGCCGGGGTTTTCATGTCCAGC
>JANNLB010000255.1:0-13110 GCA_031396605.1 Geobacter sp. | reverse complement strand
CCAGATCGAGGTGCAGCTCAATCTGCGTGCAGGTTCTGAGCCGCCCGACATTGGCGAAGATCTGCGCCAGGTCGGCTGTCCGCCCGACCTGCTCCAGAGTTGCCGCCGAGGCCGACTGGATGCCGATTTCAAAGCGGAAGGTCTTTTCCGGCACCCGCGCCAGAATGTTCAGATTGTTGTCGGTGAGAAGATCGGCGGAAATTTCAAAATGAAAATGACTGCTGCGGTTATGTTCAAGTATAAACTCCCAGATCGCATCCGCCCGACCGGCGTCATAATTGAAGGTTCGATCAACCAGCTTAATCTGTGCAACATCATTGCTCATCAAAAACAGGAGATCTTTTTTTATCCTGTCCAGGGTGAATGAACGAACCGTCCCCTCAACGGAAGAAAGACAGAATGCGCAGGAAAACGGGCAGCCGCGAGACGTTTCGTAATAAACCAGCGGCTTTGACAAGTCGACCATCCCGGCTTCAAAGGGTGATGGGAGCGAATCCATTGCAAGGTTTTTTCTGCTGAGCGGTCCTGACACAGTATCGCTGCCGTCCCGGAAAAACAGATTGTCTGTCTCCGCCAGACTATCCTGCCGCAGGCTGGTATTGTCCTGCATCAGCGCTACGACCAGTCGCCTGAAGATTTCCTCACCCTCACCCTTGACGACAAAATCAATCGCAGGATTGTCGTGCATGAGATCAAAAATCCCGAAGGAAGCTTCCGGCCCCCCCATTACGATAAGGGTATGGGGCGAGATTTTCTTGATGTCAGAAATCAGCCGCAGTGTCTGTTCGATATTCCAGATGTAGCAGGAGAAGGCGATCAAATCGGCCTGCTCGGCCATGACGAGTCTCAGGATGTGTTCGCGCGGTTCGTTGACGGTCCATTCACGGGTTGTTATTACGGTGTCGGGGATGTTCTGGCAGTACACGGCCAGACAGGGAAGGGCCAGTGATGCGTGTGAGTATTTGGCGTGCAGGGTTGCAAGAAGTATTTTCATGTCAGAGTGGTCTCGGAATGTGAGTTCATACAGGTTTCAATGGGCTTTTTGCATTGACGTATAACGGCGCAAGTGCTAATAAATACACGCTTACTATCGAAAAATAAAGGTGTTTCCCGATGCTTGACATTAAATACATTCGCGATAATCTGGACGAGGCTGAACGACGTCTCCGTACTCGCGGCGGTGAATCCTATCTGGACGGTTTTCGTGAACTGGATGAACGACGGCGCACGGTGCTGAAAGAGGGAGAATCTCTCAAGGCGCTGCGCAATTCGGTCTCGGATGAGATCGGTCGTACCTTGAACAAAAGCCTGGTGCAGGACAAGATCCTGGAGATGCGTGCAGTCTCTTACAAAATAAAGGGGTTGGACGAAGAGCTGAATCAAGTCGATGAACAGCTGAACTCGTTCCTGCTGACGGTACCGAATCTGCCGCACGACACGACACCGATCGGACGGTCAGAAAACGATAACGTCCTGGCAAGAAGCTGGGGTGAACCTCATAAACTCCCTTTTGAAGCAAAGCCGCACTGGGATCTCGGCGAAGATCTCGGCATCCTTGATTTCGAACGTGGCGCAAAGATCACCGGCGCCCGTTTCACTCTCTACCTTGGTGCCGGAGCACGGCTGGAGCGGGCTCTGATCAACCTGATGCTAGATCTGCATACCGATACTCATGGTTATATGGAGGTGTTGCCTCCTTTCATGGTCAATCGTGATTCGATGCAAGGAACGGGGCAGCTTCCCAAGTTTGAAGAGGATCTTTTCAAGCTGGTCGATCCCGATTTTTTTCTGATTCCGACCGCCGAGGTGCCGGTCACCAACATCCATCGAGGCGAGATTCTTAAAAAAAACGATCTGCCGATCAACTATTGTGCCTATACACCCTGTTTCCGTCGTGAAGCGGGCTCCTACGGCAAAGATACCCGTGGCCTGATCCGTCAGCATCAGTTTAACAAGGTGGAACTTGTAAAATTTGTCCACCCGTCGGAATCTGACGCGGGACTTGAAACATTGACCGGCCATGCCGAAAAGGTACTGCAGCTGTTGGAACTCCCCTACCGTGTTATGTCTCTCTGTAGCGGCGACATCGGATTTTCCTCAGCGAAGACGTACGATCTTGAGGTCTGGCTGCCGGGGCAGAGTTGTTACCGTGAGATATCATCCTGCAGTAATTTCGGTGACTTTCAGGCCCGCCGTGCATCGATCCGCTTCCGGGAGGATGAAAAAGCCAAGCCCGAATTTGTCCATACACTGAACGGCTCCGGCCTGGCCGTCGGGCGCACATTGGTGGCAATTTTGGAAAACTATCAGCAGGAAGACGGTTCAGTACGTATTCCGTCTCTGTTACAGCCATATATGGGCGGTCTCGAACGGATTGCGAAATAACGTGCCGGTTTCGTGGATGAATTGAACTGCCGTACCATCTGAAGGCAGCGGGGGGTATCGAATGTTTGGTAAAAAAAATGCGTTATTACTTGAAGAAGCCGAAGCCAAAATAAAGCAGCAGCAGGATAAACTTGACTGGTACCAGAGGCATTACGAGAAACAGCAGGTCTACATCGAAGAGCTGTATGATGTAGTCGGTGATCTTTCACGGCAGCTCGGGATGGTGCTGAAAAGCGAGAACATGGAACGTCTCCAGAAAAGCCCTTTTCTGGAAGATAACAGTAACTTTTTCCTCGACCTCTACCTGCTGTTCAGTTCAAGGTTCAAGAAGGGCAAAAATGTTACCTGCTATTTCGGCAAGGAACTTGAAGAATTACAGCGCAAATTTCAGGACAGGGATTTTAAGAACAGCAGAAATATCTATCTGACCGAGCGCCTCACCCTTGATAATTTGCGGATACTTTTTAAGGATGGGTTATGGAGAAAATCTGTTGAAGATTCCTTGTTATCGATAAGAAGTGAGAGAAAATTTGATACAGATCAGCAGTAGTAACCATGCAAGGTACTCCACAGGGTATGCTTACCATTTGAAAATCAGAAACAGGTGTGCTATACAGGTTGGGGTGTACTATAAACGGAAGGGTGGCCGAGTGGTTTAAGGCAGCGGTCTTGAAAACCGCCGAGTGTAACAGCTCCGTGAGTTCGAATCTCACCTCTTCCGCCATAAAATCAGATATCGGCGGTTGGCTGCTATTACATGCTGACCGCCTTTTTTGTTGGGAAACCTGTGAAATGAGCCTGCAGGTGAAATAATGTTGGAGAGAGACCTGTCTATGCAGATAACAACACCGTTCATAAAGCTGGACAGTCTTCTCAAGGCGGAAAATGCGGTTTCTTCCGGTGGTGAAGCAAAGGCCATGATCGCAGAGGGGTACATTTCGGTAAATGGTGAAGTTGAACTGCGTCGCGGCCGCAAATTGTATCCTGGAGACCGGGTAGTGTACGGCAAAAGAAAGTTTACGGTTGAATCAGCATAATCTCAAATAATTTGACTTATCACGCCGTTTAAAATTAAAATACAGCTTTTATTTGTGCCAATTCCTACGAGTTAGAGCGTTAATGAGGAGAAATAAAAATGAATATGAGATTTCTTGATGCCTGTTGGGGCAAACCGGTAGATCGGACTCCCGTGTGGCTTATGCGTCAGGCCGGCCGATATCTGCCCGAGTACATGGCGGTTCGCTCCAAATGCACATTTCTTCAATTGTGTAAAACCCCCGAGCTGGCCGCTGAAGTTTCTATTCAGCCGGTTGATTATCTCGGGGTGGATGCTGCGATCATGTTTTCCGATATTCTTACACCGGTCGAGCCGATGGGGATGAAGCTTGATTTTGTTCCGGGACCGGTATTTGAAAGTCCGATCCGTAGCATGGCAGACGTCGAGAAACTGCGTATCCCGCAGATGGAGCAGGATGTCCCCTACGTACTTGAAACAATTAAAATACTTCGCCGCGAGCTGGCCGGAAAAGTTCCGCTGATCGGATTCGGCGGTGCGCCGTTTACTCTGGCCTGTTATATGGTTGAGGGGAAAGGCTCCAAGGATTTTGCCCAGATCAAACGGATGATGTATGCCGCTCCTGATATCTATGCCGCCCTGATGGAAAAAATCACCACTATGAGCATGGAATACCTGAACGCCCAGATTGCCGCAGGTGCCCAGTGTATCCAGATTTTTGATACCTGGGGGGGCATCCTTTCTCCCGCCGATTACGAACGTTATGTGCTGCCGTATACCGCCAGGCTGATCAATGGTCTGAACCGTTTGGAAACGCCCGTTATCCACTTTGTGAAAGGTTCCGGAACCATGCTGGATACCGTCAAGAAAGCTGGCGGCGACGTCATGGGTCTCGACTGGCACGTAAATCTGGGTGAGGCCCGGGATCTGATCGGACCGCAAATGGCTGTTCAGGGTAATCTTGATCCGACCGTTCTGTATGCTACAAAGGAAATCATTGAACGCGAAGTCAAACGGGTTCTGGATGAGAACGCCGGACGTCCCGGCCACATATTCAATCTGGGACACGGCATTCTGCCGACGGTTCCTCCCGAAAACGCCAGGTTCATGGTGGAGTGCGTACAGCGATTGTCGCAGAAATAAGCCCCGAGGGTCGTATGTCCATTACACTCAAAAACGTTGTGATCTTTGTCACCGACCTTGTCAAAGCTAAATCCTTCTACGTTGACCTTCTCGGGCTGCCGGTTGCCGGTCAGAGCGAGATGTTGATCGAGTTTTTCCCCGGAGCTGCCACTACGCTGGGTATTTCGCTTGCGCTGCATGACGATGTCCGCAGCCTGGTGGGAAGACACACCGGCATCACCCTTAAAGTAGAAAATATTGTCACTGTTTGCAAAGCCCTTACTATCGGCGGTGCGCAGTTTGTGGAACCGCTTGAGTCCAGTCCATGGGGTAAGATGGCGGTTGTGCAGGATTTTGACGGCAATATGATCGCATTGGTGGATCGCTAGGTGAAGACCATAACCCGTGACCTGGTGGTTCAGATTTCTGCCGCAGCCTCACAGGACATGAGGCTGCGGAAGAACTACAACTTTCATCCGTCTGATGAATCCCGTTGCCATCGCCTGCTCAATGCAGTTGAACCCGGTTCATACATCAGGCGGAGCCTGTTTGATTGATGATGTTCGACCGTTGCCTGGTACTTTTTCTGATTATTTTCCTTCTGGGCGAAACCAGTTCAGCCGGATTTGCCGCACCCCCTCCACGAATGCGCCCCTATACAGGAATCGGGCTGGTCGTTTTTTCGAATTCGTACAATGCTCCACGTCAGGACCTGCAACTGCAGTTGTACGAGGAACCGGGACTTTCACGGGCCGGAATGCTGAACAGCCCATGGGTGTCCGGAAATGAGTGGATATTCGGTTTTTCGGAAGGGGATCTGCCGCTCATTGTCTCTTCTCACAAAGGTGATTGGCTTCGGGTATATTATGATGATGCCGGACGTGAAGCCTGGATTGATCCGGATAATAAAGGACGCTTTCAATCGTGGGAACAGTATCTGAAACTGCAGACCGGTCGCATGCTTCCCGGTCTACAGCAGCAGCATTATCAGTTGCAGCAGCAACCTGACGGGAAGATGCTCGCAACGCTGACGCCAAAGCAGGTGTTCAAGGTATTGAAACTGGAAAATGACTGGGGCATGGTGCTGACTGACCAATCGCAGATCGGATGGGTACGATGGCGTGATGGTGATGGGCGTCTTACGATCGGTACCGGTAAAAAATAGAAAAATCAGGTTTCGATTTATTTAGTGTAACTATTTGTCTCTGCGAGGTGCGGAATGAGAATTGAACTGGTGCCACCTGGAACCGGCGAACTGGCGTATGAAATCAGAAATATCGTCAACGTGGCAGAAAAGCTCCAGAAACACGGGGTCAAGATCAACTGGGAAAACATTGGTGACCCTATTGTAAAGGGTGAGGTCATTCCGGAGTGGATGAAGGAGATCGTTGCCAGGGCCGCAATGGACAACCGAACCTGGGGATACTGCCACACCCGTGGTGTGCTTGAAACCCGTGAGTTTATCTGCGACACCACCAACGGCCGCGGTGGAGCCCGGATTACCCCGGAAGACATCATTTTTTTTAACGGGCTTGGAGATGCCATCGCCAAAATATACGGCTGCCTGCGCCCGGAGGCGCGAGTGCTTATGCCATCACCATCTTATACCACCCATACGCTCGGTGAAATAGGTCATGCCCGCTCGGCACCTTCGCTGTTCTGCCTCAAGCCTGATAACAACTGGTACCCGGATATGGAGGATCTGCGTAATCATGTACGCTACAACCCGAATATCTGCGCGATCATGCTTATCAACCCGGATAATCCGACCGGCATGGTCTACACGAAGGAGATGCTGGAAGAGATCGTTAAAGTAGCCCGCGAATACGACCTGTTCATCATCGCCGATGAAGTGTATATCAACATCGTGTATAACGGCAAAAGCACGGTGCCGATCAGTGACGTAATCGGGGATGTTCCTGCCATCTCATTGAAAGGTATCTCCAAGGAATTCCCTTGGCCCGGATCGCGCTGCGGCTGGATTGAGGTGTACAACGGACAGAAAGATGAGCGCTTCCGGAAATACATCAATCTGATCCTTACCGGCAAGATGAATGAGGTCTGCTCTACGACTCTGCCGCAAATGGTCATACCGGAAATCGTCCGTCATCCCGAATATTCTACCTATCTGGCGCAACGTATCGCCAGTTACGAACGGATGAGCAGCATCACTTATGATTGCCTCAGCCAGGTTCCTGCGCTGCAGGTGAATCGCACTAATGGCGCCTTTTACATGGCCGTGGCATTCAAGGATGGTTTGCTGAACAACAGGCAGTCGATTCCGATTGCCAACCCGGAGGTCAAGGAGCTGGTTGACGGGCTAATCAATCAGCCGGGAGTTTCTCCCGATAAACGATTCGTATATCAGATCCTGGCAACAACCGGCATCTGCGTTGTGCCGCTCTCGTCATTTTCGACACCGCTGCAGGGGTTCCGTGTGACGCTGCTGGAGAAGGACGAGAGTGAGTGCCGCCGGATTTACAGCACGCTGGCGGAGAAAATCGGGGAGTATCTGAAAACGTGATATCCGGAAGCAGTATGTAGAAAAAGGGGGAGAGGCTTATGCCTCTCCCCCCTTTTATGTTATGTGTCTGAACAACGCCCCAATCAAGCTTTCTTGTCACCATCCTCGGACTTGGATTTGATCTCTATTTCGTCCTTGCCATCCGAAGCCTTCTTGAAGTTACGGATACTTTTGCCCAGTGCTCCGCCGATTTCCGGAAGTTTTCCCGCCCCGAAAACGACCAGAACTATGACCAATATGACTATCATTTCCGGCATGCCAAAACCAAACATTGTGCCTCCCTCTGCAGCGAGTGTGAACTGTTACGGCACTATCTCATTGCCGCGTAAAAAAATCAAGCGTTGCGACACGGGATTCAAGTAGCAGAATAAAATCCGCACAGTGCGAGAAAAACAACAAAAACCTGAAAATAGGTTTGTTGCCGCTGAAACATCTAAATGGTCAGTACTTCAGATCAGCGTAATCAACCCAGCCGCCGGCCAGTACCAGAGCCTTGTCGAAGGGTGAAATCTCGAAACTGAAGGTTTTCTGTTTGCCGCCTCCGGACACCGTCAGGGATCCGGCTTCGATGTCGATGCTCATGGAAGTGTCCGCATCAACATTGTGGGAGAAGATCTGGTCGAGGTCGGCTTTGGGAAGTTCGATGGCTGCCATGCCACAGTTGAACATGTTCTGCCGGAAGATGCGGGCAAAAGATTCGGCAATCACGGCGGTGATACCATTGACCTCAAACACCCATGGGGCGTGCTCTCGGGAGGAACCGCAGCCGAAGTTGGCACGAGAGATAATCACTCGGGCATTCTTTGTTTTACGCCCATTCGGATCAAAACCGGGCAGTTTCAGATCTTCAAGGATATAGGGTTTCAAATCTTCTTTGGTGATCTCGGTCAGGTACTTGGCCGGGATGATCTCGTCGGTGTTGATGTCGCTGCGATCAAGAAAGAGGACCGGGCCACCGAATGTTTTCATATGGTGACTCCTTGTTAGAGATATTTGCGTGGGTCGGCGATCATGCCTTCTATCGCGCTGGCGGCTGCCGTTGCCGGTGACATAAGATGCACCATTCCCCCCTTGCCCATCCGCCCCATGAAGTTGCGGTTGGTGGTGGAGGCGCAGACCTCGCCTTCGGCCAGGACGCCGTTGCTCATCCCCAGGCAGGCGCCGCAGGTCGGATTGGTGACGCAGAACCCGGCCTCCATGAAAATATCGATCAACCCTTCTCTGGCAGCGTCTTTGAAAATTGCCGGCGTAGCCGGCGAAAGGATGCCACGTACGTTCGGAGCCAGCCGGTGACCTTTCAATATCTGCGCCGCGATGCGCAGGTCTTCGAGACGGCCGTTGGTGCAGGAACCGATATAGATCTGATCAAGCGGGGTGCCGGCCAGCTCTGATACGGACTTGACCTGATCCGGTTTGTAGCCGAAAGTAATGGTCGGTTCCAGAGCCGTGACATCAATATCGATGATCTGATCATATTCGGCATCAGCGTCGGCACACCATTGCGAATAATCAGCCAGTGCGGCTTCCTTGCAGGCAAATTCATCCTGAATAAAGGGCCAGAGGTAGTCGACTGTGGTCATGTCCGGCTGGCAGATACCCGATGTGCCGCCCGCTTCGATGGCCATGTTGCAGAGTGTCATGCGTGATTCCATGGTCATGTCATCGATCGTCGGACCGTGAAATTCCATCACCCGGTCAGTGGCGCCGTTAACGCCGATTTTTCCGATAATGTGCAGGATGACGTCTTTGGCATAGACCCCTTTCGGGAGTGTGCCGATGACGTTGAATTTGATCGTTTTAGGCTGGCGGAAGGCGCAGACCCCTTTCAAGATGCCGACTTCCAGGTCGGTCGTGCCAATACCGGCGGCAAATGCTCCGAAGGCGCCGTGGGTACAGGTGTGGGAGTCGCCCATGATAACCGTGTAGCCGGGACGGATGAAGCCCTTTTCCGGGAAGAGGGCGTGACAGACACCGTTAGCGCCGATATCAAAGAAATCCCTGATCTCATGGCGGCGTGCCCAGTCGCGCAGAATTTTGGCCTGGGTGGCTGTTTTGGTGTCCTTGCTGGGGGTGACGTGATCGATAACCGCCTTGATCTTCGTCGTATCAAAGACGCGATCCTTGCCGCGCCGGATCAGGTCATCAATGGCAATCGGCGTGGTGATCTCATGGCAGAGTACCGCATCCAGGCGAAGCACTTTGGTGCCGGGAAACGGCTCGTTTACCAGGTGAGCGTCAAATATTTTTTCAGAAGTAGTTTTACCCATTTTTCAACCTCGCGCGATTCAAAGTATCCGTGGATTTGTAGCACAGATGTCAGGGAAAAGCCACTGGTGAACTTTTTTTTGATGATGTAATATCAGTCCGGAGACAGGTTTTTACATGGAAAACCTCCGCAGGCATGGTATAACAGAGCAACAAAATACTTTAGGAGCGGCATGTTGCCGCGATGATTGCGCCTGCAAGGCGCTCCTGCGAATATCAATTGATTGCTATTTGGTACTAATATACATACTGGGACTCGTTCATGAATCAGGAATATCTAAAATCAATGCTCAACTCGGTCCGACAGGGAGAGCTTTCAGTGGATGTTGCTTTGCAACAGTTACGGCAGCTTCCCTTTCAGGATATCGGCTGCGCCCAGGTGGATCACCACCGCCAATTACGTCAAGGTATGCCGGAGATGATCTTCGGTGAAGGAAAAACGGCGGAGCAGATTGCGGCAATCACTGCTGCTATGTCGGACAGGGGAAGCAGTATCCTCGTGACGCGTCTGGACAGGGAGAAGGCAGAGCAGGTGCTGGATGTGTTTCCGACTGCCTTCTATCATGCCGAGGCGCGCTGCCTGACACTTGAGCATCAGCCGCCGGAACTGCGAGGCAAGGGGACTATTCTGGTCGTATCAGCCGGCACGTCCGATATTCCGGTTGCGGCTGAGGCACTGGTGACAGCACGCTTTCTCGGAAATCGGGTCGATCAGATATTTGATGTCGGCGTGGCCGGAATTCACCGGCTGCTGGCCAGGCAGGACCAACTCGCGGCGGCCTCGGTAATCATCGTCGTGGCCGGCATGGAGGGAGCGCTTCCTTCGGTGGTCGGAGGTCTGGTTGATAAGCCGGTGATTGCCGTGCCGACCTCGGTCGGGTATGGCGCCTCCTTCGGCGGCATCGCGGCGTTGCTGGGTATGCTCAATTCATGCGCCGCCGGGGTGACGGTCGTCAACATTGACAACGGATTCGGCGCCGCCTGCGCGGCGAGTCTGATCAACCGGGTGTGATATGAAAATCATCTACTTCGACTGCTACGCCGGCATCTCCGGCGACATGACTGTGGGTGCGCTCCTGGACCTGGGAGTGCCTCTGGATTTTCTGCGTGCGGAACTGGACAAGCTGAAACTTCCGGAAGGCTCCTACGAACTCTCAACCAGCCGGACCGAGCGGCGGCAGATGCCGGCACTGAAATTTGACGTGGCGGTTCATGACCACCATAGCCACCGGCGCTATGAGGGAATTGACATCATGATCGCCGACAGCGGGCTGTCCGACTCCGTAAAAGATAGGGCGCGACGGATCTTCCGGCGGCTGGCCGAGGCTGAGGCGGTGGTGCATGGCGTGTCTGTCGCCGAGGTCCATTTCCACGAAGTCGGAGCGGTCGATTCCATCGTGGATATCGTCGGGACCGCCATCTGTCTGGATTACCTTGCTGTCGAAGCGGTCTACGCCTCAGCGCTGCCGCTGGGAAGCGGGTTTGTCGAGACTGCCCACGGTCGGCTGCCTGTCCCGGCCCCGGCCACGGCCGAGCTTTTGAAAGGATTGCCGGTGCATGGTGAGTGTGGTCCGGGTGAGCGGGTGACTCCTACCGGAGCAGCAATTCTGGTGGCACTGGCGAACGGCTTTGGGATTCAGCCCATAATGGTGCTGGACAAAACAGGCTGCAGCGCCGGGGGGAAGGATTTCTCCGATTGCCCTAATGTCCTGCGCGCTTTTTTGGGGAGGAGTGACGAAAAAGCTGCGCCCGCCGGTGAAGTAATCGTGATTGAGGCCAACATTGACGATTCAACACCGGAAGTTCTCGGGTATGCCATGGAGCGTTTGCTTGAAGAAGGGGCGCTGGACGTATATTTTACTTCTATCCAGATGAAAAAAGGTCGTCCCGGTGTGATGCTGTCATTTCTCTGTCGTCCGGAGCAGCTTGATCAGTTGGCTCAGCTGCTGCTGGCTGAGACGACAGCCATCGGCCTGCGCTATTACCGGGCAGACAGAATTGTCCTGCAGCGGCGGAGTGTTGAACAGCACACCGAATTTGGCACGGTGCGGTTTAAACAGATTGTCGGCAGTGGCGGTGAACTGTTGCGCACATCCCCTGAATACGAGGATTGTCGTCGGATTGCCCGCGAAAAGGGAATATCCTGCCTGGAGGTCATGGAGCGACTGCAGCGCAAAGGAGCGTCTGAAACATGAGAATTTCAACGTTGAGCGTCGGAGATGAACTGATCTGCGGGCAGGTGACCGATACGAATTCCGGCACGATCGCTTCCATCCTGCTTGTGGAAGGATTACGGATTCAGCGGCACCTCGCGGTCGGTGACAACGAACCGGATATCATCGGGGCGCTGAACGACCTCGAGCGAGTCAATGATGCGATCATCGTCACTGGAGGTCTCGGACCGACAGCTGATGATTTGACGTCGCGGGCCGCGGCGCGAGCCACCGGTCGGCGTCTGGTTATTCATGAGGAGGCGCGCAGTCATGTCCGCCAGATGTCCGGCAAGTTGGAAAATCTGATCGTCTGCCCTTTGAGCGACAAGCAGGCCATGATTCCGACCAAATCCGCGCTGATTCATAATCCAAACGGAACCGCCTGTGGTTTCCACCTGATGCACAACGGCTGTTTCATGTTTTTTCTGCCGGGTGTCCCGTCAGAGATGATCGGCATGCTGCGTGACACAGTCATACCCTTTATTCTTGAACGGGTACCTCACAAGCGGGTCATCCGCACTGCCGCACTGAACCTGTTCGGACCGTGTGAAGCGGAAGTCGATGAAATGCTGATGGGAATTGCGCGGCCGGAACAGGGGCTCACGCTAGGTATCTGCGTCACATTCCCCTGGATGAAAGTGACACTGCGGGCTGAAACGGATAACGATGCTGCGGCCATCGACCTTCTTGCACTGGCGGTTAGTACCGCGCGGGACCGATTAAAGGAGTATTGTTTCTCTTCTGGTGATATCAGCATGGACGCTGCTGTGGCGGAGCTGTTTCGTGATCGTTGTTTGACGCTTTCTTCGGCTGAGTCGTGCAGCGGCGGTTTGATAGCCAAGAGGATCACCGATATTCCCGGCAGCTCCCGGTATTTCTACGAAGGTGTGGTGACCTATTCGAATGATGCTAAAATACGCTTGCTGGGTGTCCCGGCGGAATTGTTGAACAGCAGCGGCGCCGTCAGCTCCGAATGTGCTTCGGCAATGGCCAAGGGTGTCCGGCTGGCTTCCGGCAGTGACTTGGGACTGGCGGTGACCGGAATTGCCGGGCCGGAAGGGGGCAGCGAGGGCAAGCCGGCCGGTACGGTCTTTATCTCGCTTGCGGCACCAGACGGCTGCTGGACCAAGCGCTTCCAGTTCGGCGGGAACCGGGACGAGGTCCGTACCCTGACCGCATGGACGGCTCTGGACTGGCTGCGGCGGTATCTGCTGAAGAGGGAGTAGGTCTAACGGGCATGGGATTGAGGCAACGTCCGTTACGCCGTCCCTCCCACTCAACCGGACTTATCGAACTTGGGTTGTTCCACCAACACCAAAAACTCATCCTCGGTCAACACCGTCACACCCAGCTCCCTGGCCTTGGTCAGCTTGCTTCCAGCCTCCTCACCGGCTACGACGTAATCTGTCTTTTTGGAGACCGAACCTACCGCGTTGCCACCCTCGTTTTCCACCAGTATACGGGCTTCATCGCGTAACCCGACAAAGGTTGCATATCATATCGTCGGGTTACGCTTCGCTAACCCGACCTACCAAATTCCAATCAGATTCACTCCGTTCGTCCCACCAACTCCAGAAACTCCTCCT
>JANNLB010000081.1:0-2333 GCA_031396605.1 Geobacter sp. | reverse complement strand
ATCGGCCAGGCGCAACTTGGAACCCGAATAGTTGATTACCGCCCGCTCCAGGACGTTTGTTTTCCAGCTCCCGAACATTTCCCGGCCAGTGATACTGCTGCAGGGTATCCATAACCCGTACCGGAATAATTTCGATGTTCTTTGCCCATTCGCTTGGCAATCGATCCCGGAGCGGCGGCGAGCCGCGACCAAGACTCCCAGAACAAGCTGACCCCCACACTGAGCTATATTAATAAATAGGGATTCCATAGGGAATCCCTATAATCCTATAATCAATAACCAACTATATTTCTAACCAATTAATATCCGCTACCTACAATAAGATTGTTGCTTGTCCTTTTTATGTAGGTATTTTTCTCCTTTTCTTTCCATACGTATTTAACCCAAGCTCCTTGAGGAGTTGCAGCCTTTATTGCCTCATAGATTGGCAGACCTTCGACTTTCAGATCCTTCCCGGCCAAAGTTGGATGCACTATGAGTTTACCTTCCGCTTCCATGATAAACGCATATGGCGTGAAAGCATCGGCGGTAAAGCTTGCAGCTCCCTTGCCACCATTAATGGCAGCAACAACTTCATCCACATTTTTACTGATAGCCTCTTTGTCCGCGCTAAAAGCGTGGGTTGCAAAGAGAACAACCGCGACCATGGAAAGCATTACCATTAGACGTTTCATTTTTTATCCTCCAGGTTTGTTGAATATCGAAAACCTGCCTTATGCAGGTTTTCGATAGCCATAAAAGTTGATCGACAAAAATGTTTGTCAATCAGCGTTGAATATTGACCCCCTTTCAGCGTCGAAAAAAGACCCCCCGAAAGCCAAAAAAAAGAAGCCCATTGCCTCCTCTGAATTTGAATCTAGCAACCAAGTGAGCTGAGTTTTATTCTGCGGCGAGAATGGGCCCCATTAATGCTCGTCGGAGCTGGAGAACAAAACTCAGCGTATTTACTGGCAACGCTTTTATTCTCTGTTTTTAAACCGGTAGCTCTCGTTCCCGGTTTCTATGATATCACAATGATGCGTCAGACGATCCAGCAGAGCGGTGGTCATCTTGGCATCACCAAACACCTGTGACCACTCGCCGAAACTCAGATTGGTGGTCACGATGAGAGATGTTCGCTCATACAGTGTGCTGATCAAGTGGAACAACAGTGCTCCGCCTGCCTTGGAAAAAGGCAGATACCCCAATTCATCCAGTACGACAAATTCCAACCTGACGAGACGACTGGCAAGAACACCTGCTTTGCCCACCTCCTTTTCCTGCTCCAGTTGATTGACCAGGTCAATAGCACTGAAATAACGTCCTCGGTGTCCCAGATTGATACAATGAGAGGCGATAGCAATGGAGAGGTGGGTTTTGCCGGTTCCGGTGCCTCCGATAAAGATCAGATTCCTGGCCTGTTCAAGAAAGTGACCAGTGTAAAGATCCCGGATTAACGGCTCGTTGACAGAAGAGTGGTCGAACTTGAAGCCGTCCAAGCCCTTAGGGCCTGGGAAGCGGGCCGCCCCCATCTGGTAGCGAATAGATCTTGCCTTCCTCTCGGCAGCCTCAGCTTGGCAGAGGTGGCCAAAGATCTCCTGGGCTGTCTGCTGGTGCCGAATCCCCTGGGTGAACGTCTCGTCGAAGGTGCTGACCATGCCGTAGAGCTTCAGCGTTTTGAGCAGATCCATGAGTTCATGACGCTGCATGACCCACCCCCTGACGGAGCGCATCATAGCGAGCGCAGTTGGCAATGGGCTCCTCTTTCAAAGAGAGTCTCTCCGGGGTGGATACCGGATCCACTGCTGGTGGGTCCAACTCTCTGGCGATCAGGTTGAGGACCACCTCGCTGCGAATAGTTTTATCCGATATTGCCTTGCGGCATGCCCGTTCAACGATTTCCAAGCCGTGTGCACGGGCAGCGATCAGGATGGCAACAAATTCTTTATCACCACCGAGGCGGGGCAAGAGTCGCCGCTGGATCTGCTGCAAACAAGGCGGGAGTTCCCAGCCCTGAAAGGGTGCACCGTTGCGCAGAGCTCCCGGCTTGCGCTCGAGGACGCCAAGATAATGCCAGGGATCATAGATCGTTTTGTCTCGCCCAAACTGCCGAATATGCTCACCGGCGACCGCACCATTCTTGACCACTTGGATCAGGCCTGCTGTAGCCCGAACTGTGGCTGTTTGACCAGCTATGGTGCTGTCCACGCTGTAGTGGTTGCGATCATAATTGACCAGGCCGGTCGAGGAAACCATGCATTCCTTTTCAGCATACCCGTCAAAGGGGGAGGTAACCGCTA
This sequence comes from Geobacter sp., assembly GCA_031396605.1. Classification (GTDB taxonomy): domain Bacteria; phylum Desulfobacterota; class Desulfuromonadia; order Geobacterales; family Pseudopelobacteraceae; genus JACRCG01. The sequence goes on along the minus strand of JANNLB010000081.1, from coordinate 54 downwards.
TCAGACTGGGTTGTTCTTCCTGGAACATCTCCCAGATGGTGCGCTCTTTGTCCC
>JANNLB010000239.1:0-4241 GCA_031396605.1 Geobacter sp. | reverse complement strand
GGTATCCTCCCGTATTGCTGCCATAATCAGCTGCCAGCAGTTTGGCGCCATCGGCCGACGAGGCGACACTCCCCCAGTTTCTAATACCGCTGCCGGTCTGAGCGGCCCAGTTTACACCGCCATCGCTGGAGGTGTAGATGTAACCGGTATTGTAGGCATTGCTGCTATATCCACCAACTGTCGCTGCCATTTTGGCGCCGTCGGAAGAGGAGGCGACGGCATCCCAGTATCTGTTCCCATCCCGCGCCGTCCAGACCGCCCCAAGCGGCTGATTGAGGATACCGCCGGTGATGTTCTGGGTCAGGTCCGGGGCGAGCTCCCACCCACCCGATCCTGCGCCGGTGACGTTGATGGTGTCACCGACGTTGATGGTGGCGGGGAGGGTGATGGTGGTGCGGCTGGCGCCGGTGATGACATAGCTGGTGTTTGCCTCAGCTGCCTGGTTCGTGCCACTGACATTAACCGCAGTGGCAGCGCCGCCGGCTGGCCCGGTGGGCCCTGCCGGGCCTTGAGTACCGGTCGTCCCTGCTACGCCCTGAATCCCTTGCACTCCGGCAGTTCCTTGGACTCCGGCAGTTCCTTGTGCTCCGGTTGCGCCGGTAGCGCCTGGAACTGCCTGAATGCCTTGCGGGCCGGTTGCGCCGGTTAATCCTGTCGGTCCCATCGGGCCGGCAGCGCCCTGAATTCCCACGCTGCCGACAGGAAGCACCACGCAGCTCCAGCTGGAGACGGCGGCGCTGTACTGCAGAATTTCGCCGTCATTACATGCCTGGCCAAGCTTATCGGCTATTGCCGCCCGGAAAGAGAAGGGAACGGCCGCTAATTCTTGACGGGGAGTCATTTCCTGATCGCTGCCGACAGTTATTCCCAGATAGTATTGACTGTCAAAAGGGAGCGTAAGCGGATTTATTTTCCCCAGGAGCAGGTTGTAGAGCCCTTTGCTGGCGGTCACGTCTACGTGGAATTCGCTCCAGAACGGTGTTCCGCCGGTCGGGGTCGCATACAGGGAGAAGTTGATCGCAACCTGACCGTCAAACGGTATTGATGCTGAATTAGTAAGATACCCTTGATAGCTCAATGTTGTCGGGTTGGCTGCAAGGCACGGAACAGCTGAAAAAAGCGTAATAAACAATAGAAATTTTATAAACATTCTCGGCATAACCATCGCTAATCTCCTGATTTATGATATATTTTGTCTTTCTTCAACGTCCCAATCGCGATTTATGACTGATTCCCTGTTTGTATCAGCGTTGTCCGGTTAGGTTATTGATTACGTCGCATAGCGACAGATTGAAGGTAGCCGGGGAATTTATTCCCCGGAAATGGTAGGTACATTTCACATCGTCACGTACGTGACGAAAGAATGTCCAATATTTTGATCCGTGGGATAAATCCCACGGCTACCATCAAACGCCCCTACAGGGCTCTAAAGCAATAGTGCATCGATCCTTTTGTTCCCTAGAATTTCACCCCGATATCCACCTTACTCGGCTGTGGTTTGGCTGGCTGTTGACGGTCAAAGGTTGGTACGACCGGAATCGGGGTTACGCCGAAGTTTCCGATAATCGCCTCGCGTGGCGCCACATCCGGCAGTTTGATCTCCGCCCCGGAGGTGCTGGTATCGCGCTTCAACATTTCGATTTCGGCAGGGGTAAGCAGTGTCGGTGCCGGCATCGGCTGACCCGACATCACAAGTATCGACTGGCCGGGTGAAAGCATGACCGGCTCAGTTCCATCGCCTTCTGTCAGTGAGCGGACATCAACTATCCCCTCCAGGCAGGTGATGCGCGTAAACGGTTGGCCGTTCTGGCTGCCGACATCAAACAGAATCACCGTACCGCGGGCCGCGGCAACAACGGTAGGGGTCTTGACCTCAAAGCGTGTTTTTCCCACCACCGCTCGCATCTTGCCATCGAGCAGATTGAAGAGTGACTTGCCCCGGTCGGAACGTGAGTGAATGAACGTATCAACACTCATGCGCGACTTCTCCGCCAGCGTCAGGACACTGTCGTCGACAAACAGGAGCTTGACCCGGCCACCCTCCGCCGTCGTCACCGTATCCTGCAGTTCAATCCCCAGCTTGGGCTGCGCGTCAAGCTTCTTGACCCCCCGCTCGACCGTCGCCTTGCCACGAACAGCCACAACAGATGCGACCGGTTCGGCGGATACTACCCCCGCTACGATGAAGACAAGTCCGCTGCATAGTGCGGCAATGAGTGTTTTCATATCAGTACCTTCCCTGGAACATGATGCTGGATATACCCCGGCTGTATTCATATCCGCTTATGTTCGAATCGTTATTGGTGTAGTGATACCCTGCCGATACGCCGAGACGCTCGGATACCTGCCAGGTCACGGAGGCCGCTCCTGAAAATGTGGTGTCCGAGCGAACTTCCGTTGCCCCTGTCAGGATTTCATCATATTTCCTGGTGGCAGCGTCCATGGAAACATCCAGCAAGAGCGCGTGCGGCAGAGAAACAGCAAGTCCGGCAGTCCCGCGATGGGAGTTGGAACTCCAGGCGCTGACCTTGGTAGAATCACGATCAAACGTATATCCCAAACGCAGGTTGATGGTCCCGGAGACAGGTTGACGATGGCTGAGTATGATCGAATGGGTCACCCCGTCCCGATCCGTATTGGTCGGAAACGTGTCGGAATTCTTGAAATAGGAGTCCCGAAAGCGATACTCAAGCCCGGTCGTCATCCCTTCATGAATTGTTGCCAGCAGACCGGGGGTGATGGTGTAGCCGTTCACAAACTGGTTTCCTCCCAACAGTATCGATTCAAAACCGCCACTCACTTTCGCCAAGAGGAGTGGAGAAATCCGGCGCTTATAGCTGGCATCCAACAGGTTCTGGGTCAGGTTGAAGCCGGTCAGATTTACGTGCAGCGTCTGGTAGAGCGAATAGCTGCCGGTCAGTTCCTGGTGGCTGTCACGAATCGCCACGCCATTGAGGCCGAGATTGAGTACTCCCCGCCAGTCACCCCTCCGGTCTATCCCGACCGGGAGCTGAACTCCGTCGGCAACCAACGGCACATTCGAATCATACTGCATGCCGCCCGTCAGGGTCGCTCCCCACCGTTTGCCACCGCTCTGCGAGCGGATGTTGGCAAGATACCCTTCCGCCGCCGCTTTCATCTCTGCTTCCGGTTTCATTGCCAGTAAATTCTCGAAATAGTCGCCGGATTCGTCATACATTTTGCGATTATAGTAGTATGTCCCGAGTTCAAGATTGATGCGCGGATTGCCCGGTTCGAGACGTAGCGCCGTTTTCAAGGCCGGCTCGGCGGCCGGGTCACCGGCCCGGTTGAGGGCAATGGCGAGATAGAGCGCCGCCTCTGGGTCGCTGGGATGTTCTTTGATGGCCGCCCGGAACTCTTCCTGGGCAAGTGCCGGGTTTTCGGCATCCAGAGCCGCGACTCCGCGCGCCATCTGTTTTTCAAAGTCGGCCTCGGTCGCAAAGGCGGGGACGGAGAGGAGACAGAACGAGCTAAATAGTATTAGTAAGTTAGAAATTATTTTCTGCGTTCTTCTGGCAGAAAACAACTTCGTTAACGCACTTATCCTGTTTATCAGGGACAGATTCCGGAGCATGGTTTCCTCCCGCCGGTTATTGGATGGTGGTGGTAAGGGTCGGTGAAAGGCCGGTTACCTTGACGCCATTGATGTCAAAGGCTTCAAAGAAAAGCAGTTTGAAGTCGCTCTCCACCGGATACGCTCCGGCGGCTACCTTCAGGTGAATGGTAATCTCGTCGGTCGCCTTGAATCCGGCAGCGACAATTGCGGAAATCGCGAGTTGCCCGGGAGCTGCTGTAGTAGACGGGGTGTAGGTGGCGCCCGGCAGAGTTTGATTCCGGGCTCCGGAACTGGTTATCTCTAAGGTGGCGGCAGGGTCTGCTGTTCCATCGGCCTTGAGCGGTGGAGCGACGCCGGCCGGCAGGGTGATGGTCAGGTTTATTCCGGCGATATTCCGATCGGCAGTCAGTGCCGTGGTTTTGATGACCGCTTTGATCGTACTGCCGGGTGGTGTCGATTTTGGAGTATCGCCGCAGGCCGTCAGCAGTGCAATGGATATCAGGATCAGAATGTGACAGAACAGTTTTATCATGGTTAGAGCTCCTCGTTTGGTTCGTATTTTTTCGTTTCTCACAATCCAACCACCCTGCGCAGGATGACGATGGTGTCGCCCAGGTTGATCTCGCCATCCGGCTGCGGCACACCATTTACCAGCGGAGCGACA
>JANNLB010000207.1:0-23139 GCA_031396605.1 Geobacter sp. | reverse complement strand
GATCAGTCCGATCGGACCGATGATAACTACCACTACGCTTTTGCACCCGCGCCGCCGCCAATTGTTCGCTGTAGCCGCCATCTTTGACAAAACTTCGCTCCAAACCGCTTATCTGCTGGTCCAGCAGATAATTTGCCTGATAAATCAGGCAAATGAGCGCATTGGCAACCACTGCCGGGTCACTATTTTTCAGCCAAACGGCATAAGCCGCATCATCGGTCCGATCCGACTGATCCGTCGGATAAAGCTTCTTCCCGACCTCGCGCACCGCTTTTGCCTCTGCGTCGTCTTTTGTCCACTGCCGCTTGCCCCGCTGACGCAGAAAATCCTCGTAATCCAGCAGCAGCTCATCCAGGCTGGCACGGGCAACATTCACCAAACGCAGCTCGGTTTGGCTGGAGGTCGCAGAGGCCCGGCTTCCTTCAGCAATATTCTGCCTGCCGCTGCGTGCCGCCTGCACCATCTGGTCAACCAGGCGGGAACGTTTATCAATAAAGCGCTCGCAAAATGATACTGTAGCATCGTAGATGATTGTAGTTGTCTGAAATGAGCGCAGGGAGCGGTATCCACCGCTTGGACGTAGTTTTTTATATGGGGAGTTTTCGATCATACGCTTATTTCCCCGCTCATCAGCTTCGGCAGCAGCAGATCGCGGGCGTTGCGGAGTTTATCGTTGTAAATGCCCAATTGCCGCAGTTGTGTGAACATTGGTAAAACGTAGTCGCTGAAAAGCGCTTGTATTTTGCCGCTTGGAACAACAACCTCAATTTTGTGGACCACTTTCCGATCCAGCGTTGGAACCGAGACACCGCCGTTGTACTGATCAAGGCGAAGTGACGAAAGCAGGAAAAAAGCAAACAGCGGAGATACCCGCCGGAACTCCTTGACCCACAAGGTTGTATTAAGCGGCCAATAATCTTCGTGGACATAATGTACCATGCCGAGCGAACCACTTCGTCCGGTGACAATGCCAGGCGCTTTTGCTTTTGCAATATTGTGTGTACCATTTACCCCGGTTGAAGCATAAATCGGAACCGATCCGTCAGATCTGTCCTGACTTGGCAGGTCAAACCCACGCTGAAGCACAAGAGCCGATTCGAGCGGCATCTTCTCCCACCCCTCCGGCACACCATCCACAATGCGGGTATGCTCGCGACCGGGGAAGCGCAGTCGCACAAACCACTCCTGATACACCTGCCGCGCCGCATCCTCCAGCAGCTCCATCCGCCGCCGGTTGTTTTCGATCAGGTCGTCGTAGGTGGAGAGGATGGAAACGATGAGTTGCTGTTCTTCAATTTTAGGAACCAGGAATTCAAGTGAAAGTAGTTTCTCCTGGCTCAAATTATCTTGAGCAGCCCCCTGCGTGAATTGCTTGACACGCTCCTGAATCGTTGCATCAAACAGGTATTTTACGAATCTTGCGTCTGCCTCGACTGGATCAGGAATGAATCCGATTACACTGTCAGGAAAACAGGCGTCCATTCCCAAAATTGCCGTATCCGCAATGTTCGCGGCAATGGTAATGCAGAGTGTCCCTGCTGGCCATAGTTTGCTCTGTGCCAGTCCAGCCTCACTGTAAGTTTGGCGATATTCTGTAATGTAGAGTCCCGCATGCTTTACATCCCCGGTTTGAATAAACGGGAATGGGCCTCCATACAAATGGGCTGCATCACGAGGCCGGTGGCGTGACCTTCCGCGAGACACTTGGCCAAGTTGATCAAGGTGACGTGGCGACCACCTCATACCCCCAACTCCTCAAAATTCACCTGAATCCGCGCCATCATCATCACATCCCCTCCAGCAACCGGGCAATCTCTTCCGGCTCCGGCAGTTGCCCTTTCAACTCCTTGGGCAGCTTTTTGAGGGTTCGGTAAGTGGCGACGCCAATCGGTTTGCGGGCGTCGCGCAGCGAATACTCAACTATCGTGCGCCGCTTCCCCTTGCAGAGAATGATGCCGATGGAAGGATTCTCCCCCTCAACCCGCACCTGCTCATCTAGGGCAGCCAGATAAAACTGCATCTTGCCAACATATTCCGGTTCAAACTCTCCAACCTTCAATTCGACCGCCACCAGGCATTTGAGCGAACGGTGATACAGCAGGATATCCACGAAAAATTCCCGATCATCCACCTCCAGCCGGAACTGGCTTCCCACAAAGGCAAACAGCCCGCCCATAGCTCGCAAAAAATCCTCAACCCGCAAAATAAGCGAACGTTCCAGCTCCCGCTCAGCATGCTCTTCGGCCAGTTCCAGGAAGTCGAACGTGTATTCGTCCTTCACTGCCAGTCTGGCCTGTGCGCGTAGTTCAGGAGTGAGCGTCTGCTCGAAGTTGGTTTGACCAAGCAGGGTCTTTTCGTAACTCTGGTTTTCTATCTGATGAATGAGGACGTTCTTGGTCCAACCGAATTTTGCGGTCATCCTGAGGTAGAATTCACGTTCCAGGGAATCCTTGCACTGCATCAGAATGATAAGATTCTTTGTCCAACTGATTTCTCTCACCAGTGGTGAGAGTTTTTCGCTTCCAGAATATGTCTGGTAGAATTGTCTCATGCGCCAGAGATTTTGGGCAGAGAATCCCTGCATTCCAGGAAACTCCTGTTGGAGGTCAGCAGCCAGTGAGGCGACGACAGCCTTCCCCCATGTATTGCCCTTCTGGCGATCTTCAATGATACGTCCGATGTCCCAATAAAGAGTCATCAACTCCTTGTTGACGGCCCGAAGAGCTTCGTACTGCGCAGTGCGAACACGAATTTTTATCTCGGCAAGTAATGCACGGTAATCTTCTGGAAGGCTGATCACGCTCATACCCCCAACTCCTCAAAATTTTCCTGAATTCGCACCGCCAGATCCACCGCCTCCCGGTTCAGATCAGCCAGCTCCACGTGAATATCCTTGAGGGTCTGCTCAAAGTCGAAATCCTCATCAACCTCCGCTGGGGCAACTCCCACATAACGGCCAGGTGTCAGGCTCCAGTCGGCTGTCTCAATCTCACCCCGATTGACAACCTTGCATAGTCCCGGCACTGCTTGCATCACTGCATCGGGGAAGCGCTCCTGCAGCCAGTGAATCTGCCGGTGAAAGTAAGCCGCCAGCTTGAGCTGTTCCACGGCCTGTTTGCGCAGCTCATCCAGCTGTTTCAAACGTTTGCGGTCGCTGGCTTCCCCATCAGCGGCCGCCAGTTTGTATAGCAGATCCACCTGCTTCACCAATCCCCTGGCACCCTCCGCCAGCGGATCAAAGGCCAGCCGGGCAGCATGCTGGTCAGCATTGGTTGCAGGCAAGGCGGTTTGGTACTGCTTCACAAAAGCTTCAAGCTTGGTTGTTAAATCGGACCTATCGGTCCGATACGCCCGATCGGCCGGATCAGCAAGCTCGCCCAAACCAGCCTCGAAAGCCCCCACAGCACCGGCAACAGCCGCAGCCTCATCGCAAAGCGCCGCAAAATACCCCCGCACCAGTCCAAGGAAACGTCCCTGTTCCCCACGGTAGAGCCAGACGATGGCAGTCAGGTTGGCCAACTGCTCCGGGCTGAAGTCATAAATTTTGCGGGTAACCTTGCGGTAGATATTACGGACATCCAGCATCAGCACCTGATCGCGGCGCTCCTCCGGCTTGCCTTTATCGAAATGCCACAGTTCGCATGGTACGGTGCGGGTGTAGAAGAAGTTGGAGCGGATGGAGATCATAACATCCAAATCGCCGGTTTCAACCAGCTTGCGGCGCACCTCGGCCTCGCCATGACCTCCGGACGATGCCTGAGAGGACATGACAAACCCGGCCCGACCTTTTGGCCCGAGGTAGCTGTGGAAGTAAGAGATCCAGAGATAGTTGCCGTTGCTGACTTTCTTGGCCTTGTTGACCCCCGGCAAGCCGAAGGGGAGGCGGCGGTCGTCCTTGACCTTGTCGGCATCCACCATATCCACGTTGAACGGAGGATTGGCCATGACAAAATCACACTCGCCCCAGATCGGGTGGACATCCTCGTAGAAGGTGTTGGCCTCGCGGATATGCCCTTCCAGACCATGCACCGCCAGGTTCATCTTGGCCAGGCGGATAGTGGTGCCGGTCTTTTCCTGGCCGTAGAAGGTAACCTTGTGGCCGGTGTCCTGTCCGTGACTCTCGATGAAGTGGCTGGACTGCACGAACATACCGCCGGAACCGCAAGCCGGGTCGAGGACAATACCGTGGTCCGGTTCAATGACGTTGACGATGGTCTGAACCAGTGAGGGTGGGGTGAAAAATTCGCCGTTGTCCTGTGCCCCCTGCATGGCGAACTTCATCAGGAAGTATTCGTAGATCCGGCCAAACAGGTCCCCGCTGGCATTGCGCAGCGCTTCCGAATCAAAGGTGCGCAAGATAACTTCCAACAGCTTGTCCTCAAACTTGTCATACTCCTTGGGAAGCTGCCCTTTCAGTGGCTCGAACTCTTCCTCGATGGCCTTCATGGCATCCACCAACGCGGTGCCGAGACTGGTGCCGGTGGGTAGCCTCAGCAGGTAGTCGTAGCGACCGTTTTCCGGCAGCAACAGTGCCCGGCGCTTGATGAAGTCCCCCTTCACCAGCGGGCGGTTGGGCATCTTGCCGGCAGACTGCTCAGCCTTGATCTGCGCCAGGGCGGTCTCATAACGGTTGCTGGCATGGCGCAGGAAGATGATACCCAGCACCGGCATGCAGTATTCACTGGAGGTCAACTTGGAGTTGGCGCGCAGCTGATCGGCAGCCTCCCAGAGACTGGATTCGATCTTTTCAATGGCATGCATTGCGTTGGCGGTCATTTAATTGGAAGCTCCGGAGAGGGGAGTATTTCTCCCCTGGTAGATATGCCCTTGGGTTATAACACTGCGCCATCATTACTTCAATCAGTTCTAACCATTAAAAAGGGGCATCCGTTTCCGGATACCCCAAAAAAATCACCCTACTAATAAAGATAACTCTTGAACGCCTACAGCAACGCATCAATCTCCCTAATCCCTTCCAGCGCCCCGTATGGCATTGATATATGGGGCGCTTTTATTTCCGGTTCGCGGGGATTGATGCGAATGACGGTTGCATGTTCGAGATTCCATCCGAGTCGTTCTGATGTCACCCGGATCGTAGGGACGGCGCTGCCCGCTCCCATCTCGATCACCACGATACGGCGATGCGCATTGGCGGCAACAAACCGCTCAAACGCCTGTTCCTGTATGCGGGTACGGTCTGGCAGCCATGACCAGTCACCGAACATGAGAATATTCGGCCGGCTTATCTCTCCGCAACCGTGACAGCGGGGAAGCGGGTGGCGGGCCCGCATGGGAGCTTCATCAATCCTGATGATTTCATCATTGTGCCAGATGCTGTTGCTGCATGGTTTCTGACACTGCAGCCAATGGATCGAGCCATGTACCTCCAGAATACGATCATCGGCATAGCCGGCCTTCTGGAACTGACCGTCTACATTGGAGGTGACGACAAAATAATCTCCACCGTTCCGCTCAATCCACTTCTTGATAATATGGAATCCCTGATGGGGAATTGTATCCCGGTACAGGTTGACGCGGTGGCCGTAGAAGCCCCAGCCAAAGGAGGGATCATCGGCAAAATGCTGCGGGTTGGCGCAGTCGACAAAGGAGAGTCCCAGCCGCGCATACGCAGGATACGCCCGCCAGAAGCCCTTATCGCCACGGAAGTCCGGCAGGCCGGAATCCACCCCCATCCCTGCCCCGGCGGTAATGACAAAAACTTCAGCTCTCCTGACCACCTCGGCGGCTTGAGTCAGCATGTCTGTTCTCCAGTTCCGGCTCAACCTGCCCCGGTCGTTCTCCTGAACGCGGCCACAAATGCGTTGGCCGGATGCGCCATAACTTCATCAGGTGTCCCTTCCTGAATTATTTTTCCCCCTTCCATTACCACCAGACGCTCCACTACGTGAAATGCCTCGATACGATCATGGGTCGCGATTATGGCAGCCGTTCCCGATTCGTGCAGAATGCGCCCGAGATCTTCCGCCAGCACAATCCTGGTTGGAAGATCAAGACTGGAAAAGGGCTCGTCCATGAGAAGCAGTTCCGGTCGTACGGCAAAAGCACGGGCAAGACTGACCCGCTGTGCCTCTCCGCCCGAGAGCTTGTGCGCGGAACGCCCGGCCAGATGTCCGATTTTGAAGAGCTCAAGGTTGTCCCTGGCGATATCTCTTGCTTCACCACGCCCCGTTCCCCGTATCCGCAACCCCTCGGCGACATTGTCAAGTACCGTGGTATCAAACAGCAGCGGTTCCTGAAAGACGACCGCAATTCTGCGCCGGTAGGCTATTTCAACGCCGGGAGAAACTTCGGCCCCCTGAAAACGAATCCTGCCGCTCGCCCGCTCAATCAGACAGGCCAGGCCGAGCAGCAGACTTGATTTCCCGGCGCCGTTCGGTCCGACTATGCCCACTTTCTCCTCGGCGTTCATCGAAAAGTACGGCAGTTCAAGCACCTGCACTCCGCCGCGCCGAATGCGAAGATCTTCGACCTCAAGGATAATGCTCATCGCGGCCGCTCCCGCTGCTGGATAACCGTCAGCAGATAGTTGACTCCGAAAGCCAGCCCCAGCAGAATCAGCGACAGGGCGATGGCCACATCAAAATTACCCTTGCCTGTTTCCATAACTGTGGCTGTTGTCAACACTCTCGTCTGCCCCTTGATATTGCCCCCAACCATGATCGAGGCCCCCACCTCGGAAATTACCCCGCCGAATCCGGCCATGACGGCAGCCAGCAGCGGCAGCCGGGCTTCACGCACCAGGATCCAGACCGTCTGGAGGGGGGTGGCCCCCAGAGCACGCACCTGCAGTTTGAGATTCGCGGGAAGATTCTGAATGGACGCGATGGTAATACCGGTCACGATCGGGGTGGCGATCACCGCCTGGGCAAGGATCATGGCTGCAGGGGTGTAGAGGATTTCCAGAAAGCCGAGCGGACCGCTGCGCCAGAGAAAGAGTGTCACAAACAGACCGACCACAACCGGAGGAAGTCCCATACCTGTGTTAACAAGGCTGATAAAAAGACGTCGGCCGGGAAAATCCGACAGCGCCAGGAAAACACCTGACGGGATTCCGACGCAGAGGCTGATCAGAGTAGCGCTGCAGGAAATCTCCAGCGAAAGCAGTGTCACTTCCAGCACATCCCGATCAAATGAAAAAATCAGAAACAGGGCGGTACGTATGCCATCAAAAATAAGTTCCATCAAAGCCTCAGGGATATCGTTTTTTGCCGACATCCGGCAGGTGAAGCACACACCGTTTTTTTATAGTTGTCAGCCTTTGAATATGAGAGAAGGTACAAAAAAACCCTTCTCCTGGTAGAAAAGGGGCGCGTACGGACCACCGGGGGTGGAACGTCATACACAATGTCCCCTTTTCATCCCCAATAGACAGGATAGTTCGTTTACGAAGTTATTTTTTGCCAGAACAAAGCAAAAAATAACTTCTAACTCACTAAAGGAGGGCGGCGCTGTTTCCGGCGACACCCGCAGGTCGCAGGCCATGAAGATTTATTCCCGGTAGGCTGGTGCGACTCGGAGAGTGGTCATTTTCGCGGCACTATAGCGTCAAGTGTGCGAGGTGGCAAGCGATAACAGCTCCTGAAAAAAAGTTTTGCATCAGTAATACCAATTTCAAATTAAAGATGAAATCAAGGCGGAGAGGATTGAGGCGACGAAGCGTACAGATAGTACGTTGAGGAGCCGAAGACGAGCCAACGAAGATAGCGCTTTGATTTGGAAATGGAATAACCCGATTTTTATATTTAAGCGATTGACGCCGCATTTTCAGTCTTGTATTTTAATCGTGCTACTAAATTATCAAAATACATGTTACTGCAAAGGCAGATTTCTCATTATGCATATGGCAGATGCATTGCTATCACCGGCGGTCGGCAGTGCTATGTGGGCTGTTTCAGCTGCCACAATCGCCTTCTGCTCCAAAAAAGTCCGCAGCGGGATGGACGATCGCACCATTCCGCTCATGGGGGTTTTGGGCGCGTTTATCTTCGCGGCGCAGATGATCAATTTCACCATCCCGGTCACCGGTTCCAGCGGCCATCTCGGCGGCGGCTTGATACTCTCCATTCTGCTCGGTCCGTATGCGGCCTTCCTGACCATCGCCTCGGTGCTGGTGGTTCAGGCGCTCTTTTTAGCCGACGGCGGTCTGCTGGCGCTGGGATGCAATATTTTCAATCTCGGCTTTTTCCCGGCCTTCATCGCCTACCCGCTAATATACAAAAGAATCGTCGGGAGCGCCCCCTCTCCGCGCAGAATATCGCTTGCATCAATGACGGCTGCCGTCATCGGCCTGCAAATGGGTGCCTTCGGGGTTGTCGTGGAAACGGTTCTGTCCGGAATTTCCTCGCTCCCCTTTTCTACCTTCGCCATTATCATGCAGCCGATTCACCTCGCTATCGGTGTCGTCGAGGGACTGGTGACCGCCTCTGTCATCTCTTTTGTCTACAACGCGAGACCGGAAATCCTTCAAAGCGCACTGGAAGCCTGTCCGACAGATGCCCGCCCGATACGGAATATCGCCCTGACTTTCCTGACAACGGCCGTACTTATTGGCGGGTTTTTATCCTGGTTTGCTTCTGAACATCCTGACGGACTTGAATGGTCGATCACTAAAGTGACCGGTCAAAAAGTACTAAAGGGTCCGGAGCAGGGATTGCACGGAGCACTGGCGGCACTTCAGGGTAAGCTCTCCTTCCTGCCGGATTATTCCTTCAGAAAACCTGCCGAGACTGTTCCGAAAGGAGAGGCCGCCCACCCCATAGTTAGTCAGGGTGAAAAACCTAAGGAGAGAAAAAACGGGGAGGGCAGACTCGGCACCGCGGTATCCGGGATTGTTGGAGGGTTACTGACATTGGGACTGTCATGTATAATCGCATTTATTCTGAAACGCAGAACCCGAAAGGTTTAAGAGGAAACTGGCACCGCGATATACCGTTAATTTTCAACAGGAATCCTCCTTGACAGGACAGTGGAACGCGTGGTATCTCAGCAATGTACTTGTGTGTTGCCGGTCGTATGACAATCGAATAACGAATCAGGGTGCCCGCACGGGCTTTATAGGGAAGAGGGGTGCAATCCCAATGGGATGATTCCCCCGCGGACCCGCCGCTGTAAGCGAGGACAAAAGGCATGATGTCACTGGTCGAAAGACCGGGAAGGCGCCTGGAGGATGAATCGCGAGCCAGAAGACCTGCCATGATTCTTGCCGCTCAGAATTTCCCGGGGGACCGGGAGAGTGAAATACGCGTAATGAGACTTTGAATACGAAAAGTCCGCATGCTGCTCTCGCAGGTGCGGACTTTTTTTGTTGCCAAACACCGGAACACCCCATCGGGAGACAGAAGATGCACATCATGGAAGGTTTTTTACCGGTCACACATGTTATCGGCTGGAGCGCCGTTTCTGCACCATTCGTCGCCTACGGTCTGTACTCAATCAACAAGCGAATCAAGGAAAATCCGGAACAGCGGATGCTATTAGGGGTCGCCGCAGCTTTCACCTTTGTCCTTTCGGCGCTGAAAATGCCATCCGTCACCGGAAGTAGCTCCCACCCCACCGGCACCGGACTAGGGGCGATCTTGTTCGGGCCGGCAGCAATGGCCCCGATCGGCGCAGTCGTACTTCTGTTCCAGGCAATTCTGCTTGCTCATGGCGGCTTAACGACTCTGGGGGCAAATATCTTCTCCATGGCGGTGGTCGGGCCGTTCGTCGCAACGGCTATTTTCCGGCTTGCCAGGATTGCAAAACTCCCCTTCGGGCTTTCAATCTTTTTCGCGGCATCGTGTTCAGATCTGTTTACCTATATCACTACCTCGGCGCAACTGGCATACGCTTTCCCCGATCCTGCAGGCGGCTTTGCAGCCTCTTTCGCCAAATTTGCGACCGTATTTGCCGTAACCCAGATTCCGTTGGCGATCAGCGAAGGGCTGCTGACGGTCGTGGTCATGAACGCTCTGGCTCGTTTTAATCCGCAGGAATTGAAAGAGATGAACGTCGTAACCGTTCAGGAGGTACGGGTATGAAACGCTATCAGAACCTGTTGATGATGTTCGGCGTGGTTCTGCTGGTTGCTCTCCCTCTCTGGATGGTTAAAAAACCCGCTCCGGGTCCGGACGGTAAAAAAGTTGAAATATTCCGGGGTGCCGATGATCAGGCCAAGGATGTCATCGTCAAACTCGCACCCGGATATCAGCCCTGGTTCAAACCTCTGATGGAACCGCCCGGCGGAGAGGTCGGCTCCCTGCTTTTTGCCCTTCAGGCCGCACTCGGCGCCGGATTCATCGGCTACTATCTGGGGGTTTCAACCACGCGCGCCCGGATGCGCCGCGAGAACGACACGGAAGCCAGGTGCTGACCGAACAGTCCGCCTATACAAACCGCTGGCGACACGTATCTCCCGTCGCCAAGGGGAGTTTCTCTCTCTGCGGCATGGTTGCCGCCTTTGCTGCCGGCTCCCCCCGGACGGCCCTGCTGATTGCCCTCATTCTGGCGGCCGCTTCAATTATCGGCGCAGGCATCCCCCCCCTCCGCTATCTGCGGGTAGCCGCTCCGCCGCTCCTCTTTCTTCTGGCAAGCGTCTTGTCACTGGTCGTTACTCTTGATTCCGGAGCGTCGGACGGAGGGATCTCAATCCATCTGGCAGGGCCGGAACTCCCCCGCATTGCCCAGGTCAGCTGCCGCTCACTTGCCTGTTTGACCGCACTGCTCTTTCTTGCTCTGACCACTCCGCTTCCGGATATCATCTCCCTGCTGCGGCGCTGTAAACTGCCTGACACCCTGCTCGATCTGATGACCCTCTGCTACCGCACCCTCTTTGTGCTGTCCGAAGCGGTACATGATACCATGACCGCCCAGTCTGCACGTCTCGGCTATGCCACTTTTACAGTCTCCATGCGTTCGCTCGGCGGTCTCGTCGGCAACCTGGCCGTGCAGGTCTGGCAGCGCAGTCTGGCGTACCATATTGCCGCCCAGGCCCGCAACAACGACGGCGCTCTCCGGTTTCTCGAAAACAGTTATACCAACTCGCGGCAGAACATATCCGTTGCCGCGGCAGCAGGGGGGGTGATGATTGCCCTGACACTGGTACTGCCATGACCGGCTCCATCCTGAATCTGGAAAATGTTTCCTATCGCTACCCCGACGGCACGAACGCCCTGGACAGTTGCTCCCTGACAATTCGTCGCGGTTCACGCACCGCCGTTCTCGGTCCTAACGGTGCCGGCAAGACCACCATGTTTCTCCATCTGAACGGTATCCTGCGCCCCTCTGCCGGCCAGTTGTGCCGGGAGGGAATTCCGCTTGATTACAGTCGTGCCGGTATGCGGAAGCTGCGGAGTCAGGTCGGGCTTGTTTTCCAGAACCCGGACAGCCAGCTCTTTTCGGCCAGTGTGCGTGAAGATGTCTCTTTTGGCCCGATGAACATGGGACTGGAAGAAGCGGTCGTACGGAAGCGGGTAGAGGAGGCTCTGCTGGCAGTGGGGATGGCAGATTCAGCCGACAGACCGGTTCACAACCTGAGCTACGGGCAGAAAAAACGGGTCTGCATCGCCGGCGTACTTGCCATGCAGCCGGAGATCCTTGTACTTGACGAACCGACTGCAGGTCTGGACGCCTCCATGCAGGAAGAGCTGACGGCAATCCTCGATCAACTGCACACCGCGGGGATGACAACCATCATCGCAACCCATGACCTTGATTTCGCCTACGGATGGGCGGACGATGTTATCGTTCTGCAGTCGGGACAGCTCCTCGCTCACGGTATTCCGGAGGAGATCCTCCTGCGCGAGGACGTACGCTCTGCACTTGGCGCAACTCCATTGGTTGCCGACATTACCCGCTCGCTTTCCTTGATTGGTATCGATCTTCGTGATAATGGATATCTACCGCGGAGTAAAAACGAATTGCTGCGAGCAATCAATGCACAAACAAGATTGGAGCACGATCAATGATTATCGTAACCGGAGGAGCAGGACTGATTGGGAGTGCCGTAGTTCAGCACTTGAACCGGCTTGGCAGGGAAGATATCCTGATTGTTGATCACCTGGGGCACACAGACAAATGGCGCAACCTGTCACCGCTCCGCTTCGTGGATTATCTGGAAAAAGATGTGTTCGAGCGATTGCTGGATGACGGCACACTGGCCAAACGCCTCCCGGACGGCAGCACACTTGACGCTGTCATCCACCTGGGAGCCTGCTCCGCCACGACCGAACCGGACGCCACCTACCTGATCAGAAACAACTTTGAATATTCCCGCAAGCTGGCCTTGGCCGCCCTGGCGGCCGACGCCCGTTTTATCTACGCATCCAGCGCCGCAACATACGGAGACGGGGAAAACGGCTTTGTCGATGATGACAGCCAACTGCCACTGCTCCGGCCGATGAATATGTACGGTTACTCCAAGCAGCTCTTTGACCTTTGGGTGCTGCGCCGGGGTCTCCTCGATAAAGTTGTCGGCCTCAAATATTTCAATGTCTATGGCCCCAATGAACGGCACAAGGGGGAAATGCGCTCGCTAGTCCTCAAGGCCTATGAGCAGATCGGCGCCACCGGCACACTCCGGCTGTTCAAGTCGCATCGTCCTGAGTACGGAGACGGCGAGCAGCTGCGCGACTTCGTCTACGTCAAGGATGCTGCGGCCATGACGCTCCATTTTCTCCAGAACAGGGGTACAAACGGCATCTTCAACGTCGGCGGCGGCACTACCGTCAGCTGGAACCGGCTTGCGCGCGCTGTCTTCAGCGCCATGGGAAAAACGGTCAACATCGAGTATATCGATATGCCGGAGTCGATCCGTGCCACCTACCAGTATCTGACCCGTGCCGAGACCGCGAAGATCCATGCGGCAGGGTATCTGGAACAGGTTGTTCCTATTGAAGAGGCGGTCTCCGATTACATCCGGAACTATCTGGTGCCGGGAAAAAGGCTGGGGGACTGACAGAAGCAACCTGGCAGGTCTTTTATGAACCGGCAAGGCACGTATCTAAATTCCATCTGTATGTAATTCAATTTCATATCAAGACAGGTATCCCATGTCTCTCGCAGAGCAGGTATTAGAAGGCAACATTCGCGCCGCCGCCCGGCTGATGCGTGACATCGACGATTGCCGCCCTCAGGCGATTGAAGAGCTGAAACAGCTCTATCATCGCACGGGCAACGCCTTTATCATAGGTATTACCGGCCCTCCCGGCGCCGGCAAATCGACGCTCGTCGATCAACTGACCGCCTCGTTCCGCACGCGGGGAAAAAAAGTCGGCATAGTCGCCATCGATCCGACCAGCCCCTTTACCGGAGGAGCAATCCTGGGAGATCGTATCCGCATGAATCGCCACTCCTGCGACGAAGGAGTATTTATCCGCAGCCTGGCGACTCGTGGCTCTCTCGGCGGCCTTTCCCGTTCGACCTCCGATGTCGCTCTGGTTATGGACGCCCTGGGTATGGATATTGTTATTATTGAAACTGTCGGGGTCGGTCAGGATGAGGTCGATATCGTCGGGGAGGCTCACACGACTTGTGTTGTCATGGTGCCGGGTCTCGGTGACGACATCCAGGCCATCAAGGCCGGCATCCTCGAAATCGGTGATGTTTTTGTCGTCAACAAGGCCGACCGGGAAGGTGCAGACCGGACAGCCCGTGAACTGAGCACCATGCTGGAAATGCGTCATGCCGCGGAAGGGAATTGGAGTCCGAAGGTGATGACGACCGAAGCACAACGAGGCACCGGCATTGAAGAACTGACCGAAGAAATACTGGCCCACCGCGATTTTTTCCTGTTGAGCGGGGCAATCACCGGCTTTCTTCGCAAGCGCAACCAGCGTCATTTCCTGAGTATCCTGCGCGATACTCTATTTAACAGGGCACTGCAGTTCATGGCACAGGATGACTACCTTGATGCGGCTGTAACAGGAATGATCGACCACCGGGTCGACCCGTATTCCGCCGCAGAGGAGATCGTCTCGAAAATGATGCCGGACAACATTGATTAACGTTTAGACGTTGAATTTTTCCCGAATTGCTCTATACTTTGCTCAAAGAATGTCCGATTACCCACACGGGAGAATAATGATGGAACTGACCGAAATCGCCGCTGTAATTATGGCTATAACGCTCTGCATTCTGGTACTTACCCTGATTCCGGCCATCCTCGCCTTCAAACGGGCCGCCGTGTCGTTCGGAGAACTGTGTGAGATGGTCCAATGCGAGCTGAAGCCGACACTACAGGAATTGACCGGAGTGCTGGCGGAATTGAAGACCGTTAGCGGCGGTATCGCAGAGCACACAGATGATGTCAAATGCTTCATGTCAGCTTTGGGGGAAACCGGCACCAATATCCACACGATCAACCGAGCGGTCAATGTTGTCAGCGGCGCTATCAACACCACTTCGGCTTGGACAACCGGGGCCAAAGTTGCAGGGAAATACATGTTGGAACGTTATCTTAAAAAACGGGGAGGTATGTAATCATGTCTGACAAATGTGAAGTATCAGCAGGAACTGTATTGGTATCATTTATTGCCGGAGCAGCAATCGGGGCCGGCCTGGCTCTGCTGTACGCTCCTAAAAGCGGGCGCGAAATGCGTGAGAATATTCTTGACCTGACGGAAGATGCCGTTGACAAGATCAAGGAATACGCCAAGGAAGCCCAGGAAAAGATCAAAACAGCCGTTGAAGACGGCAAGGAAACTTTCGTCGAAAAAAAATCCGTCCTGGCATCAGCAATTGAAGCCGGTCGCGAGGCGATGAAGAGAGAACGTACTTCGGCGACGTAACCGGCAATAACGGAAACAGAAGAGTCCTTGAGTGGGCTCTTCTGTTTTCTGAATTCAAGAGATACCATCTCCGCACAGGCCCCCATCCATCGCGACGTTCAACAGCATCTGCCCGTTTTACAAGGGTTTTAGCGTCATTGACTTTCATGACAGCTTCCTTTATACTTCTCCCCCTATGAAGAAGCTTAATCTCTTTACATATGTCGGTATTGCTCTGACAGCACTGCTATACGCTCTGCCGGTAGCTGCAACAGAGCCGATTCAGCCCCTGTTGGCCGAATTAACCCGGCCAAATGCTCCGCTTCTTGGACCGATTCAGGCTCCTGCGCTGGTCCCTGCGGATGGCCAGCTGTCAACCGAATCCGGTGTCTCCGCACCCGTTGTGGCGCTCTTTTCGCTTGAAGAGCTCCGGGCCTCCGGAGAGGAAGAGAGTGATCTTGAGCTGCCCGACGTTGACCTGCCGATTTCCGATATCCCGTTGACCCTTAACAGCAAGGTAGAATATTTCCTGTACTATTTCCAGACCAACGGCAAAGCGTCCTTCTCGCGCTGGCTCTCGCACTCTTCCCGATATATTCCGATGATGAAGGAGATTCTGAAACGCGAAGGGATGCCGGAAGATCTGGTGTATGTTGCCATGATAGAAAGCGGCTTCCAGATGCATGCCCGCTCCTGGGCCAGCGCGGTCGGCCCGTGGCAGTTCATGTCAGGCACCGGGCGGCGATATTCCCTGCGAATCGATCAGTGGATTGACGAACGCAAGGATCCAGTCAAGGCCACCACCGCCGCTGCGCTGTACCTGAAAGAGCTGTATGGCCTGTTCAAAGGGGACTGGTACCTGGCGGCAGCAGGCTACAATGCCGGCGAAAACAAGATCCTGCGTGCCATCAGCATGTACAACACAAGCAACTTCTGGGAGATTTCCCGCGGATCCTACCTCAAGCGGGAAACCAAGGAATATGTTCCGAAACTTCTGGCTGCGGCAATCATTGCCAAGGACCCCGGCCGCTACGGCTTTACCGACATCGCCTACCTGACACCGATCGAGTACGACACCGTCACGATTCCATTGCGTACGAATCTTGATCTGGCGGCAAAACTGAGCGGCACAACCTATGAGTCGATCAAGGAACTGAATCCTGATCTGCGTCACTGGTGCACCCCACCAAATTATCCCGACTATCAGCTCAAAATACCCAAGGGAAGCAAGCAGCAGTTCGAGACCGGGTATGCAAAAATCCCCGTAGATCAGCTTTTTACCGAGCGTGTTCTGTACAGCCGCTACAAGACTCACAAGAAGGATACACTCAAGAGCGTGGGCCGCCGCTTCGGTATTTCACCGGCGACCCTGGCAGACCTGAACGGCCTGAACACCAAAAGCCGCATAGCCGGGACGTCACTGCTCGTGCCGGTCAAACAGACTGTTGATTTCAGCCACGAAGGACGGACCAGCCGGGCAACAGCGATGCCCAAAGGAAGTTACGCAAAATATTATACCGTAAAAAGCGGCGATACTCTCAGCACCCTGTCAAAACGCTTCAACGTCTCGACAAAACTGCTTTCCGCCTGGAATAATATGAAAACAAAAGTAGCACTCAAACCGGGCCGGCGTATTATAATCGCAAAGTTCACAGAAAAAAACGGAGAGATGGTTCCGGCACAATCAAAGAGCTGACATCCGTTTATCCCATTGCCTCATCGTACGAAAGGAATTTCCGATGTATAACATTCTTATTTCCGCAGCAGCTGCAGTTGCCGTGCTGCTGATACTCATTTTTGTCCTCAAGCTAGCCTGGTGGGGCTCATTGATTGTCGGCCTGATTGTATTCGGTCTGGTTTTTGTTCTGTTTTCACGAATTACCATGAAGAAAGTTATGACGTCCATTGAGACAGCCGGCAAGGATCTGCAGGCCCAGCCCCCTCGTTTTGAAAAGGCGGTCCGCGAGCTGAAGGATGCCCTGCAGTACAGCAAGTGGCAGCTGTATGTAGAAGGGCAAATCAACTCGCAGATCGGCATGATCTATTACATGAAACGGGATTTTTCCAATGCCTTTCCCTATCTGGAAAAATCATTTTTCAAAAACTGGGCAGCCACCGCCATGCTGGCTGTGTCCTATATGAAGCGGCAGAAGAAGGACAAGATGATCAGCACGTTTGACAAAGCGGTGCAGTGGAACGGCAAGGAGGGAATGCTCTGGAGCTTATATGCCTATTGCATGAACGAGAGCGGAGAATCTGTACGGGCAAAAGAGATACTTGTCAAAGGGTTGAAAAAAATCCCGGGTGACGAAAAGTTGAAGGACAATCTGGAATGTCTGGAAAAGGGCAAGAAGATGAATATGAGGGCGTATGGCGATTTATGGTTTCAGTTCCACCTGGAAAGCCTGGGCGCCCTTCAGAAGTATCAGATGGCATCCATGGGCGGCCGGATGCAGCGGCGTATGTCGGTTAAAAGATAAACAAGGGGGGAGCCGAAAGGATCCCTCCTCTTTTTTTCAGGGTAATTCCATTTCCAAATCAAAGCGCTATCTTCGTTGGCTCGTCTTCGGCTCCTCAACGTACTATCTGTACGCCTTCGTCGCCTCAATCCTCTCCGCCTTGATTTCATCTTTGATTTGAAATTGGAGTAACAATCTTCCACGAACGTTTTGACGGCACACTATTAACTCAGCTTCTTTCCAATGGACCGGAGCGCGTTATAGAAGCCCCCGGGTGTTGAATCGAAGACTACCACTGGACATCCGATCCGCTGTTCCAGCTCCTCAAGCGAAACATCATCCAGAAACACCCCCTCCCCATCTTTCAGCAACACGTCAGGTACGAGCAGACAACAACCGATATCTTGGCCAGCCAGAGCCGCGACAATATCATTACCGGCAATCAGTCCGCTCACAGTTATGTTCTGTCCGAAAAGTCTGTTTTCAACCGCCACCGGTACGATATCGACACCGCTCTTCTCAGCCAGACTCCCTAGAAAATCATTCACAAAACCGAACGAAGAGAGGCCGGTGACCACTGTTGCCCGAAACGATCCCAATGGCCGGATTCTTCGTAACAGCCTGCCGGCTTCCTTCATAAAAATCGGCACCATGCCGACGCCGTTTTCGATCTGCGGGAAATTGCCATATTCTTTTACCGGGGGGAATGGCAGACCGGCCTTGAGGTAAAATTCGTCCGCCAGAAACAGGAACGGCTGCCGCAGTTTTCTACGCAGAAGTTCTGCCTGTGGCTGCCATTTCAATATGATTTCCCGGGCATAATCACCATCCACCGGTGTTAACTGCGGCAGCTTCTGACGATGGTCGGTGAGCCCAAGCGGAACAACTGCTATAGATTGCACTGCAGGGTGGAGTGCAGTCAGTTCGGACACCGTGCGCTGTAGCTCTTCTCCGTCATTGAGTCCGGGGCAGAGCACCACCTGCGTATGCATGACAATCCGGGCGGCGGCCAACCGCTGCAACTGTTCCAGAATAGGGGGAATATTTTTTTTCCCGAGCAGTTGTTCACGCAGAACGGGATTGGTAGCGTGTACTGAAATATAAAGGGGAGAGAGGTGCTGTTCAATGATGCGGTTCAATGCCGAACTTTTCAGGTTGGCCAGAGTAACGTAGTTGCCGTTTAAAAAGGAGAGGCGATAGTCTTCGTCTTTGACGTACAGTGGTTTGCGGAGTCCTTTGGGGAGTTGATGAATGAAGCAGAACAGACAGTTATTGGCGCAGCGGGCGGGCACCGGAGTAGAAAAAGTCAGCCCGAGCGATTCTCCTGCGTGACGTTCAACCTCCAGCTCCCACAGTTCACCATCCGGCTTTTCAATTTCAAGCAGCAACTCTTCTTCGGAAGCGGTGTAGAAGCTGTAATCGATCAGATCCCGTAACGGCTGCCCATTAACCGCCATCAGGCGGTCGCCCGCCGTTACCTCCAACAGGTCGGTAATCGAGCCGGGGGCAACTGAATCAATCTTCAAGCCTGCCATCACCCCTCCCGGTAAAACTCGGAGTTGCGGTAGTAACCGGCCAGGGAACGGAGAAATACCTGCAGTACCGCGGTAACCGGCACCGCCAGAAGCATTCCGATGATTCCGAAGAGCTGACCGCCGATCAGCAGGGCCACGATAGCGACCAATGGATGCAGACCTACGGTATCGCCAACAATTTTCGGTGTGATAATGGAGCCTTCGAGCAACTGAACAAGCCCGAACCACCCCAGGCAGAGCATAGGGTGAAGGATGTCATTAAATTTAAGCAGCGCCATGGCAACCGAAAGACAGATGCCGATAATCGTACCGACGTAGGGGATAATGAAGGTGGCTCCGGCAAGTGTACCGATGGCGATCGCCAGGTCTATGCCGATAACGTACAAACCTGCACTGTAAAGGATCGCCAGAATTGCGCATACTGTCAGCTGCCCCCGGACAAAACCGGACAGAACCGCATCAACTTCAGCCAGCTTTGCGGCGTACGCCGGACGGAATCGTTCAGGAATATACGATTCAACGTAAGTTTTAAGCTGTGGCAGGTCAAACAGGAGGTAGAACAGATAGACCGGGATGATAAGGTAGCCCAGCAAAGCAAGGAGTACTCCCACCGTCGAAGTGAGAGCCTTCTGCAGTAACGCCAGCAACGGTTTGAGCAGATCGGGTGCGGTGCTGCGAGCCTGCTGAAGCAGTTCGTTCAGCCTCAATGCAAGCTTATCGGAAGTTTCGACCTCGAGGTATCCTTTTATTGAAGCGGGAGTTATTTCATACAGATGCTGGACATATGCAGGCAGATTGAGCTGCATGTTTGAAAACTCGCCCGTTATCGAGACGACAAGAAAAACCGCAAAACCGCTGCACACAAGCACCGCCAGACAGAGTACGATAAAAATGCCATACAATCGCTTTACTCCCCTACGTTCAAGGAGCTCGACGGTCGGATTCAGTATATAGGCGAGGGCAAAGGCGATAAACAGTTGCAGAAAAACGGCAGATGAATAATAGAGCACGACCGCTGCAAGAATAATCACCAGAAGTACACTGCCCAGAAGAATTTTTGTGTTTTTTGACATGGGTCGTTTTCGAGAGTCCCTCTCCCGGGCCTGACGGACCTGAGAGGTACCTGTAGACTGGCTACTGGTGCAGTCGGAAGGATCCGTCAACAGACGTGATGGTAGCAATAGAGTGTTTGTAAATCAGCATATCACCGCCGGAATCAAGCAGCACTGAAAAATTATCGAATGATTTAATTAAACCTTCCAGCTTGTCTCCCGACATCATAATAACGGTTACCCGCACACGCTCCTTGCGGGCCTGATTGAGGTACTGATCCTGAATATTGAAAGGTGCCTTGGACATTGTTATTACGCCTCCCGTCGCTCAAAAAATTCAATTACATGTTCGGACATAGTACCAAACTTCTCGGGATATTCAAACCACAATATGTCGTGATCAGCTTTGAACCAGGTCAGCTGCCGCTTGGCATAGTGACGCGTATTTCGTTTAATCAGGCGGGCGGCTTCTTCAACGGTATAATCGCCACACAGATGGGCGGCCGCCTCTTTATACCCGATCGAGCGCATCGACTTCAGCTCGCGTCCGTATCCTGAAGCCAGCAATCCACTAACCTCGTTCAGAAGTCCGGCTGCCAGCATCCGCTCGACCCGTTCCTCAATTCGCCCGTATAACAAAGCGCGATCAACCGAGATGCCAATCTGAAGCGTGTCATAGCGCCGTGTGGCAAAGGCATGCTCCTTTTGATAGCGGGAAAGCGGATTTCCGGTCAGTTGGTAGACTTCCAGAGCGCGTATGATGCGCACCAGATTGTTAGGGTGCA
The DNA here is from genome assembly GCA_031396605.1 of Geobacter sp. GTDB lineage: Bacteria > Desulfobacterota > Desulfuromonadia > Geobacterales > Pseudopelobacteraceae > JACRCG01. The sequence continues at coordinate 2,543 of JANNLB010000207.1, read as the reverse complement.
GACCGGCAGCAAGTTCGGGATCAACTTGGCGCAGTCTCTCCAGCATTGCCTCGTTGCCGACGCAATTCGCCTCATCTTGCAAGGTCTGGCGAATCTCGCCCGCCCCGCCGGGCGAATCGACCAGCCCTTTCACAAGAGCCCGGATGTAGAGGCCGGTTCCGCCTACCACGATAACCCGTTTGCCGCGACCGCCGATGTCCCGGATAGCGACATCGGCGGCATTGGAAAAATCTGCGGCGGAGAACGGTTGATCAGGATCGATCACATCAATCAGGTGGTGGCGAATCTCGGCCTGATGTTCCGGCGAGGGCTTGGCGGTCCCGATATCCAACCTGCGGTAGACCTGCATCGAATCTGCGTTGACTATCTCGGCATTCAGAACTTGTGCAAGCCGAAGGGCCAGATCGCTCTTGCCGGAAGCGGTCGGACCGCAGATAATGAGGATTTTGGAGAGAATTTGATGTATTTTCATTGGGTGGTGTTTTGTTAGAGCAGCGCTTCAGAACATGATGGACAACAACGAGGAATCAGGCCGCTTTCTTGAGGCGTTCAGCCACCCAGACCTTGATTATGGACTGCCGGGGCACTCCCAGGCGCTTTGATTCCTTGTCCAACTGGTGAATCATCCACAACGGAAAATCCACGTTCACTCTTTTTTGCTCCTGCTCAGGCCGATGGGCCTTGGAGACATCGAGATAGATGGAAATATCCTCACCGTCATCAAACTTTTCATCAAACGCTTTAGCCTTCATATATATCGATCTCCTCTTTTCTTGAACGTCGTACGGAGATTATTCTGACACATTCGCCACGAGCGGGCTGCAATGAGTGGAGGCTGGAGTGGGGGGTTCTCCGGTTTTATTTCCACATATCCTCATCCACCTTTTCAAACACTGCCGTTGCGCGAAGAAAATCTTCACTCTCCTGTGCGCTCCAGGTACCGGCAAGATGATCCAGATCGCTGTAGACGGCGGATCGTTTCCTTTTTTCGATTCCGAGCGATTCCCTGAGAATCCTGAGCATCACGGCATTGACGCTGGTCTCCTCTTGTCGGGCCTTGTCTTTTAATACGGCGGTTATAGTATCGTCTATGCCGCGCAGTGTCATGGTTGTCATGGGCTGTCTCCTCACTTACCTCAGCGCCAATAAAACGCTGCTGATATATTTGAAATGATCGTCATAGGTAGCCAGTGCCAGGCCATGCTGCAATGCCGAAGCCGCCAGCCACAGGTCATTGGAGGGGATAGGGCGGCCTTTCTGGCGCAGTTCCGAAAACACTTGAGCATAAAATTCAGAGGTTTGATCATCAACAACGATAATATACACCCGTGCCGAATCAAGAAACTGGTCGAGTTCCAGCCGATTTTCACGTTCCCTGTTTCCACAGCGAAAGCCGGCAAGCAGTTCTCCGAGAATGACCGTACTGACGCCGATATAATCAGCTTGTTTCAGAAGGTTAACGGCTTCAGTTTCGTTTCTTTTAAAAGCCGCATAAAAGTTTGTATCTATGTTGATCCGTTTCATATTCGTGTCCGCATGTAGTGATGTCATATTATGATGACATTATGATATCAGATAACGATTCTGTCAAATGGAAAAAGCTGGTATGAGGATGTGAATTTAGCGGGCTGGAATGAGTGGCGGTGAGAGTGGGGGATTCTCCGGTTGTTTCTTCTTGTTATCTTGAAAGCCTGACCATGTGCAGTACAGTGCAGTAACACAACGTAAAATCCATGCTCAACTACGGGGACCCTAACTTTTAAATTGACCGGAACTCATCATTGGTTTAGACTATGTTTAAACAATCAATGACAGGAGTATAATTATGGCACAAGTAGAAGCGGTTCTTGATCTGAAACAGTGGGGCAACAATCTTGGGGTACGGCTACCGGTTAATGTTGCTCGTGCCGCCCACCTGCATGTTGATCAACGTGTACAGATTTCTGTAGAAGATGGCAGGGTGGTTATAACTCCGATTAACGACGCGCCGCTGACTCTTGAACAGCGACTTGTCCGGTTTGATCCGGCAAAGCATGGCGGTGAAGTGATGGCAATCGAAGAACCGTTGGGGGCTGAAAAATGGTGACACCGACAAAACCGGTTATCGTAAAACAAAAACCCTGGGTTCCGGAGCGACAGGAGATCATCTGGATTAACTGTAACCCTCAGGCGGGTAACGAGATGCGAGACCTGCATCCGTTTCTGGTGCTGTCGCCACGTTCCTTCAACGAACGCACGTCGCTGGTTATCGGCCTGCCCATGACAACGGCGGAGTACAACGCCGACAACCCCTTTGCTGTGGCTGTGGGGAATGCCCAAAACAAGAAACCTGAAAAAAACAGCTATGTGCTGTGTCACCAGCCAAAATCCTTTGACTGGAGAAGCCGTAAAGCATCGCCCCATCCGCTCAAACGCCTGCAGGATCATCTTTTTGCCGAAGTCTGCGCTCGCCTGAACCAGATTGTACAGCTTGCATAGACAGGCAATTTTTCGATGTCGAAAGATGTGAGTTTAGCGGGCTGGAATGAGTGGCGGTGAGAGTG
>JANNLB010000192.1:0-18502 GCA_031396605.1 Geobacter sp. | reverse complement strand
TGATCCTGATCTTCGGCTCCTGCTACATTCTGTTCGATGGCGGCGCCAGCCTGCGGCTCAAAGTGCTTAAAGAGGTCTGGATCACGATTGTGGTCATCGCCACGATCGGAGTTGTCATCACCGTTGTCATTGTCGGTTTTGCAGCAACTCAGATTCTGGGTATGTCACTGATGACCGCACTGCTGTTCGGCGCCGTGATCGCCTCGACCGACCCGGCCACCCTGGTGCCGGTTTTCAAGCAAGTGCGGATCAAGGACCGTGTGGCCCAGACCGTCATGAGCGAATCAGCCTTCAATGACGCCATGGGCGCCATCATCACCTTCGCTCTGCTGGGTATCATCATGGGCACCGGCGGCGAGTTTTCGCTGGGCAAGGCCTCCTTCGACCTGCTCAGCAATGCCCTGATCGGGGTGGTTGTGGGAGGAGTGCTGGGCTATGCGGCCGCCTTTCTGATCGCCCACGAGAAATTCAGCTTCCTTCTGGAATATGCCCCGCTGGTTACCCTGATGGCGGTGGCCGGCGCCTACATGAGCGCCGAGAACTTCCATGCCAGCGGCTTCATGGCGGTCTTCGTGTTCGGGATCGTGCTTGGCAACAAGGATGCCTTCGGCTTCGAGATGGAGCATCAGGAGGCGGAGAAGTTGGAGGATTTTGTCCTGACTACTTCGCTGATCATGCGCATGTTCATCTTCATCCTGCTGGGCAGTCAGGTCAACTTTGAGATGATGGGAAAATACCTCTGGAGCGGCATCGCTCTGGTGGCAGTTCTGATGCTGGTCGCCCGTCCGGCGACGGTCTTCCTTTGCGCCTTGCCGGATAGAAAGGCAAAATGGAGTCTGAACGAGATGCTGTTCATGTGCTGGACAAGAGAGACCGGCGTGATCCCCGCCGCGCTGGCCGGTATCCTGGTCGGCATGAAAGTGCCGGGGGCCGATGTTATCGCCTCGATCACCTTTATCACCATCCTGATGACCATCATCATCCAGGCCACCACCACCCGCTGGCTGGCCGGAAAACTGGGGCTGCTGCTGGATTAGCAAACTCCCCCTCCATTGCCTAGAGGCACCTACTTCTGGTGACGGGAGGGGGTTGGGAGGTGGGTGAAGTTGTGTTATACTTTATCTGCCAGCGTCCAACTACCCTGACCCTCCCCCGCCAGGGGTGATGCGGTAATCGGAGTTTTCTGTGACCAGAACATTATCCCAACTGCTGGTGTTTTCCCTGTTCGTGGTCGTGCCGGTCTCTTTTTCAACCGACAGCATTCCCAGTCTGGATGCCCCCTGCCTTAAAACATCCCCTCTGACTCAAGCCGGAAAAACAACCATTTCAATAGTTGAGCGTTTAGCCCGGCCCCGCCCGGCGGTCAGTTCCGTCACAGTTGTCTCATCCCCCGTTTTCATCCAGCCGTTTAATTCCCAATCGGTTGTCTGCCTGAGGATGCCGCAGGGCAGGGCGCCTCCTTTTTCTCCGTTTGTCTGATTCCGATTTAATCACTCAAAAACATAAGGAGAAAAAGTCATGAGCAAGCCACAAGGACCATGCAGCAAATGTAAGGGAGAAATGACCGTAAAGCCCCTCGATACGTTCAGCGGGCAAGAGGGCGGTGTGAAGGTGACCGTCATGGCCATGCCGGCCGCAGTCTGCGGAGAGGGGCACAAACGATTCGTCTACCCCCTGTTTGCCGGTCATTTGATGGATATGGTGATGGACGAGGAGACATACACGTTTGCCCCAAGCGCAGTCAAGAAGGGGTTTTTTACAAAGCACTTCCACTGCCCCGGTTGCGGTCAGGAACTGCCCGGAGCGCCCACCGGCAAACAGGCAAAGGAATTGACGGCGGAATTCAAGCATGCCGACCCGTTCAAGTTTCAGGTGGAGGTCCCGGTCTATAAATGTACCGGCTGCGGCAAGGAATGCATCCATTCCGCCGAGGAGACCGGGAAACTGGCCATGTCGGCCACCGGGCACGCTTACCGGGCAACAGATATTCATCCCAAATAGGATTAACCTGCAAAAGAGGCCGGGAGGAAACTTCCCGCCTCTTTTGCAGAAGAGCCTTTGCTGTAAACAAAATGCCCGCTCAAGAGCCGGAAAAAATCTATAACATATTTTTGTTACATGTGCTTATTTCGTAACACTAATTCTTGACAATTGTGTATTTAGGGTGATAGTGACTCAGAAAATCAGCCGGGTTGCTTATTCATGTCACCGGAACAGCAGTCAGAGTTTTCATCATTATGACGGTATGAATTAAAGCAAATCCCTGACACATTACTGGAGAAATGAATGCATACAGTACTAAAAAACCTACATAGTGTACCGGGCGTGTTAGGCTGTCTTTTGATTGATGACGATGGCAAAGCAGTTGCGAATTCTTTGCCTTCGATTTATGATGCTGCATCCCTTAAAGAGATCAGTGCTACGGTAACGCAAAACGTAGAGGGGTTACATGATTTTACCGGCGGGGTAGTTGCCCTTGACATGCGGTTTGAACAAGGCAGGCTCATTGCCAAGAAAATGTCAAAACACGTTCTGATCCTTCTATGCCAGCAGGCTCTTAATGTTCAGCTGCTGCAGATTTCCCTGAATGTTGCAGTCAATAAACTGGAAAAACTCATAGCCCAGATGCCGGCGTCAGTTCCGGTTGCTCTCCAGCAGAGTGTTGGGAGAGCCCCTCAGGCCGCTCCTGTAGCCGGAGTCCGTACTAATGACAAAGGAATTATTCTGATAGCAAAAATTCTTGAAAGTACATCAGACATGTCTGCCAACTCGTTGATTGGTCCGATAACTGCCGCAGCTATCAGCACTTTCTTTCATGGACTGGAGTATAAGAATCTGCTTCTGCACAACACAAAAAACGGCAAGAGCGTGAAGGTGCCGGTAAAAATCATCAGCAGTGATCCTGACGGGATCTACAATGGCATCATCTGCATAACACCATCCATCGCCGGAGACCTTGGCGCTAAAAACGGTGATGATCTGCTTACCGTGGTCGCGACGAGTAAAGGATTTTTTGGTTGACAACGGAGGCGGGGGTAACTTCCGGGCTGGGAATCAGCTTGAAAGTACCGCAACCTCGTCACCAGTATAAGAAATCTTCTTCTGGAGCTGCATCGTGGAGCGGCCATCGAAACGCCCCCCTTCGGCGATTGTCAGACGCGCCGCAAAAATATCGCCTCGTACTTCGCCTTTGTGCTGGATATCCACTCCGTCAGTGGCATGAATTGTTCCTGTAATCCTGCCGCCGACAATAATTTCACGAACGACGGCATCTCCGGTCAGGATCCCCCCCTCGCCGATAACAAGGGAGTCAGCGGACACATTTCCCTCAATCTGTCCATCGATCTTCAACGTTCCCTTGGAGGCAAGATCTCCCTTCAAGGTCGATTCAGGTCCGATGATTGTATCAAGTCTTGGCTGTCTTTTTAAGAACATTCATCCCCTCCCGGTTCAGCTTTTGCCAGCCCCTTCAAACAATTCCGGGTTTACGCGCTCGCCGTTTTTCCAGACTTCGTAATGCACGTGGGGGCCGGTTGACACCCCGGTGGAGCCGGTCGCGGCAATTTTATGGCCCCTCTTTACTGTCTGGCCAACCTGTATCAGATTCTTCGAATTGTGAGCATATACCGTACTGAAGCCATGACCATGCTCGATGACGACGATATTACCGTTCCCCCTGCTCCATCCTGAAAAACTGACAATACCGTCCGCCGTCGCATGTATCGGAGTTCCCCGCGGGGCGCTCAGATCGATTCCGGAGTGGAACATTTTACTGCCATAACGGGGATGAACGCGCATGCCGAAACCGGAACTGAGGTGGCCGTCGACCGGCACTCCCTGCGGAGTTGCACGATACACGTCACGCTCCTTGGCCATAAATTCCCTGATCTCTGAGACCGAAGCCATGGACTCGGCAACCTGAAGCTTCAATTCATCAACATTTATGGAGCCGTCGTTTTTCGGTTCTTCCATCGCATCCAGAACTTTTTTGCGGGAACCGAGCGAGAAGATCCGCTTGAATTCCAATTCAGATTCTTTAAGCGATTTGACTGTGGATTTCATCTCCTGGAACGACCCTGTCATCTGAACGTATTTCTGCTTCATCACGTAGAAATCCAGTGCATGATATGTCAGGGAAATCGTATACACTGCCCCGATGCCGGCAAACAGAAGCAGCAGTCCCAGAAGTGCATACGGCATCCTGAAATTGAGTGAGCCCCCTCTGGAGTGCGGGACAAGCAATATGGTGACAGTGGTTGAGAGTTTCTTGAACAGCGGCCTGAGCTTCTGCATACAGATTTTCTCCTGACCCCGATACACAGGATGCGTGCGTACGCACTTTAAGAGAGATAACGTTGAGCGGAAAAATTATCCGGGAAGGGGGTGTATTTTATAACATGTTTACCACTTACTTTCAAAACATCTTTTTGACAGGTTATTTTTTCCTGTCGAAAAAAATCTGCTCCGACAAGACCGGTACCCTGACGAAGAACCAGGTGACGGTTCAGGAACTCTACGCCGGGATGTTGCCGGAAGTTTGACGTTTCTGGGGCTGCAGGGGATAATTGATCCCCCCGGACCTGAAGCAGTTGCTGCGGTGCGGGTCTGTCAGACTGCCGGCATCAAGGTCAAGATGATAACCGGTGACCACGTCATAACTGCTGCCGCCATAGCACGACAGAATTGTTCACCTATCTCCCTGCCATGAACAGCGCTTTTGGCAGTCGGCCGATAGGACTCAAGGAGTGGGTGGTAATTATCGGGGCTTCGAGTATCGTCTATTGCGTGATTGAATGCGAAAAATGGATCCGGCTGAGGGGGGAAGTTTTGAACTAAAATCCCTGATTACCCGTAAAAAGGAACAAGGTGATGTCTGTTGAAGTTTTCAGGCCGACATTTAGAGTTACCGTTTTGTAGAATCCTGAACTCCATGGGGCGGTAATATACCGGAATAATTCAATCGGCTTGTATTGAATAAATAAAGCTGATAGTGTGAAACAATGAAAATGTTTGTAAAGCATAGCCACTACATTCGCTTCATAACCCTCATGATTCCATTGTTTCTGGTTTTTATGGGAATGAGGGTCCCGGACTTTTCCCGCCCGCAAAAGCCCAAGCCGATGCGTCGTGCGGTGCTTGATAAGACTCCCGTACATAATGTGCTGCAATCTATCGTAAAAAAGATAGATGTTGACCCATGTATACCAATTCTGCCTGTCTTCGAGTTTTTTGCCACAGAAGTGTATTCCAATGAAGTACACACTGTTTTTTTGCCGGTACCCCTTTTGTCGCTTACCCCTTTTCCTCCACGAGCTCCCCCGGTATCACCCACTCTCGCATAAGTTTCCATCTTTAATTCCGTAGTTTGTTTGACTCCGAATCGGGCGCTGCAGTGCGCCGAATTCTACAATTTCATATCCAAAAGGAGTATCTCCCATGTTAAAGCGCGCATCGTTTTATGCCGTTTCCGTGTTTCTTATTGCCTCATTCATGACTGCCGGTTGTGCAAAGCAGGACGTTGTCAAGAAGGACGAGGGAATTGTACCAACAACTGTTGCCAAGAATATTGATACACCTGAGTCCACAGAACAAAAAGCCAATCCAACTCCATCCAAACAGACCGCTACAAACCCGGTCGCGCAAGCTACTTCTTTACAGCCGGCATCTGCACAACAACCACAAAGTACATCTTCCATAACGGAACTGCAGGCGGCACTGGGAAAGATCTACTTCGATTTTGATTCGGCTGACCTTTCTGAATCCTCTCGCAGCACACTTGCCAAAAATGCCGCGGCATTGGCGAAGGAAGCCGCGTCGAAAATACGGATTGAGGGTAACTGTGACGAGCGGGGGTCTGCTGAGTACAACCTTGCGCTTGGGGAACGTCGTGCCAAAGCGGCACAGCAATACCTGGTCACCATGGGTGTCAAGCCGGGCCGCCTCTCAATCCTCAGCTACGGTAAAGAGAAACCCGCCATTCAGGGAAGTGATGAGGCAGCTTATACGAAAAACCGTCGTGACGAGTTTGTTGTCGTAACCAGATGATGTTGGTTTCGCTGGTTTAGCGACCTGTATCCATGAGTCCCGTTCCCACCCGATCTGAAAATTGCCTGGGAGCGGGACCGGATAGCAGGGCGTATTTCTGCTGCGGACAGAAAAAATCCGGGAGAGCGTGATGACACCGTCTTCGGCAAAGTCAGGGAAGTTCTTAATCGATTCTTCCTTTTTACGGAGAGAGAATTATGATTCACCCTTGTGTGACAGTATTCCGAATCGCTGCACTTTTTGTTGTTACAGTATTCTGCTGCGGTTTCAGTTGGGGCCTGGGCAAGTCAGAACCCTGTGAAGAAGCACGTACTGCCCTTGATACGCTCTCAAATGTTACAGATCCTGTCAAACGTGTAAAACTGGAAGATTCCGTTCTTAAATCGTGCCCGAATGGTGCCGCCGGGTTATTTATAAAAGCCCTTCGGGCAGAAATGGTTTCGAAACACGATGCCGCAATCCCTCTTTACCGTGAGGTACTGGCCAAAGATAATACTATTGCAGAAGCGCACGGCAATCTCGGCCTGCTTCTTCTTGATCGCGGTCATGAAGAAGAAGCCTCAGTGGAGTTAGCAAAAGGGCTCATGGGGCGATCTGACCCCCGTTATCATCGCGCCATTGCTCGTATCATGAGTGAAGGGTCACTTCCTGCTCTGGCTCTCTTTCACTATGGCGAAGCGTTAAAGACATACTCCGATGATGTGGAAATTCATGCAGGCCGAGCGGAGGCATATGTTCGTCTTGGGCAATTTGACAAAGCGGAAAAAGAGTACTTGCGACTCAAGGTGTTAAAGCCCAAAGAGGTGAAGTTTAATCAAGGTCTTGCTGATGTATATCGGAGATCCGGTCAACTTGACCGGGCGATAGATGAGTTGCAGGTATGCGTTCGCGACAATTCATCGGACAAGGAAGGGCATCGCCTGCTGGCAGAACTGCTGATGGAGAAAGGCGAGCGCGAAGCTGCCCGTAAAGAATTCCTTCTGGCAGGAATTGATGTCACCATAAATCCGGAGGATTTTGCCCGCAAAGGTGACGAATACATGAAATCGCGGGAGTATGGCCAGGCTATCGGCTCGTACCAAACTGCACTCAAGGGTCGTCAGGATTGGCCTGAAACGCAATATAAACTCGGGAAAGCTCAGATGTCGGCCGGTCGGGATGATGATGCCATGGCAACCTTTACGGCTCTCGTCAAAACAGGCTTCAGAGACGGCGCCGTGTTCTATGATCTGGGCCTGCTGCAGGAACGTAGCGGCCAGCTTGATGAGGCTATCTCCGCATACCGTTTGGCCCTCAGCCATGACCCGGCCAATGTTAATGCCCATCGCAGGCTGGCAGAAATTTTTACCTGGCGTGGCAGTTTTACGGAAGCGGCCGCTCAGTACCGCGAACTGATTCGGCTCAGGGAGGACAACCCCCTGTATCACCTGAACCTGGGCCGGGTGTATGACCGGATGAAAGATCTGAAAAATGCGGTTAATGAGTATGAATCTGCGGTACGTCTTGATCCTGATAATATTGAGGGGCACCGGGAGTTGGCAAGAATATTTACTCGCGGAGCTCAGCCTGCAAAGGCGGAATACCAATACAAGGAAGTCCTCAGGCTGAACAGCGATGATGAGGCGGCCCGCAACGCCCTGATTACCCTGTATGTAAAACAGAGACGCTACGATGATCTTACAACATTTGTAAAAGATTGGCTGGGCAAGGCGCCTGACGATCCCCAGCGCCATTACCGTTTGGGGATCGTCTACGAGTTAAAAAAAGAATACGACCTCGCCGTTATTGAATATACAAAATCGATTGAACTTCAGCCTGATAACGCCAGAATGCTATTAGCCCTGGGACGAACCTACCTGAAAACCGGGAGACTGTCAGAATCGCGCGAAATGCTGGAGGCTTCGAAGAAGGCGGACCCGACGTTAGCGGAACCGCAACTGCTCCTCAGCAGTATTAAATTCAATCCACAGACTCTTAAAAAGAATGTGCACAGGAAAAAAAATACTCATATCGGGAAGAAAAAGGCTTCGCTCAAGAAAAAAACCACTCATACCGGAAAGAAACAGGCTGTTCGCAAAAACAACAAGGGTAAAAAATAACAATCGTACAAGGAACTTACTTGACCTCGCTTTCAATTGTCATCCCTGTGTATAATGCGGAAAATACCATAGCCGATCTGTGCCGTGAACTCATAAAGAGGCTTGCGGCCTGCTTCCGGCTTGAGATCATACTGGTTAACGACTGCAGCCATGACGGTACTGATGCCGTCTGCAAACAGCTCCATGCTGAACACCCGGAAACGGTCGTATATGCCAGACTCTCGCGTAATTTTGGTGAACACAATGCTGTTATGGCCGGACTTAATCAGGCGCAAGGTGACTATGTTATCGTCATGGACGACGATTTCCAGAACCCTCCGGAAGAAGTTATCAGACTGGTGACAGAAATTCAGAAGGGCTTTGACGTGGTGTACTGTACATATCCGGAAAAGAACGATAGTTTTTTCCGCAATCTTGGCAGCTACCTGAATGGCAGCATGGCGCGAGTTATCCTTAACAAGCCGGCGAATCTTTATCTCTCGAGCTTTAAAGCCATGAATCGCTTCCTTGTAGATGAGGTTATCATCCACAAAACACCCAATCCCTATCTGGACGCCATAATCCTGGAGATAACACGCAATATCGGGACGGTGGAGGTACGTCACGATCAGCGACTAGCGGGCAGATCCGGCTACACCCTGAAAAACCTGACCGCGCTTTGGGGAAACATGATTGTCAGCTACTCACTCATTCCACTACGCATTTTGACCTTAATTGGATTTTTACTGACAATATTGGGTACATATTCTGTAATCTCTACGATGCTTGGTTCTATTAGTCCATTAATAACTGACCCTACCGATCTTGAAGAACTGACATCCGTAAGCATGTTTTTCAGAGGTTTGCAGTTATTTGCCACCGGTATTCTGGGTGAGTATGTGGGACGCATTTATCTTAAACAAAATAAGAAACCGCAGTTTATTATCAGGGAAAAGCTCATTTCCCGTCCAGCAAGTGAATCATCGGGATGCGCCAGCCATGCTGAATGATCGCCATGCATGCGAATATGCAGCTGCCATAGCTGTCAGCCCGGATGATATGGCAGCTGTTAAGGCCTCATGCAATAGTTGTTCACCGCTTAATGATGATTTGTTTGTGGATGACTGGATACTGCACGCGCGGCTGAAAGCCACCCAAAAATCGATACTCGTTCCGTTGGAAGCGGTGGACGGTTGGAGGCGTGACAGCGCAAGCGGCAATATCTGCCACAATAACGGTCGATTCTTCAGCGTTATCGGTGTCAGTGTCAGGCACCGGATTGACCGTGACGAACTGGAGTGGGATCAGCCGATTATCGAACAGCCGGAAACAGGTATACTCGGTATTCTGTCCAAACAGATCAATGGTATCCTGCATTTTTGTCTGCAGGCCAAAGAGGAACCGGGTAACTTGGGCAACATTCAACTATCTCCTACTGTTCAGGCAACGTACAGCAACTATACCGGCGCTCATGGCGGCGCACAGCCGCAATTTCTGGAACTGTTCGCCGGGCCTGATCGGGCGCGAATCCTGTTTGCCCGCCTCCAGACGGAAGACGGCGGACGTTTCCTGTACAAGTCCAACCGAAATATGATCGTAGTCGCGGAGAACGATTTCCAGGAGGCACTGCCGGATAGTTTTATCTGGCTGACCATGCGGCAAATTGTTCGTCTGATGAAACAGGACAATCTGGTGAACGCCTGCACCCGCAGCATCCTGTCAAGTTTGGCCTTCGTATCTGGATGGGGGCGGGAAAATCGGCCGAAATCCCTGTTTCGTGAACAGGAAAACGGACTACGGGCTACGCTCCAGTGGCTCGACGACCGCAGGGCGGCCAACCATATGCTGACACGGCGTATAGGTTTGAACGATCTGCAGGAATGGAACATTGACGGAAAGGGTTATTTCTCACACAGAGAGCGGCGTTTCTTCAGGATTGTGGGATTACAGGTCTCTTCCGGAACGAGGGAAGTCCGGAGTTGGGGGCAGCCAATCATCGAAAATCCTGCCGCAGGGATCATCGGGCTGTTGGTAAGGAATTGCACAGATGGCATTGAAATACTGATGCAGGCCAAGGCCGAGGTCGGCAATCGAAGTACTGTGCAACTTGGCCCAACGGTCCAGTTTACTCAGGGTAACTATGAGGGTAGCCGGAAGTTGAAAAAACCGTTCCTGTACGATGAATTTCTGGAACCGGTACATTATAATCATGTTCACGAAAGCCGCCAGACCGAGGAAGGAGCGCGCTTTTATCGGGAATATCATCTGCACCGCATTCTTATACTGCCGGATGGCGCGATCTTGGAGCATCCTGTCGATTACCACTGGGTTCCGCTGGAGCAGGTCATATTCCTGATCCATCTGGGTGAGCTGGTCAACTCCTGTGCCCGGAGTATTTTGTCATGCCTGCTTTGTCGGGAGGCGGCATGATCCGTGTAGGTATCCTGGGGTGCTCCGATATTGCCCGACGCAAATTTATTCCTGCTCTGCTGAAAAGCAATCAGGCGACTCTCACCGCACTGGCAAGCAGACAGCAGGACAATGTGGTTTCCCTGGTCCCCGGAGTAGCGGCAGCACTTCTGACCTATCAGGAGCTTGTCTGCGACCCGGCCATCGACCTGGTCTATATCTCGCTCCCCAATCATCTCCACGAAGAATGGAGCATACGCGCTCTTGAGCAGGGGAAACATGTACTGTGTGAAAAGCCGCTGGCTCTGAATGCCGGTTCGGTCGTCCGGATGCTGGAGGCGGCTGACAGGCATGGCAGGCTGTTGTTCGAAAACCTCATGTACCTGCAGCACCCGCAGTACAAGACGGTGAAGGAGCTCTTACTGTCAGGACGTATCGGCCGGATTCAATCACTCTGGAGTGAATTTTCCTTTCCGGGGCCGATTGAGGGGGACTTCAGGTTTGACCCGGACATGGGAGGCGGCGCGTTTAACGACATGAACCGTTACCCGTTGAGCGCGGCGCTAAGTTTCCTGAATGGGAAGAATCACCGCTTTCTCCGGGGAAGTGCGAAGATACGGGACGGTCTTACCCTGTCACTCCAGGCCGATTCCATCACTGAGGCTGGTGAGAGGTTTTCTTTCCTGACCGCTTTCAACCAGCCGTACCGGTCCTTCTACGAAATCAGCGGCGAGCGTGGATCCATAAGGGTCGAACGTGCCTATACAACTCCGGTGGATCTGGAAAACAGGATTATCGTTACGGTTGATGGAAACGACGAGTCGTATAACGCACCTGCAAACGACCATTTTCTGGCCACTATCGAGCATGTCTGCAGTCTGATACGGAGTGGCCGGTGGATTGAGGAACATGCGATGGCCGGAGCGTTGGCGGAACTTGCCGAATTGTTTCATCATAACTGTATTCGGAGGGAAGTGAAATATGGAGCGTAAACCAGCGAAGATCCGATACTGGAACTATGTTGAGGAATACGCCGCACATCGCGACGATTATCTGCGCGCCGTTGACAGCGTCTTCTCATCAGGGCGTCTGATCCTTGGAAAGCAGGTTGCCTCCTTCGAACAGTGTTTCGCCGCTTATTGCGGTGTTGCTGCCGCTGTGGGAGTAAATTCATGCACCGACGCCATTTTTCTCGCTCTGAAAGTTCTCGGCATCGGTCCGGGTGATGAGGTTATCACTGTATCCAACACGGCGGTTCCCACAGTGGCCGCCATCAGAGCCACCGGCGCCATGCCGGTGTTTGTGGATGTTGAGGAAGATACCTTCCTGATGGACGTGTCATTGCTCGACAGGGTCATAACCCGGCAAACGCGCTGCATTCTGCCGGTGCACCTGTCCGGGCAGATGGCGGACATGCTGCCGCTGCTGGAGTGTGCCAACCGCTACGGACTGTCGGTTGTGGAGGACTGCGCCCAGGCGTGCGGCGCCACCTATAACGGATGCCGCGCCGGCAGTCTGGGCGATGCCGGAGCATTTTCCTTTTACCCTACAAAGGTTCTGGGAACTTTCGGCGACGGCGGTGCAGTGACCACGTCACGTCCTGATCTCGCTCTGCGTCTTAAAAGGCTGCGAATGTACGGCATGGACAGCGGCTATTATTCCGAGGAAGAGGGGTACAACTCCCGGCTGGATGAAGTGCAAGCCGCCATTCTTAATCTTAGACTGCCGGGTTTGGAGTCGGCAATTGAGCAACGTCGCCGCATTGCCAGCATCTATGACGATGGATTGACCGGACTTGCCGGCTTGTGTCTCCCGACTGTAAGGGTAGGGCGGAGCCACCAGTTTTACCTCTATACCATCCGGACCGAACGCCGCGACGGGTTGATGGCGTACCTGGCAGGAGAAGGAATAGAAACAAAAGTCAACTACCCCGACCCGATCCACCTGATGCGCGGATATCATTTTCTTGGATACCGCACCGGGACTCTTCCGGTTACGGAGCGACTTGCCGGCACCATCCTTTCGCTCCCCATGTATCCGGAATTGCCGGAAGAACACGCTGCAGAGGTGGTCGCCGCCATACGGCGCTACTTCGCCTGAGAGTGAGATGACGGTATGAACCTGATCGAATATGCACGCATGTACGAAGCCGAAGAGCACCACTGGTGGTATGTTGGGCTTCATAATCTGATTGAGGCGATAATTCGGCGGGAGTCACTGCGCCTGGGGCGCCCGCTCAGGATTTTTGACGCAGGTTGCGGTACGGGACGGCTCTGCCAACTTTTGACCGCAAACGGGCAAAGTGTGAGCGGGTGTGACGCATCAGAGGAGGCGCTGCGGTTCTGCCGACTGCGTGGTGTCAGCGACGTTTACCAGGCTGATCTGAACACCGTTGAACTTGAGCCCGATACCTTTGACGTCGTCACTTCTGTCGATGTCCTGTACCACACCGGTATCTCCGACGATGTAGCGGTCATACGCAGACTACGAAGCGGCATCAAACCGGGCGGCATGCTGATTCTGAATCTGGTCGCCTATGAATTTCTGCGCAGTACGCATGACATAGCGGTGCATACCAGAGAGCGTTATACCAGGCGAATACTCCGTGAGCGGCTGCAAAAAGCCGGTTTCGAAATTACGTTCGCTACCTATCGCGTCAGTATTCTGCTGCCTTTCATAGCCGTTTACCGTCTGTTGTCAAGGCTTTCAGTTCGCCTGAAAGGTGATCCGAAAGTTGTTGCATCAGACGTTTCCATGCCACATCCACTGATTAACTCACTGCTGTTGAAAATAATTGTCTTGGAAAATATGTTCCTCGGAGTAACTGCGTCGCCTTTTGGCAGTTCACTATTCGTGGTGGCTCGCAAATCGTAACAGATTAATTCCATATGGTGATTTTACGTGAAAAAAACCAAAAAAAACATTAAAACGTCTGCCTTAGACGATGATATCGGTCAAGAACAACAGTTACAATCAGAACAGGAAAGGAGGAGTCTCTGGAACGATCCATTTATTCATATTCTTCTTATCCTTGCAGCCGGCTTTATCGTCTATTTCAATACCATAAATGTACCGTTCATATTTGATGACCATGTGTATCTGATAAAAAATCCGGTAATCAAGAGTTTTGACTGTTTTCCGGACTCTCGGAAAGTATTTGATTATGCAATAAATCAGGATATCAAAAACAATCTCATTCTCCGTCCCGTAGCCTACTTCACCTTTGCCGTAAATTACGCACTTCATGGTTTCGGACTGTTCGGATATCACATCGTCAACCTGCTGCTCCATATCGGCTGCGGCATGCTCGTGTACTATTTTTTTGTGCAGCTGTTACAAACTCCTGCCATGGCGGCAGATAAAGAACAATACGGCAATTTAACCGGAGAGGGGAAATCACATCTGCCGCTGTTTGCTGCACTCCTGTTTGTCTGTCATCCTCTGCAGACTCAGGCGGTGACTTATATCATTCAGCGATTCATTCCCCTGGCAACTTTTTTCTATCTCGCCTCACTTGTCTTATATGTACTGTCTCGATGTGCTTCAACACCAAAATCACGTGTCATGGCCTATTTTTTCTCTATTTTCTCTGCCGTGCTCGCCATGGAATCTAAAGAAATAGCCTTTACGCTTCCAGTAATCATTGTCCTGGTTGAATTCATGTTCTTTCGCGATAACACCGTGCAAAGACTCGTCAGGTTAATCCCGTTCATTCTGACGATGGCAATTATTCCCGCCAAGCTTCTGCAGCTTGCGACACCGGAAAGCTCTGAAAAAGCAGAGAGTGTCTCCAGTGCCATTAACCTTGTTAACTTTGGTGGCATTTCGTCATGGGATTACCTGATAACCCAGTTTGGCGTCATTATGACCTATATCAGGCTGCTGTTTCTGCCGGTCGGACAAAACTTTGATTATGATATCCCGCTGCAAAAAAGTTTTTTCAATCTAGAGGTATTACTTCCGCTTGCCCTGCTTCTCATAATAGTGTTGACGGGCTTCTATCTATTGAATCGTTCAAGAGAATGCAGGCTCTATAAGATTATGGCGTTCGGCATCTTCTGGTTTTTCATTACTCTGTCAGTTGAATCGAGCATTGTACCAATTGATGACCTGATTTTTGAGCACCGGGCTTATCTCCCCTCTGTCGGATTTTTCTTTTTTCTTCTTGCAGGTAGTGCGGTTTTGTTCAACCGTTGGACTAATAAATCAATAGAACGATCAAAAACAGTAACATTTCTCCTGGTGTTGACGGTATTTGGTTTTTCGGCTGCGGCCATTGTACGAAACCTGGTCTGGCAGGATGAAGTAATATTCTGGAAAGATGTCGTAAAGAAAAGCCCCAACAAGGCGAGACCCTACGTAGGTTTAGGTAATGCGTTGATGCAGCAGTCAAAATATGTTCCGGCTGAAAATGATAAGGATATATTTGAAGAGATAGTGCTGATGAAAGCAGGGAGTGAAAAACAGACGCAAGCTGCGATAAATGCGTTCAAGGAAGCGATCAGGATAGAACCGAAAAACCCTCTCGGCCACCGGGCACTCGCAGAAGCGTTAATGCTTCAGAAAAATTACGACGAAGCATTACGTTCGTTACTGATAGCCTCTGAATTGCAGCCAAAGAGTTCGATTCCGTATGCAATGCGCGGTGCAATTTTTGAAGCAAAAAATGATTTTGTTCGAGCCCGTCAGGAGTATCTTGAGGCTGTTAAAGTAGAACCATCCTCTTATATGCCGCATTTGAAACTTGCAAATATATATGCCAAAGAAGGAAATCACCAGGACGCCATAAAAGAGCTTGAATTTGTCATGCGGATTTATCCAGACGAGTCTGTTCTAAAAAAACTGGAACGTCTCAAAAAAAAGTAGATCAGGCAATGCCGGTAACTATAAAAGCTTGTGTTCCGTCCCTCTGGCCCTCAAAGGATTCTGCGTTGTTGAGCCACAAAAAGGTTTAATCGGGTTTGTACCCGGTTACCTTGTACACTTCCTGAACCAGGTCAGCGCCGATACGTCCCATGTTATCCTTATGGGCCTTATCCATGGCCTTCTTCCAGGCTGAACGCTCTTGAACAGTCAGGGTTACAAACCGGGTGGTGCCCGACTTTTTGACCGCCGCCAGCGCATTTTCGTTGTCTTTTTTAGCGATATCATTGGCAAATCTGGTAGCATCTTTCATGGCACCCTCAAGGAGGGTACGGATGTCGGCTGGCAGGCCAACCCAAAACTTTTTGTTAACAATGACGGCATACCCAAGGTAGCCATGATCGGAGAGAGTCACGTATTTTTGAACTTCATGCATTTTTTGGGTGTACAGGTTGGAAGGCGGGTTCTCTGTTCCGTTTACTATGCCGTTCCGGAGCGCCTGATAAACTTCAGAGAACGCCATGACCTGTGGGTTGGCACCCATTGATCGCATCTGAGCCTCAAGAACCCTTGAAGACTGGATGCGCAACTTCTGCCCTTTGAAGTCTTCAACAGCTTTGAGCGGCTTGTTGGAACTCATAACTTTAAAACCGTTGTCCCAGTAGGCTAGACCATGGATTCCCTTTAATTCAAGCTTGGCCATAAGCTTGGCCCCAATCGGACCCTGAGTGATCTTGTGCAGTTCCTGGTAGTTGTCAAAAATAAAGGGGAGGTCAAATACTTCGAACTCTTTGACGCCCAGCAACGCAAACTTGGCAAGCGATGGAGCCAGCATCTGAACCGCACCAAGTTGCAACGCCTCCATCTCTTCCTTATCCTTGTAGAGTTGACTGTTCGGATAGACTTGAATTTTTACGCGCCCTTTGGTGCGCTCTTCAGCAAGTTTTTTGAAATAATCGGCGGCCTTTCCTTTGGGGGTATGCGGGGAGACAACATGGCTGAACTTTATTACGATCGGCGAGGCCTGAACGGTAAGCGGCAGTGCAAGGGCAGCGATTGCAATCAAAAGACATTTGAAACACCGATTCAGATTCATACGGTATTCCTCTTTCGGGTTTATTCCTGACTATTTTGAACTACAGATTGAAATCAGAGCTTCCATCAGATTGGTGGTTGTCAGTAGGCCCACAAGGTTATTGTTGCCGTCTGTTACGCACAGACCGTAAAGTTTGTTGTCGTGAATTATCTGGGCGGCCTGGCAGAGCGGTGCCTCGGGGGTGATCGTCAGCGGATGCGGGTTCATCGCATCTTTGACGGTAGCTTTGGCAAGGATGTAGTGCACCTCCCAGGTGTCCATGGATGAGGATTGACCGGGGGTGAATTCCTTGATCATCCGGTCGGTGATCAGTCCGCAAAATTTGCCACTACAGGTTACGGGCAGGCGGCGGATATCTTTTTCCTTCATCACGTGCATTGCCTCGATAATGGAAGCGTCAACTTCGATAGTATACGGATCGGGCGTCATCCATTGTTCTACAGTTTGCATAACAATTCTCCTTACATTCCGAGGAATGCTTTCTTGACATGGTCGTTACTCAATAATTCGCTGCCGGTTCCTGACAGGACGACCCGGCCGGTTTCCAGCACATAGGCCCGGTTGGCGATCTTCAGGGATTGGAAAACATTCTGTTCTACTAGCAGGATCGTGACGCCCTGTTTGTTGATCTCCTGGATGATCTCGAAGATGATTTTAACAAATAAAGGCGAAAGTCCAAGAGACGGCTCGTCCAGCAGCAGCAGTTTCGGGTTGGCCATCAGCCCGCGGGCTATGGCCAGCATCTGCTGTTCTCCACCGGACATTGTGCCGCCCAGCTGTTTTTCACGTTCCTTGAGACGCGGAAACATGGTGAAGACCCGCTCCACGTTTGTCTCCCGATCGGGTCGGGCGCTCTTGATGAAGGAACCCATGCGCAGGTTTTCCAGGACAGTCATCTCCGGGAATATCTTGCGGCCCTCCGGCACCTGGACAATACCGCGTTCAACAATTTGGTGCGATTCCAGATCATTGATGATCTCACCATTGAAGGTGATGCAGCCGGACGATGGTCTCACCAGGCGGGAGATGTTCTTGAGAGTGGTGGACTTACCCGCGCCATTGGCGCCGACCACCGTGACGATCTCTCCCTCATGCACCTCCAGATCGATATCCCAGAGGACCTGCATGTCGTCGTAACTGAAATTGAGTTTGTCTATTTTGAGCATGGATACCTCTTGATTTTATTCGCTTCCTAAGTATGCCGCCACGACTTCCGGGTTCTTGACAATCTCTTCAGGCGCCCCTTCGGCCAGTTTTTCACCGGAATTGAGTACCACGATGCGGTCGGAGATGCGCATGATGGCTTTCATGTCGTGCTCTATAACCATCTGCGTGATGCCCAGTTTGCGGATATCAAGAATCAGTTGGATGATTTCCTCACTCTCGGCCGGGTTGAGGCCGCCCATGACCTCGTCCAGCAGCAGCAGCTTGGGCTGCGTCGCCAGAACTCTGGCGACTTCCAGTTTTTTCCGCTCGCCGATCGGCAGACCACCGGCCAGAAAATCGACCCGGTGTTCCAGTCTCACGACTTTGACCTGTTCCATGGCCATTTCACGGGCCTTTTTGAGAGAGTTGGTGCGACAGAGCGCACCCACCATAACGTTGTCCACCACGGTCATCTTGGCCAGGGGGCGTACCTTCTGCCAGGTGCGGGCCATCCCCAGCTTGCAGACCGCATCCGGCTGCAGCCCGTTCATGCGGCGGCCGTCAAAGATGACTTCTCCTTTTGAAGGCGGATAGTAGCCGGTGATGCAGTTGAAGAGGGTGGTCTTGCCGGCGCCGTTCGGGCCGATCAGACCCATGATCATACCCTGTGCCATTTCAAAGGAAACATCCGAGTTGGCGGCCAGACCGCCGAAGAATTTGCTGACATGTTTGATTTCCAGAATGGCCATCAGGCTTCACCCCCCTTTTTTTTGGCGGCCATCTTCCTGAAATAGCCTAATACCCCTTCCGGCATGAAGAGAATTACCACTACCACCAGTATTCCGTAGATCAGGACATGGGCGTG
>JANNLB010000174.1:0-4178 GCA_031396605.1 Geobacter sp. | reverse complement strand
TGCATCATTTTCCCACCATTACCGTTCGGCTGGACGCCGGTTGCCCCGCCGATTCTGGAATATCTGGCTGCGCTGACCCGCCGCTTTGACCCAACCATCGAAATCAGACTGATCAGTGCCAGCGCGACACCGGATGCTTTTGATACCCTGGAGTGCGACCTGGCGGCCATCAGTATTCTGACACCGACATCGGTACCGGGCTACCGGATTGCAGAAAAACTGCGGGCTCGGGGCATAACGGTCGTCTTCGGCGGCATGCATGCCTCGGCCATGCCGGAAGAAGCCAAAACCTACGGCGATGCGGTGGTGATCGGCGAGGCGGAAACCGCCTGGCCGCAACTTCTTACCGACTATCGTGCCGGTCAGCTCAAACCGTTCTACAAAGGGGAGCAGATACCGCTGGATGACCTGCCGACGCCGCTGTACGGGATGCTGCAGGACAGGCATCAGTTCCGGATTGTAAATACCTCGCGCGGCTGTCCCTACAACTGTACCTTCTGTTCGGTCAAGCCGTTTTACGGCGCCGATATCCGCTTTCGACCCATTGACCACGTGGTGCGTGATGTTAATGCAATCCCGGAGAAGATGTATATCAACGGCGATGAAAATATCTGGTGGCAGGGGTTCGAGCAGCGCGCCATTGACATGTTTACGGCGCTTAAGGGTGGCGGCAAGAAGTGGATGGGGTTCGGAAGCCTCCGTCCGGTGATGTCGCCGGCCGGGTCGCGCATGCTGAAAGCCGCCCGCGAGAGCGGCATGCTGACCGTTTGGGTCGGGTGGGATGCTATCTCCGACGAAGCGCTGACATCGTACAAGGCGGACGGCAAGATCGGCGTTGACCGCGAAAGGGCTGTCAAAACCCTGCGTGATCACGGCATCGATGTCTCCCTGTTTTATATGCTTGGCAGCCGCGAGGATTCGCTGGAAGATTTCAAACGTTCCGTTGATCTTGCCGACCGGTTGGGGGTCAGTATGCACCCTTCTCTGATTGTCCCGTATCCGGGGACGGAGCTGCGTCGCCAGTACGAACCGTACCTGTACAAGGATCTTGGCTGGGAGTATTACACCGGCGCCTATGCCCTGTTTGAGCACCCTGATCCTCGTATGACTCCGGAGGCTCGGGAGGAGGCATTCTACGAAAGCTCGCTGGAGCTTTTGAGCCTGTGGCGGATAATAAGCCATATGCGGCATGTGCCGTTGTCCGGCTTTCCGTATGCGCATATTTTGTCTTTGATGAACCAGTTGCCGGTACGGAAGGGTATGAAAATCGCCTACGAGAAGTGGAAGGATGAAAAGAAAGCTGTGCGGGAAAAGCAGCTTATTGTCTGATTGTTTCATCACAGGGTAAAAAAATGGCGGCTGGAATCTCTTTCCAGTCGCCATTTTTGTAGACGGAGTCGGGCTGTCTACTTAACCGGTTTTTCCGACTGCAGTCCTGCCGGATGATCCTTCAGATCCTGCTTTTCCTCTTCCGACTTGTACCACTCAAGTGGCCGATCGGTCTGATCCCTGAAGGTGTCAAGCGACGCATCCCGAAGTTTGGCGGCCTCTTTACTGGACTGCGCCATCAGGATCTCGTCAACCACCTGCGGGCAGGAAGCCACTGATCCGGGCCTGGCTTCGATCTCTTCCCGAATACTCGGCTCAACCTTCGGATCCTTGGCAAAGCGCATCTTCAGGTCTATTGAAAAATTTGAGTAGGTTTCCAGCATCCGGAAGATGGCTGAATCTCCCATCGCCCCCATGGTCTTCTCTTCATCGGGCAGCGGCGAGACTTTGCCGTTTTCAATCTTGGCCCGGCCGACGATTTCGCACCCCGTGCCGTTGTCGGTTGTATAACCCAGGTTATCCGTTATCACTGAAAGTACGGTTGGTATATTGGCCAGATCCCAATGGGCAAGCAGGCCGACTTCGCCGTCAGGCAGCGGGCTCAAGTCATCAATGTTCATCGCAAGAACCCGTGACCAGGGGGGCACCGGGCGGGTGCGTTCGTGCGGTGGCAGCCCCTTGACATGACGACGTAATGCATCATCAAACAGGTTTGTTGCCGTCTCCGCCTCGCCAAGTACGTTTACGCAATGAGTTTCCGGTATACTGAGAATCTCCTTCACCATCGCATAATAATCATCACGGGTGACGACGCCGAAGCGTCCCCGGTATCCTCCTCCATCACAGATGCGGCTTCCCTGAGGGAGTTTGAATTTCATTTTCTTGCGGCGGCATGACTGGAAGAAGTAGACGTAAGCGGCAGTAGCTCCTATCAACGCAACCGGGATCCCGCCGGCTTCAGACTCTCGCAGCGCTTTCAGAAGGTTTTTAATGTCAATACCGCTTTTACCAAGCAGAAACATGCTGTCTTCTGTGCCGAAGTGGGTGCGGGTCTGATCCATCCCGATGGCCATCCCCATGGAGGGCGCCAGTTGTGGACTGGGGGCAAGAATCAGGATACGGCAGCGCTTCCCCTCTTCAAAATCAGGGAAGAGATAGGAACCGGTCATCCTCTTGTTGGCGCCGAAAACCAGTTTTTTGCCGTCTTCATCGCGGAAAATGCGACCGCGCTGAGTAAGGCTGGTGGTGCCGCCGGTCAGGCATGCCATAACGGACTGTTCCAGTGGAAAGGATGCAACCAGATGTGTTTTAAAAACATCATTGTAGACCATGGGAATGTCCTGCCAACATGTAATGTCACTCGGTTTTACTTTTTTGAGGTCACAGAATTCGCGGAAGATTTTGTTGGTTTCGTAATGCAGCGCAAATATTTGCATGCAGTAGTCATTAAATCGTTCATCGGAAAGTTCGGCATCGACGCCGGCTTCGATAAGCGCAAGGACTTCTTCGGTCAGACGATGGCTGGTTTCCGCAGTGGTGGACATGGTCAACTCCTGTACAAAATGCTGATGGTGTGTGAGATAAACCTTCAACTATCATGCAATATATACACCAGCTGGATGAAGAGTGCAATTGCAGCGATTTCAAAGTTTTTGCGTTTGCTTGGCGTGATATTCTTGCCCAACGATTATACAAATGTTGCCTAAAATATATTCAAACTGAACATGTGTGACCCCCCAACAGTTTAATCATAACTCCTTTCTCGCATTTCTCCCATCCTTTGTTCCAGTATCCAATTCATGCCAAAAGGCAATTTAACAGGGATGAAGGGGATAACTGCGGATAACGGCTAATACCAGCATTCAAAATTTTTGGGTAAACCAAAAAAGAATTTTGAAGTTGTAAGGTTTCATCCTGTTTATCCCCTTTATCCCTGTTGGATAAAGGTTTGAAAAGCACTCTCATCGTGGGCAAAACCACTATTTCAGTTTGTATTCGACACAACATCCATGTTATTACGACAGTGCGTTAAAGTCATCGTTTGAAGCTCCGGGCATGCGGAAGTCCCGTTTGGAGGGGTGATAATGTCAATACAGTATGAAATGAATTTTTTCTGGACAGCGGTAGCCTGTTACGGTATTGCCGCGTTCTGCTATATATTCGGTCTGCTGGCACGTAAAGATGCTCTTTTCAACTGTGCCCTGTCGTTGGTTGTGATCGGTTTCAGCGGTAATCTGGGAGCCATTGCGCTGCGCTGGTACTTCGGACGTATCCCGCCGTTTATTTCTATTTCAGAGTCTCTTGCATCCGGCGTTCTGATTGCGGTTTTTGTTTTTCTTATCACTCAGTTATTTGCCCGGAATCTTGAAGCGGCCGGAGTATTAATCATGCCGGTCTGTTTTATTCTTCTCGGATGGGCCGGAACCATGACCAAGGCTATCGGTGGTACTCTTCCTGCTGCATTGCAGAGTACCTGGCTCTGGACACATATCTTTGCCGCAGCAACCGGCTTCAGCGGAGTTCTGCTTGCCGCAGCCCTGGGGTTGCTCTTCCTGATGAAAGAACGGAAGTCCGGCGGATTCTACGATAAATTTCCCGACCTGCGGACTCTTGATGAACTGAGCTACCGTTTTGTCTGTGGAGGATTCATCCTGCTCGGATTGATGATCGTCTCCGGGGCCCTCTGGTCAAATCAGGTCAAGGGGAGTTACTGGAACTGGGATCCGGTCGAGGTATGGTCGTTGATCTCTTGGCTGATTTACGGTATTTATCTGCATCTGCGGATAACCATGGGGTGGCGTAATCGCCGCCTGGCGATTTACTTGCTTGTTGCCGTGGGGGTTATGATT
>JANNLB010000172.1:0-9700 GCA_031396605.1 Geobacter sp. | reverse complement strand
GATTTCAAACCGAATTACCTTCTGAAGACCGCCGATTTCCCGCTCTTTAAGGTACTCCCGACAATTTCCAGGCTCGCTATCGATCCGTTGACCGGGTTCACCGGCGATGCGGTGACGTTCCTGCGCGACACCAACGACGTCGTCGGTTCCCAGGGGATTAGGCTGGCCCGGTTCGCCGGCATCGATCCCAACTCCGATCTGGATGTATCCACTCCCCTCACTGACAGTCTGTTCAAACTGAACGGGGCCAACATCCGCCAGGTGACGGGGCGCAACACCCCGGCCACGGTGAACGCGGTCTTCAATTACACCAATTTCTGGGACGGCCGGGCCAGCAATATCTTCAACGGCGTAAATCCGCTCGGTCCGCTCGACCAAAGCGCCCGTATCTGGGTCAACGATCCTGTACAGGGTCTGGTGCAACAGGCCGTCGCCATTCCCAATGCAAGCCTCGCCTCCCAGGCGGTCGGTCCCCCCTTGAGCGATGTGGAGATGTCGTTCAAAGGCCGCACCTTTCCGGATCTGGGCAAAAAGATGCTTAACCCCGCCCTGGTGCCGCTCGGCAAGCAGCATGTCCATCCCGATGACGGCGTGCTTGGCGGACTCATCGCCAACCCCGATAAAGGACTGAAAACCAGCTACGCCCAGATGGTCAGGGACGCCTTTCAAAACATCTATTGGAGTTCAACCTCCACTATCACAGGCGGATTCACCCAGATGGAGGCCAACTTCTCCCTCTTCTGGGGGCTGGCGGTTCAGCTCTACGAAGCGACCCTGGTTTCGGACCAGACCCCCTTCGACCGCTTCCAGTCCGGTAATCAGAACGCCCTGAGCCCCGTAGCCCAGCGAGGACTGGCGATCTTTGACAGCAAATGCGCCGTCTGCCATTCCGGCACGGAATTCACCTCAGCCGCGGCCGGAAGCACTCTCCCCAACTGTGTCACCCCCGACTGCAATCGCCTGGTGTTCACCAACAACACCACCCACACCCTGATCAAGCAGGATATCAATCCCAACACATTTATCGCGGGACTGACCGATACCGGCTTTTTCAACATCGGCGTCAGGCCGACCGCTGAGAATCCTGGGAGAGGCGCCGGAGAGCCCGACTTCCCGTTCCCGCTCTCCTTTACGCTGCTGGCAAAGCTGGCGGCCCAGGGAGGCCTCCCGTTCGTCACCCCCAGACTGCCGGGCGGAGTTTCTGCAATCGCTCCGGACATCGTCAACGGCTCCTTCAAGACCCCCGGTCTGCGTAATGTGGAGCTGACTCCCCCCTACTTCCATAACGGCGGCGCCCTGGACCTCGGTCAGGTAGTGGATTTTTACACCCGCGGGGGTGATTTCCCCGGTAATTCCCAACTGGCGGCAGCCATGCAGCCGATCGGCAAGCTGAGAGGCGACGCGGCCGGCCGGAACGAGGTGGTGGAATTTCTGAAAGCCCTCACCGATGAGCGGGTCAGAAATGAATCGGCTCCTTTCGACCATCCGGAACTCCTGATACCCAACGGCGTAGACGATGTCGGGGTCGAGATAATGATCCCCCTTCCTGCCACGGGTGGCGCTCCTCCCGCGGTCGCGCCGACCATCCTGACCCTGAATCAGGTCACCACGCCGACCCTTCAGACTTTCCAGCTTCTGAGCGGCACGGTGGACTCGACTGCTACGGTAACGGTCAGCGTCAACAACGGGACACCGGTCTTTGCGACCGTGCCTTGCATCATCGATCCCTTGAATCCACCTCAATGTTCCACAAACGTAGCACCCTTTGAAGCTCCATGGAGCGCCACCGTTACTGGGATGGTCGTCGGATCCAACAGTATCACCGTCACCGCCACCAGTACCACCGGCGTTACCCTGACTGCTCCAGTTGCGGTCATCCAGGTGATGCCGTCCGCCACCATCAGCGGCATCCCGCTGGGAGGAAGAACCACCCAGAACAGCGCAACCCTGACGATAGGGGGAGCCGGAGTGGCGAGCTATCAATACAGTTTCGACGGCAGTCCGTTCAGCGCCGATATTCCTGTTGCTACACCGATTGTCCTGGGTAATCCGGTTCCACTCGCCGACGGAACGCACACCATTCTCGTCCTCGGCAAGGATGCGGGCGGGAACCAGCAGCCCGCTACGCTCCCGACCACGGGAATCTGGTTTGTCAAAGCCAATCCGCCGGTACTGACCCTGAATGCAACCAGCTTGCCGACCGGAAGCAGCAGTCAGACAATCAGCGGTACGGTCGAGTTAGGCTCACTCCCGTCGGTCTCCGTGAACACCAACGCCAAGGCCGGCACGGTCAGGACCGTCCCCGGCACCGGCATCAGCACCTGGAGCTGCGACATCACCGGCCTTGCCGGCGGAGCCAATACCGTCACGGTCATTGCCCTGGATGGTCTCTTCAACATGACAACGGTCAATGGAGTCATTACCCGGATTCTCCCCGATGGAAACATCGTGGAAGACGGAGTCGTGAACACATCCGACGCCCTCAAGGCGCTGCGCATTGCGGTCGGCCTGGAGCAGCCGACGGTCACGGACTTGCTGCATGGCGACGTCGCCCCGCTGGTGGATGGCCTGCCGACCCGGAACAACCAGATCGATGTCTCGGATGCACTGCTGATCCTCCGGAAAACAGTAGATTTGGTTACTTTTTGAGAGTAAATCTACGGGAAAATACAATTAAGAAGGGGTTACCCATGACCACACGAACAACTCTGCGTTTGATAGCGGCCTTACTGATCTGCACCTGGCTGCCGGCCATCTCCTGGGGCGCATCTCCACCGGCTGCCCTGTTCGCGATGCCCCTCAACCAGGTTCCAGTACCGGAACCGCCCAACCTGTTTCAGTTCGTCAAGAGCAAGCCCGCCGCAATCAAGCTGGGCAAGGCCCTGTTCTGGGACATGCAGGCGGGTAGCGACGGGGTTCAGGCCTGCGCCAGCTGCCACTTCTCGGCCGGCGCGGACAACCGGCTGAAGTACACCGTTAATCCGGTGAGCAGGGCCGGGGATACCACTTTTCAGGTACGCGGCCCCAATGACACCCTCCTGCCGGACGACTTTCCCTTCCACCAGCGGCAGAATCCCGACTTCCAGGCATCGACTGTCCTGCGCGATTCCAACGACGTGGTCGGCTCGCAGGGGGTAAAACTCGCCGATTTCGTGTCCATCACTGCCGGCTCCGCGGTCGACAGCGGAACACCGGTTACCGACACGGTCTTCCAGGTCGGCGGCGTCAGCATGCGCCAGGTTACGGCGCGCAACACCCCGTCCGTCATCAACGCGGTCTTCAACTTCAATAATTTCTGGGACGGCCGGGCCCACTTCCTCTTCAACGGCGTGAACCCGTTCGGACCACTCGATACCACCGCCGGTGTCTGGTTCAGTGACGTTGCCGGAAACCTCACGAAACGGAAAATTTCCATCGAGATGGCCAGCCTCGCCTCCCAGGCAACCGGACCACCCCTCGATACAACGGAGATGTCCTTCCGGAATCGCACCTTCCCGCAACTGGGCAGGAAGATGCTCAGCCTCACACCGCTCGGAAAGCAGCTCGTCCACCCCAATGACAGTGAGCTTGGACCACTCTCGCGTGCGGTGCTGTCCAACGGAAAAACGTCCGGTCAGCTCGGACTCAATTCCACTTACGATCAGATGATCAGGGATGCCTTCGTCGACACGTTCTATAAGTCCAGCCAGAAGACCGCGGACGGATTCACCCAGATGGAGGCGAACTTTTCCCTCTTCTGGGGGCTCGCCATCCAGCTCTACGAGGCGACCCTTGTTTCCGACCAGACCCCCTTCGACCGGCTCCTGGGTGGCGACCAGACCGCCATTACCGCCCAGCAGGAGGTCGGGATGAACATCTTCTTTAGTACCGGCAAGTGCGACGTCTGCCACGCCGGCACCGAACTCACCAGCGCCACGGCCACGGCCGCCAGGTTCGTCACCAACGACGCTAACGGGCTGATCGACCAGATGGTGGCGGGCGGCCGGGATTCAATCTATGATCTCGGGTACAACAGCACCGCGGTGCGGCCGGTGGTGGATGATATCGGCAGGGGGGGGGATTCGCCATTCGCCAACCCGTTCACCGGCCTGTTCACACCCCTTGGGTTCTCCGCTTTGGCCGAGCTTCAGGCGCTCGGCAGCCTGCCCTTTCCATCCATTGTGTTGCCGCAACGGGTTGGTGGCTTGCCTGTCTCCAATGACGGCGCCTTCAAGGTACCCGGACTGCGCAACGTGGAGCTGACCGCCCCCTATTTCCACGACGGCAGCGTTATGACCCTGGAGGATGTGGTAGATTTCTATACCCGCGGGGGGAACTTTCCGTCACTTGCGGCCAGCCCGGACCTGGACTTCAACATGACCGAGATCGGCGCCCTGCAGAACGCCCCCGACAAGATGTTGGCCATGGTCGCCTTCATGAAATCGCTGACCGATGAACGGGTCAGGAACCACTCGGCGCCCTTCGACCATCCGGAGCTTTTCATACCTGAAGGCGTCGACGCCGGCGGCAACGACATCATGATCAGGGTCGCCGCCAGGGACGCCAACGGCGTTCCCGCCTCTTCCATCGCCATCACACTTGCGCCCGTTTCCAGTCCAACCAAACTGTCCAGCCAGACCATCAGCGGCACGAAAGAATTGGGATCGTCAATCCTGGTCAGCATCAACAATGGTTCGCCGTCACCAGCGGCCACGGTGACCGACACCACCTGGAGCACTACCCTGTCCGGCCTGGCGCAGGGACCGAACATCATCACGGTCACCGCCACGGATGTAGGTGGAATTCCAACCACTATTACCGGAAGCATTTTTCTGGATATAACCGAGCCTACCCTGACAATCGATGCCGTCACCACACCTACCGCCGTTGCCACCCAGACTCTTACCGGCAAGGTGGAAGCCGGCATAACTCCGGTTATCCTGATCAGTTCGGCTGCATCCGCAAGCCCGGTTTCTGTTTCCAACGGCATCTGGAGCACCGCCATCACCGGACTCGTGGGCGGACTCAACAACTTCACGTTTATTGCCATCGATCCGGCCGGTAATGCAGCCATCAAAACTGTCGGCGTGACCTATAGTATCCCCGACGGGGATTTCAATGGGACTGGAGTCGTGGACATTACCGACGCTCTCAGGGCCATGCGCATAACAACAGGGCTGGTTACGGCAACCCCGCAGGATCTGTTGCATGGTGATGTAGCCCCGTTGGTGAACGGTGTTCCCGCGCCGGACAACATCATTAACATAGCTGATGCCTTGTTGATCCTCAGGAAATTGGTTGGTCTGCCCAGTTTTTGATATACGCCACGAGCTCCGTATTCCGGGTTCTGAACAGTAGGCCGCCTTCAAGCGGAAAGCGGCCAAATACCGGTTTGATCAAAGAAGTGTCTCTCTGCAAATATATTGGCATGCAAGAAGTTGTGAAACACCTCAGGAACGCTTTGTTTTAGCCTTTTTTATGATGTTACCTGGTTGCAGATCTTGACAGTACAAGTAACGCATTCAAACTAATAATGTCTCCGTTGTGCTGTAACATATTTAAAAATAAACATAAATTTACAGGGTTCGCAAGTGGCGCGGTAATTGCTAAACAGTTGGTTCAATAGGAAGCACTCACGTCAGGTCGGTTTTATTTTATACCGTACGGATTCACCGCAGCTATTTTGAATACTGAAGCAAGTTACTCAAATAAAGGGAGGAAAATCATGAACGTTAAAAATCTGTCCAGTCTGTTGTTATCCCTGTTGACAATGGTTGTTTTAGGTTGCGGAGGCGGTGGTGGAGGTGGTGAAGGAACACCCGTAGTACCCGATGCGCCGCCGGCAACCCTAACGGTCACATCCTCGTCGGCATTACCGTTAATTAACACCTCGGTGACAATTACGGCCAACACTCTCAAAGCCGACGGGACTCCTGTGAAGATCGGCACGGTAGTTGCCTTTGCCGCCACGGGTGGGACTCTTTCGGCAGTTACCACGACAGACTCCGCCGGTAATGCGACCGCAGCCCTTACCAGCGCCACCAAGGGTGTAATCACCGTGACGGCTACCGTAGGTTTACTGCCGGTCAAAACAGTACAGGTGACGTTCGAAGATCCAAACTCCCCGTACTCGGTTGCCGTTACCGGTGTGAGCCAGGCTAATATCAACACAAGTGTCGTCCTGACCGCTACAGTGACCCCTGCCGGAACAAACGGATCAGGAGGGCCGGGCGGTGTCATAGCAGACGGCACGATCGTTGCTTTTACTTCAGCGGCCGGATCTTTTACTGCGTCCGCGCCGACAACTAACGGCATTGCGACTGCCACTCTGACCAGAACTACGCCGCAAACGGTTTCGATCAGCGCCACTGTGGGAAGCATCACGAGTCCTGAAAAAAATATCACGTTTATTGATCCGACTTCACCGTCCATCATTACTCTTTCCGATCCCTCAGGCACTCATCTCGTAAACAATCCGGTGACCATTACCGCCAACGTCGTGAGTATATCGGGCGGACCGGTACCTGCCGGCACAACTGTCAACTTTGCTGTAACCTCCGGCACCGGGACCCTTTCATCAACCACCGCTACAACCAATTCAAGCGGCAATGCATCCGTAACGCTGAACAGCGCCATTGACGGAAGCGTAACCATCACTGCAACCACCACTTCGACGACCGGCACGACGACCGGCAGCCACTCGATTGTCTTCATCGACCCCAACGATCCGAAATTTATTGCCCTTATCGCAAATCCGGTCTCCGGTGTAACCGGCAATCTGGGACCGGTGACCCTGACCGCTACCCTGACCCCGGATGATAGCAATATCGGCATAATTGCCGACGGAACCCCGGTGACCTTCACCATTGTCAGCGGCACCGGCGGCGTCCTTTCATCTACAACCGCCACCACAACAAGAGGCGTTGCATCTGTCACACTCAACAGCAACAGCACGGTTGACGGCAGCATCAGTGTCAGAGCTACTGTTACTCATAGTGTCGACTCAACACGAATCATCACCTCCAACACCGCCAGTGTGCTGTTTATCAGCCAGCCGACCCAGGTGACCGTCAAGGTGCAAACGACCGGAACGCTTCCGGCTGGAACAACTATCGGTGGTCTCACTGCAATTGTTACCGCCAGCCCATCCGCAGGGCTCACCATTGTAGCTGATCCTAACGGCAACTCTTCAGATGTTAAAGCAACCGGCGCCGGAATCGGCTCATTCCTAACTACGAACTCGAATAACGTCGCCGCAGTAACCTTAGCCCTGGTCAACACCGGCGGTATCCAGACCGGCGAATTCGCAACCCTGAATTACAACGTTTTGGCAGGGAGCTTCCCTAAAGCAAGTGACTTCAGCATTGCGCTGAATGGCTCTGTTATCGACAGACTCAACAACATTATACCCGGGATTGGCGTTGCAATCCTGAGTGTGACTATTCAGTAACGCAACAAGCTGCACTGAACAAAAAGGGGAGCCTGATACGGCTCCCCTTTTTGTTGTTTACGCTTCGCCGCCTTAAAACGCTACCGGCGGTTATCTTAACTCCGCTCAATTACATATAAACGGAAAACAGACAAACTCGTTTCCACCATTTCCATCATTGGCAACGACCGGCGACGAAAACACCATCAAGGCAACCGCTGCAACCAGAATTACTCTTGTAAACGATCTCATTACTGACCTCCAATTGATTTAGTAACTTTATACACCCCGATGATAACCGACCCAGCCGAATAATGCAAGTGAATTTCTTTATCAATTACAACAAAAGGCCCCCAAGAGGGACGATCAAGGAGACGAAGAGCCCGCTGGATTTCTAAACAACGTGAAAGTAGGGATAGAGAGCAGGGTGGGGGAGGGAGAATGCGCTCCGGGGAGTCAGGGAGTCAATTCTCTATTGACAAATCTGGACTGGTGTTGTTCTACTACAAACTTGTGACTTCGTCTTGTAACACATTGATGTGTACGAACAGTTTTAAAAAAACTCCAGGAGGAAAACGATGAACCCATTGGCACAAGAACTGAACGACCTGCTTGCCCAGCACAGCCCGCATGTTTTGGAAATGCTGTCCGACCTCGGAAAGAACCTCTTCTTTCCCAAGGGAATCCTGACCCAGTCGGCCGAAGCCAAGGACAAGGCTCACAAATTTAACGCTACCATCGGTATCGCCACCGAGAATGGTGGTCCGATGTTCCTTCAGTGCATCCAGGACAAGCTCTCAGCCTTTGATCCCAAGGACATCTATCCCTACGCCCCTCCCGCCGGCAAGCCGGAACTGCGCTCACTATGGCGTGAGAAGATGCTGCGGGAAAACCCCAGCCAAAACGGCAAGCATTTCAGCAATCCCATCGTCACCAATGCGCTGACCCACGGTCTCTCCATCGTCTCCGACCTGTTTATCGACAAGGGCGATCACCTGATCCTTCCCGACATGCTCTGGGGCAACTATAACCTGACCTTCGGTACCTGCAGCGGCGCGATCGTCAAAAAACACCCAACGTTCACCACGACCGGCGGCTACGATATCGATGCCTTCATCGCAACACTGAAGAACAGCGCCGAAGAAAAAGGCAAAGCTGTTGTTTTGCTCAACTTTCCCAACAACCCGAGTGGCTACACCCCGACCGTGGCCGAAGGGGATGCCCTGGTGGCAGCCATCAAGGAAGTTGCCGAATCCGGCTGCAACATTGTCGCCGTGGCCGACGACGCTTATTTCGGACTCTTTTACGAGGACAGCCTCAAGGAATCCCTGTTCGGCAAGCTCGCCAACCTTCATCCGCGCATTCTTGCAGTCAAACTGGACGGCGCCACCAAGGAAGAATTCGTCTGGGGCTTCCGTACCGGATTCATCACCTTTGCCGACGGCAACGAATACGAAAACGCACCGGTCATGACCGCCCTTGAGAAGAAGACCATGGGGATCATTCGCGCTCGCATCTCCAACTGCCCGCATCCCTCCCAGACATTTGTCATCGAGGCGTTGCGTTCACCCCAGTTCCTGGAGCAGAAAGAAGAGAAACTACAGGTCATGAAGGGTCGCGCCCTGAAAACCAAGCAGGTCCTCAACAGCGGCAAATACGAAAAAGCCTGGGATTACTACCCGTTCAACTCCGGTTACTTCATGTGTTTGAAGCTGAAAACGGTGGATGCCGAAAAATTGCGCCTCCACCTGCTGGACAAGTACGGGGTCGGCGCCATTTCCATCAACAAGACCGACCTGCGCATCGCCTTCTCCTGCATCGCCGAGGAGAATATCCAGGAGCTGTTCGACATCATCTACCAGGGTGTTCAGGATCTGGCTTGATCCACAGTTTGACCTGATGATTCATTGAAACAAAAAGGGCCCACATGACGTGGGCCCTTTTTGTTCGAGCTGAAGCAACAGCCATTACCGGAAGTAGAACCGTGCTCCTATGGCACCGTTGATGTCGAAGTCGGTGTCGGGGACAATATCAAGAACGGGTACGATCTCGGCGAATATGTCTACAGGCGCCTTCGCGAACAGATAGGAAATGCCGAACGGGACGCGGACTCCGAGTAACGCATCATTATCGTTACGTCCCCTCCCGCTATTGTTGTCATGCAACTTGATGCGGCCGCCAACACCGAAATAAACCGGTAGCCGCCCCCCGATATCGCCTGTCTGCAACAGACCGAAGTTGTGAACCAGGTAATCGGCGTGAAACTGAAAACTGTCGTTTTCCGAGAACGAC
>JANNLB010000154.1:0-4983 GCA_031396605.1 Geobacter sp. | reverse complement strand
TCGAACGGGATGCCCGATTCCTCGGCATACCCCATGGCGGCCGGCACCCCGGAGTCCGGCACCGCGATGACAACGTCGGCATCCACCGGGTACTCCCGCGCCAGCTGCCGTCCCAGCTCTTTGCGGGCCAGGTAGACGTTTCTGCCGAAGATGTACGAATCGGGACGGGCAAAATAAACAAATTCGAAGATACAGGGGGTCGGCTCAATCTTTTTGAACGGGAGCAACGACTTGATGCCGCCGTCTTTGGTGCAGACGACCATTTCACCCGGTTCGATCTCACGGATAAAATCTGCTTCGATCAGGTCCAGAGCACAGCTTTCGGAGGCGACAACCCAGGAGTCGCCCAGCTTGCCGAGGCATAACGGACGGAAACCGTTCGGGTCGCGCACAGCGATCATGCGGGACTCGGTCAGAAAGAGCAGACAGTAGGCGCCCTGAATACGCTTCAGGGCATCGACAATACGGTCAACAAGAGAATTCGTCTTGGACGCGGCAATAAGATGAATTATTATTTCCGTATCCATCGTCGTCTGAAAGATCGAACCGTAAGCTTCGAGCTCAGACTTCAGCAGTTGCGCATTGACCAGATTGCCATTATGGGCAACCGCAATCGAGCCACGTGAATAATCGACCATGATCGGCTGAACGTTCTTTTCCACCGAAGCTCCGGCGGTCGAATAACGGACATGCCCGATGGCCGATTTACCCGGCAGTTTTTTGAAAACTTCCGGATTGCTGAACACATCCGCAACCAGCCCCATTCGTTTGTGAGCGTGCAGGGATGTATCGTCGGAGGAGACGATGCCGCAGCTTTCCTGCCCGCGATGCTGCAGGGCATAGAGACCGAGATAGGTCAGATTTGAGGCCTCCGAGTGATTGTAAATACCGAAAATACCGCATTCTTCTTGAGGACGGGATAACTTCATAGGTAAAGGCTCCACTTCATTTTGAATCAGACCAGGTTTTTTCTAGCATACTCGTCGGCATTTTTATACAGGATCAACCCGTCACCCTCTTCCGGCAGATTTTCCCGAGTCCAGCGAGGGTGTTGAGTGTAATGGACAAACGCCTCGGGATGCGGCATAAGTCCCATCAGGCGGCCGGTCGGGTCACAGAGGGCTGCAATGGCGCCCGTTGAGCCATTCGGGTTGGCGGGAAACTCCATCGTTGCTTCGGCATAATCGGCAACGCTGTAGCGTAACACAGCCAGATGCCCGGCTTCAATCCGTGCCAGTGTTGCAGCGGAATCGCACAGGAACTTGCCTTCGCCGTGGCGCACCGGCAGATAAATACCCTTGTCGATCCCGCGGGTGTATATGCTGGGCGAGTCTGAATCAACCTGCAGATATGTCCAGCGATCCTGAAAGCGGCCACAATCGTTATGTGTCAGCGTCACTGTCTGGTGCAGATACTCGCCATCGAATCCGGGCAGCATTCCCATCTTTACCATCAACTGGAAGCCGTTGCAGACCCCGAGGATCAACTTGCCGTCGGCGATAAAACGGGTAAACTGGTCAACCAGCTTTTCATCACTCCCGGCTACAGCTGCATTCTTCAGACGATTGGCCTGGGCTTTGGCGCTCCCAAGATCGTCGCCGTCCAGAAATCCGCCCGTCATATTGAGAAAATGAAAATCGTCCAGTCGGATCTCACCGGAGAGTATCTCGGCGATATGGGCGATAACGGTCTCATCGAAGCCTCCGAGGTGGCAGGCATGGGCGGCCTCCATCTCGCAGTTGGTACCGTTGCCGGTTATGACAATTGCGCGTGTTTGTTTCATTGCTTCCTGTTCTCCTTGAACTTTCGTACTTAAAACATGCTGGATCGAGCGTAGGTTGGGCAAAGTGAAAAGTGCCCAACATCTGTTCCGGTTCTTGTTGGGCACACTGGCGTTTTGCCCAACCTACTGAGTACCCGCTAATTACGCGGCAATAGCCATTATTTCCGCATAAGAAACACTTTCAGGTATTGCCAGATTATCCTCGCGGAGTCCTTGCAGATGAAAACCAATCGCCTCATACATGTTATTTTCCGCATCTTCACGAGTTTTGCCAGTTGCCACGCACCCTGGAAGATCCGGTGAATATGCTGAATAATTGGCTTCAGTTTTTTCTATTACAACGAGAAAGCGATGCATAGAATTACTCCTGTACTTTGAGTTTAGCCTGCTTGAGAATGCTGTTGTGAGTGCCTGAAGCAAGTTCGTCGCCCGGATGTCCTGCTATGGTTACCCGGCCGGGTTTAATCGGATGCTTATACTGACGGTGGCTCCCCTTGGTGGCAACCAGATACCAGCCGTCTTGTTCGATCAACCTGATTATATCTCTGATTTTAGGTGGCATTATAGTCAATTCCTCTGCCCTTTATTCCATTTCCTGACCATAAGCGGAAATAACGTCCATAAATGTTTTGCCGTACTTGCGCAGCTTGTGCTCCCCCACACCGCTGACCTGCAGCATCTCGCGTGAATGAGTCGGTCTGCTGCGCGCCATCTCCGCCAGGGTCGCATCGGAGAACACCACAAATGGGGGCACGTTGGCATCTTCGGCAAGTTTTTTACGTGTCGCCCGCAACGCATCAAAGAGCGCCTGATCATAGTCCTTTCGGCCACCTGCCCGCTTCCTGCCCTTCTCCACCGTTTCTACTGCATCACGAGGTCTGCCGAGAATAACCTGAGTTTCTCCCTTGAGAACCGGACGCGCCGCTGTTGTCAGTTTCAAAACACCAAAACGGGTAAAATCCTGTGCCAGAAGCCCGAGATGAATCAACTGACGGATGATGTTTTCCCATTCGTTCGCCGATGTATCGGTACCGATGCCGTAGGTTGAAAGCTGATTATGCCTGAAATCGAGTACCCGCTGATTCTTGCTGCCTCGCAGCACCTCGATGACATGCATCATGCCGAAGCGTTCGCCGACGCGATACACGCAGGAAAGCGCTTTTTTTGCCTGTTCGGAAGCATCAAAGCGCTTGGGAGGATCGGTGCAGATGTCGCAGTTGTCACAGTCATGCTCACGCAAATCGCCGAAATAGGACAACAGTGCGCGGCGGCGACAGGTCAGCGCCTCGGCATATCCAACCATGGCGTTCAGCTTCTGAATTTCGATCTTGACCCGTTCGGCATTGTCGCTGTTTTCAATCAACTTGCGGGCGGTCATGACATCACCCATGCCGAACAGCATCAGCGCCTCGGAAGGCAGTCCGTCACGCCCTGCCCGCCCCGTCTCCTGGTAATAACTCTCGACGCTTTTCGGCATATCGTAATGCACCACGAAACGTACATTCGGTTTATCAATTCCCATGCCGAAAGCCACCGTAGCCACCACGATGCGGATATCATCCTTGCGGAAGGCGTCCTGCACCCGTTTGCGTTCATGATCCGGCAAACCGGCATGATAAGCGGCAGCAGAGAAACCGGCCTGTTGCAATCGCTCGGCCACCTGCTCCACCCGCTTGCGGCTCAAGGCATAGACAATACCGGCTTCGTCACGCCTGCCACTCAGGAAGGCAGCCATCTGAACCAACGGTTTTTGTTTTGGAATCACCGTATAGGTGATATTGGGGCGATCGAACCCGGCAACAAAAACCGTTGCGTCAGAGAGCCCCAATTGGCCAAGGATATCCAGGCGCGTCTCGGGATCGGCCGTGGCGGTCATGGCAACAATCGGCACCTCGGGAAAGAGCGGACGCAAACGACCAAGCTGGGTATATTCAGGGCGGAAATCATGCCCCCACTGTGAGATGCAGTGCGCCTCGTCAATGGCAAACAGGGAGAGCTTCAGAGTGCCGAGTCGCGCCAGAAATTCCGGCATCATCAGCCGTTCAGGAGCGACATATAACAGATCAAGCGTACCGGCATCCATCTGTTGAAAAACGCGGCCTACCTCTGCAGAAGAGAGGGAAGAGTTAAGACATGAAGCCCGCACACCATTGGCTACCAGCGCATCGACCTGATCTTTCATCAGCGCGATCAGCGGCGAAACTACAATAGCCACCCCATCAAGGTGCAAAGCCGGGATCTGGAAGCAGAGAGACTTGCCCCCGCCGGTCGGCATGACCAGAAAAACATCCTGCCCCGCCACCACCCGTTCGATGACATCCTGCTGAGGTGCTCGGAACTGGTGAAAACCGAAGACGGTTTTGAGGGTATGGTGGATGGTTGAGGTCATTTTTCTCTCTTGTTACCGGAATCAATGATTTTTCTAAATTTGTCTTACGTTTATCGTTGCTACGCTCCAGCGTGGGAACGCATACTTTCTCAAATTATCTGTGTGCAGTTTCTAATTTGTGGTTCTTTTCAGGAAAAACACTAATCAGCATGCGTAAGGCTTTGTTCACTGCTTCGGTTGTAGAAAAATATTTCCTCACATCCGGCTCCAGCATTACAGCGCCGTCTTCTTGTGTAAAATACTGCACTGTTGCGGTTCCGTCGTCATTATGAACGGTGACTGTATGCCCCTTACGGTAGGCTTTATGGTACTTGCCACGCACTCCCGCAACACCGGTAAAGTCATATTCCTTTTTCATGGTATCCGCAGTTCCTTTATCAGTAGGTTTCATAAAGTTTTCTCTCCTTTACAGTTGCCTTGCGGGAACTAATAACTCGCACCTTGCCTCTTCTATCTATTCGTTGCATCTCTTTGAGAGGTTCAATCATGAATGTCCTTCCTCCTTTCTTACAGCCAGCCCAAAACGTTAAGCATTTATTCGTTGGAGTTGAGGATTATATCATTGTCCCCATATCTCTTCTGAATCTTCAATGTCGGGATCATCATATCTCTTCATTGTAGCAATCCATTCCGGCATATCTTCTTTGATTTCCTGTTTCAGGGCATCGAATGATTCCTTTGATATTTTACCGTTTTCTAGCATGAATTTATAAAAAGTTTTCAGGCTCGAAGCATTCTCCTTTATGGCAGCCGGACTTGCCCACATCGCTTTACGAATAAACCAAAAACCCAAAAACTCTCCAATATCTTC
>JANNLB010000101.1:0-9704 GCA_031396605.1 Geobacter sp. | reverse complement strand
GGGGGGTTGGGGGGGGGGTCGGATGATCCGTTCGTAATCCCTCAAATTGAAATAGGTGCAAGGAAGCTCGTCCAACTCTTTTTCAATGAAAGGCTTTGCAATCTCCTGATAGAACCAGTCAGTATTGGTGCTGACCAGCAGGCCGTCGTTCCAGTCCTTGTAGCTCTTGACCAGCTTTTGATTGCCAAAGAAAAAACGCTCAAAATCAACGGCATCGAAGATGTACCACTCGTGGATGTTGCTGACGATGAGATGCCGGATCTCATTGTTGCCCTTGATGTAGCGCTCCTGCATGTAGTAATGAAGCAGTTCGTGCAGTGCCTTGGCATTGGGCCGCTCGGGAGTGATCATCTCGTTCTTGTTGGTGGGGCGCTTGACCTCGATCAGCACGCCGACAGAAGTAGTTGAAGTCAGGCCGTTATGAATCACCAGATCAGCGCGGCCGCTGGTATTTACCTCATTGGTCTGCTTGTACCAGGTGTCTTTGAGAAAGTCGGAGACGATGTTTTTGAGGTGCTCTTCGTGCTCGTCCGTACGAATGCGCTCAAACATCCGATCCAGGTTGGCCTTGAAAAGCTCAATCTGATCGCGCTTGAGGCTTTGTTTGAGGTAAGCCTTTTTGAGGGATTTTGCAGGCGGATTAATAATGAGTTTCATAATTTATGGGCCTTTGAATAGTCGCGGTCTGCCGACTTGATCAAAATTATTGGACATTTATAGCAAATCACCCAACCATTTGCCACACAAACAAAAAGAGCGGCATCGCTGCCGCTCTCACAAGTTATTTTCCACCTTCCACCTCTCCCGCTACTTTTGAGGAAATGCCTTTTTGAAGGACGTGGTACTTTTCATTCCCGGCGCCAGATACCAGAGTAAGGCGGCCGGTTTGTCGGCGTCAGGATCAAGTTCCAACGTCACGCATGCTCCTTTTTTCAGTGAAACCGTATCGCCCCCACGACCAAGCAACGTCGCAACCAATAAACCAAGCTGGGGTTCATGGCCAACCAGCATGACACGCCCGGCATCCCCGCACCCCTTGATGTATTCGATCAGTTCATCGATATCAGCTCCCGGCAGGAGCAGTCTGCTGGCGACAACGACATTCTTGCGGCAGGCCATTTTTGCAGCGATCTCTGCTGTCTGAACCGCCCGGGTCAGGGGGCTGGTGACCGTCAGTCGTGGTTTCGGGCCGATCTTTGCGACCGCAGAGCAGGTTTTTTCTGCAGCTGATCGTCCTTTTTCAGTCAGATAGCGCCATTCATCCCGCAATGATTCGCTTCCCTCTACAGCTTCAGCGTGCCGCAGTACGTACAGAATCATGGTTCCCTCCAGGTTGATTGTGATTACTTGAAAACGAGTATATCCCACAAATAGAGCATTGCAATCAGCGTAACAAAACATGATGCGGGAGGTTTTAAACCGGGTAGGTATACGTCAACGGTTTCTGCCCGATGAGTGCCACCAGTTTCTGCAGCAGCAGGTCATCCTCCCCCTGCAGGATTCTTTCTGCAAACACACGTTCGTGCCGGGTCAGCTCCAGCTTGCCGCAGAGCGAGCCGAACTCCGCAACATCATTCATACGTCCCAGGATGGTCTGGTATTCCTTGAGCAGCTCCACTGTCGAGCTGAAATCATACCCCAGTACCGGCGCGGAGATTTCGAAGAAGTAGCGCCATTTCTTGATGGCTATCCGCAGGGCGTGGCGGGGTTCGCGATGTTCGCGGGAGGTCGCAACGGGCAGGAGATCATGGATCGGTTGAAACAGTCTGAGGCAGGTGTCGGAAAAATAAGTCGTCAGGGAGGAGCTCCTGCTGCTCGAAATCCGCTCTTCTTTCAGGCCGGCTGCCGCCTTCCGCACGATCCGGTAGAGACCGCGAGCGTCAAAGGCTTTGAGACCCTTTTCAATCAGCGCCATCTCCCTGGGGCGCATCTCCGAAAGAATCCGGCAGATCTGATATCCCCCCCCGGAACCGACCGGGGTATGCAGCCGGAAGAAAAGGATCGCCTCGTCAATATTGCGCAGACCGCCCAGCAGTTGCGTCAGTTTTCGGCTCCGTTTCTTCAGCATCGCAGCATGCTTCGGCGGTATCCATGGTTCAAACAGTCCCACTGCGGTCCGGAAGCGCCGGGATGTGACCCGCAGGTCATGGATGGCCTCAAGGTCGGATGTTTTCAGTACTTCACGCCGTAATCGCAGCAGTTCATGCCACTGTGCTAGAATGACCCCTCGCGACCGTTCCATGGTCTCTGCCGTCTGCATCATCAGACCTTGGCCAGGTTCTTTGGCGGGGGCGGTACCTTTGGCTTGGGGGGCTTTGGTCATGGAGGTCTCACTATGGTAATCCCTCCCCCCTGATAAGGGTGGACTGAGGGGGGTTGTGTTTTAGTTCTTCCAGTCTCTGCTTCGGGCGGCAAACTGAAGGGTTTCTACCTCTTTGAGGATTTCCATATAGGTGGTGTATCGTTCTGCCGGAATTCGCCCCTGTTCGACAAGCGCGAGCACGGCGCACCCCGGTTCGGAATGGTGCCGACAGTTCCTGAATTTGCAGGCGACGTCCCGGTGTTTTTCAAAGCCGGGGAAGTATTCGGCCAGCTCTTCAACCGTTATATCAACCAGACCGAAATCACGGAAACCGGGAGTGTCCACCAGTTCGCCGCCACCTGCAAGAGCGTGCAGCGTGGAAACAGTCGTGGTGTGTCGCCCCATGCTTTTGTAGAGGCTGAGGCTGCCTACTTTCAGGTCAATTTCCGGACAGAGGGCATTCAACAGGGAACTCTTGCCGACCCCGGTCGTGCCGACAAAAGCCCCGCGATGCCCTTCGCTCAGGAATTCCTCCAACGGGCCAAGACCGATTCGCTCGGCGGCGCTGATCGGAAAAATCTGAACGGATCCGCTATACACCCTTCTTAGTTCTGCCAGCAGTTCTGTCGTGCCGTCGAGGTCACATTTATTGACTACCAAAAACGGTTGTAACTCTGCTGACTGCGCGGCAACAATCGCCCGATCGATAAAGCCGCCCGGCGACAGCGGTGCGACTACAATCCCAAGGACATCCAGATTTGCGCCTACCAGATGGATGCCTCCACGGGCATCACGCCTCTGGAGCTCTGTCCTGCGCGGCAAACGCTTCAGAACCTCACCCGTGACAACAACATTGTCCCCGACCACATGCCCGGAGTTGCGCTTGACCCGCACCATTCTGCGCTGGCCGTTGTCAAATAACACCTCAACCGAGATACCGTGATGGGCTACTATCAGGCCGTTAGGCGAAAAACTGCTCATTGGATTCGGTCCCGTTTTTTCGGATGAATGTGCCCGGCAGAAGGTACCGGGTTGACAGCTGGCAATAAATCTAGCATACAAACGAGCATTAACCTAGCACAGCCGGGCGAATGAGGCCATAATAACCGAAAAATACGGTCGCAGCTTGCCACAGGATGAATACCATGACCCAAAACCAACACCCGTTTCAGAAATTGACTCCTGACGCTGTCATGGACGCCGTAGAAAGTCAGGGTTTCAGCTGCGATCGTCGTATCTTTGCCCTTAACAGCTACGAGAACCGGGTGTATCAGGTCGGTATCGATGAATCGCAGCCCCTGATTGCCAAATTCTACCGCCCGAATCGCTGGAGCGAAGAGCAGATTCTGGAGGAACACAACTTCTGTTTTGAACTGGTCGAGCATGAACTCCCAATTGTAGCGCCACTCAAAAATTCTGACGGGAAAAGTCTGTTGGGCTACGATGGATTTCACTTTGCCCTGTACCCAAGGCAGGGGGGGCATGCCCCTGAGTTCGACAATCTCGACAATCTGAAAATACTGGGTCGATTGTTGGGGCGGATTCATGGCGCCGGAGCGGTCAAGCCGTTTGTCCATCGTCCGGCCCTGGACCGGCAAAGTTTCGGTACTAACAGCGTGCGCCTGATTGAAGAGCATTTCATCCCTGATGAATACCGCGCCAGTTATTCCGCTGTAGCCGGGCAGCTGCTGGAAGCGATCGATGTCATTCTGGCAGAGGCTGGTCCGGTTCGCATCATCAGGACGCATGGAGATTGTCATGCCGGAAATATTCTCTGGCGCGACAACGCGCCCCATTTTGTCGATTTCGATGACGCCCGCATGGCGCCCGCCGTGCAGGATCTCTGGATGATGTTTTCCGGAGATCGCCCCCGGCAGCTGGCGCAACTGGATTCGTTACTGGAGGGGTATCGGGAATTCTATGATTTCGATCTCCGTGAATTGCGCCTGATTGAACCGCTGCGTACGCTGCGCATGCTGCATTA
The DNA here is from genome assembly GCA_031396605.1 of Geobacter sp. Taxonomy (GTDB): domain Bacteria; phylum Desulfobacterota; class Desulfuromonadia; order Geobacterales; family Pseudopelobacteraceae; genus JACRCG01. The sequence continues at coordinate 5,418 of JANNLB010000101.1, read as the reverse complement.
CAGCGCCTGGCTGGCCCGGCGCTGGCAGGACCCGCTCTTTCCGCACACTTTTTTCTGGTTCAACACCACCCGTTACTGGGGCGAACATATTCTGGAGTTGCGGGAACAGTTGGCAGCGCTCAGTGAACCGGCTCTTGAAGTGCAGTGAGTGGCCGGAAACATTTCCCCGCATGGTTGCGCTGCACACTCTGTTTCTGCTTGCGCTGCTCGGGGAGTCGTATCCCTGGCACTCTTCTTCCCGCTCAATCTTCTGGTCGTGCGCGAGCGCAAATTCATATCCCGGTTATCAGAAAATCAAGTGCCGCAATAATTTCGTTGCGGTTTTCCTTCAGAGAAAAGACCTTTTTCCCAAGGATTTTGATTGAAACACCGGCTATCTCTGCAGTAGACATGATTACCCCGGTTGCTCCGATGCTGAATGCCGGGTTCAGGTGACGTCCCGGTTTCGGTATGGCTGAAGAAATAACCAGTGGAACTACCACTCGGGTGGCAAGGGTATCAAGCAGGTCTGTCTGAACATCAAGGAGATAGGGCATTGTTTTTTTTGATACCGCATTCGGGTTTTCGTATACGTCAAATTGTGCCATCAGAAACTCCTTAGCCCATCGCTGAACACGCCGTATTTTTCGATTCTGGCATTGTAGTCGCTGATTGCTTCGGCGTTTTCCGTACGCCAGGCTTCACGTTCCTCTTGCCGTAAAATCTCCGTGAGACGCTCTTCAAGTGTTTTGGACAGGTTGATTTTGTGCTCACGGGCACGACGCAACAGGTCGCTGTTTATGCTCAGGTTGGTTGATTTTTTTTGCGGGGGTGTTTGTAAAGCTGTGGATTGCATACGCACTCCTTATGTATATTTATTATGCGCATAGGATACCTTGCGAAAATTTGTATGTAAATGATAAATCTCTACGAACAGCAACTTTGCATCAGACGGGACGCTGGAACGTCTGGGGACGGTGTTCAAGTCAACCAATGTTAAACCGTATTGCGGTCGGTTGCTGGAATCATTACTTGACCTTCCCATGTAGCTAATGTACGCTTTAAATGTACATTTAAGGAGGTTTCCCATGCTTGAAGTAACTGTAACCACATTCAGAAAACACATACCGGATTATCTTGGTAAAGTTCGTAAAGGCGAAGATATTTTGCTTACCTCGCGAGGCAAAGTCATTGCCCGGCTTGTGCCGCCCGCGGATGAGCGACTGAGCGCGAAGGAACAACTGGCGGCGCTTCGTGTCACCTGTTATATCGGTGATGTCGTCGCTCCCCTTGATGAAAAATGGGAGGCTGTCAGTGCTGATTCTTGATACCTGTGCCCTTGTCTTTGATTCGCTTGATCCGGCTCGGCTCAGTAAGAAGGCAGCTGCGGCGATTGCACAGGCTGATGATGCCGGTACGCTGGCCTGTTGTGATATTTCGCTGTGGGAAATCGCCATGCTGGTTTCAAAAGGGCGACTCGATCCGGGCACAGACGCTCGAAAGTTCATACAGCTTGTTCTGGCAGCAAGGAATATCAAGGTGTTGCCCATCACTCCGGAAATTGCCGCCAGAAGCGCTCAGTCGGGCCTTTGCCCTCATGACGACCCGGCCGACAGGTTGATAGCGGCCACCACAATCCTTCATAAATCAAAACTGGTAACATCAGACCAAAAGCTGGCGACTGTTGCCGGACTGCACATAGTCTGGTAATGCGAAAGGAATCACCTTGAAAACCGTCCTCGTCTCACTGGTTAGAGACCAGACAATTCCCAACATCCTGGCGATCACCTCGGGGGTCTTCCTGGATTTGTCATTATTTGAATAAAACAAAATATAGTTTGCAATAAGTCCATAACAACCATATAATGCAAAGCACGGTTTCTATTAAACTGAAGGTGAAATATGGATCGTACTACGCACAAAATCACAACCAACGGGGCCAGATCTGAATCCGCCCGGAAGGTTAGAGTTACAGAGCCCAATACAGCAGATACAAACTCAGAACTAGCTTCTCTGGGTCAGCGTCTTCGGTATGAACGCTTGAAACGGAACGAACCACAGGCCAAATTTGCCGCCCGTTTAGGGGTAAGCATACCCACACTTCGGAAGATGGAAGTCGGCGATTCTACTGTCCAGATCGGACATTGGGCATCCGCACTCGGCATACTCAACAGAAATTCCGACATCAATCTTGTGCTTGCCCCACAAGAAGACCTCTTTGCGAAATTTGAAAAAGCAAAAATGCCGCTCAGGCAACGTGCTCCGAGATCTCGCCGATGATTTCCCGCCGGATAGAAGTATGGCACCGGTTGCACAGCGATCACAAATACGTCGGTGAAATGATTTGCCAGATTGACGACCTTGGTAAAGCATACGGGGCGTTCCGCTATGATCAAAAATTCTTGGCAAGTCCGGACGCATTTGTACTGGATCCGGTATCTTTAGACCCCTCAAACATTCCCCAACCGGATTCACTCTTCAGCATAGGCACACCCGGTATCTTCAGAGTATTTGAGGATAGTCTTCCGGACGACTGGGGGCGGCGCCTCCTGGTTCGCAAACACAAAACTCCGCGTGCCGATCAAAACTTGCCTACTCTACTCCTTATAATTGGAAGTTCCGGACTTGGCGCACTGTCATATGTCGAACACGGCAAACCGGCCCGCTCCGCACCAGAGAAGTCCACCAAATATCTGTCCGAATTAGTCAATGCTGCTGAAGCGTTCGAACGTGGCGATATTCTGGAGCCGGAGCTCAACCTGCTTTTCGGCGCTTCAAGTTCTCCTGGCGGCGCAAGGCCGAAAGCCCTTGTATACGACGAAAGCGCAGAAATTTATTATCTTGCGAAGTTCCCCAGCATTAAAGATGACGTCAATGTAGTCAGGATTGAGGCTGCTACCATGACTCTGGCCGAGGCATCCGGCCTGACTGTCCCCAAAACCCGTCTGGTAAACTGTGGCGGCAGGGATATTCTCCTCGTCAAGCGCTTCGACGTTATTGATGATTTTTCTCGAAGACACATGATCAGCTTGCAGACACTGCTGAAAGCTGAAGGCTATTATCAGAGCAGATATTATGAAATTCTTAAGATTGTACGAAAGTACAGTTCAAATCCTGCGGTGGACTCTGATCTGCTGTTTCGGCAGATGGTGTTAAATGCCGTTATTGGCAACACAGACGATCACCTGAAAAATTTCTGGATGTTATTCTGCCATAAGGAAGGCTGGCGGTTATCCCCTTCCTTTGACCTGGTGCCGGACATCCGGCGTAGCGGAGAGCATGTGCTGTTTTTTGAAGATGGCCCATATCATCCCGGTCGCCAAAAATTGGTAAAGCTTGGCAGATCGTGGGGAATCAGCAATGCTGCCGCTGCTGCAGATCAAGTGTACGACGCTGTCAGTTGTTGGAGAGAGGTCTATTTGTCATCCGGGGTACCGCAAATAGATGTCGACTATTTCAAAGAGATTGATATCAATCTTAAGTCTTGAAACGGGAGCAAAGGGGATCTGAATGGAGCATAAGATTGACTAATGGCGGTATTAGTGTCAAAAAGGAACACGGAATTTAACAGCAGGAGACGCTTCTGCAGATCACACAACAAAGGAGTTTGTAATGTCAAGAGCATCTGCCCGCCACATTCTTGTGGCAACCGAGGAAGCGTGTGAAGCGCTGAAAACCAAGATCGAAGCAGGAGAAGATTTTGCGGCATGCGCCCGCGAGAATTCCACATGTCCATCAGGAAAAGATGGCGGCAACCTGGGCGAATTCAGCCCGGGACAGATGGTAAAAGAGTTCGATACCGTGGTGTTCTCCGGCGAAGTCGGAAAAGTTCTCGGGCCGGTGCAGACACAGTTCGGTTATCATCTGATCGAAGTCACCAAGCGCACAGAATAGGCTGAGGGAATACGCGCCATGAAGTTACTGGATGGGAAAAAATGTGCTGAAAGTCTGGTAGCGGACATATCCAGGAGGGTTGCCGGATATATCGACTCAGGTTTACGCAAACCGCATATGACCGTGATCCTGGTCGGGGAGCATGCCCCGAGCGAATCATATGTAAAATCGAAGATCAATTCATGCGAGAATGCCGGCTTTGAAAGCGCACTGCTCCGTTTTCCGGAAAGTATTACCGAGTCCGAGCTGCTGGCGAAGATTGCCGAGATTAATGCCGATCCTGCCACTGATGGTCTGATTGTACAGCTGCCGGTACCGAAGCATATCAATCCGCAGAACATCATCAACGCGATTGATCCGGAAAAGGACATTGACGGTTTTCATCCTACCAATTTCGGCCGTATGACTCTGGGGCAGAAAGCTTTCAGGCCGGCTAGCGCCTACGGTATCTGTAAACTGCTTCAGTTTTACGAAATACCGGTAAAAGGGAAGCATTGTGTTGTCATCGGCCGGTCGAACATTGTCGGAAAACCGATTTCTATCATGCTGTCAAACGATTTCGAAATCGGCAATGCCACGGTCACCCTTGCACATATCGAAACACCCCGTGAGCTGCTGCTGGATGAAACAGGGCGTGCGGATATCATTATCGTAGCGGTCGGTATTCCCGGATTTGTCACGGCGGATATGGTCAAGGAGGGGGTTGTAGTGATTGATGTCGGCATTAATCGGCTCGAAAACGGCAAGCTGGTAGGGGATGTCGATTTTGAACATGTCAGTAAAAAGTGTTCATGGATAACACCGGTACCTGGCGGCGTCGGCAGGATGACCGTAGCCGCCCTGATGATAAATACGCTGATGGCGTATCAGAATAATTTTGATCTTGTCTGATTATGGTGGCCATCCCGCATGACAACAAAAAAACGGCCATTGGGCCGTTTTTTTGTTGTGGTTATTTTGTACCGTAGGAGCGTCATCCAGCCGCGATGATCGCGTCTGCAAGACGCTCCTGCGAAATAATTTGATTATCAGCTGTTTTTTTTTGCTGCCGGCTTACAGAATACTTACCAGTTCGATCTCAAAGGTGACATCTTCGCCGGCCAGGGGGTGGTTGGCATCAAAAGTAACCTGGTCTTCAGTGGTCTCGAGCACGACGACCTCGAGTTCCTCGTCATCTTCGTTTGAAAGGCTCAGTTCGTCACCGACTTCCGGGATAAGATCTTCAGGAAGCTCGCTGCGAGGAACGGTGAAGACCTTTTCCTTGTCATACACTCCAAATGCATCAGCAGCGGCGATCTTTACTGTTTTCTTCTCGCCTGGTGTCATACCGACAATTGCAGCGTCTATTTGCGGAAAGAGGATCTCTTCGCCCAGGACAAAGGTCATCGGCCCGCTTTCATGGCCGCCGCAGCCACACCCTTCATCATCACAGCTGCCGTCATCACAGCCGTCATCGCAGCATCCCTCGTCATCACATGCCGTGTCTTCCAGAGTCGAGTCAAATACCGACCCATCTTCCAGTGTTCCGGTAAAGTTGATTGTTAC
>JANNLB010000099.1:0-2288 GCA_031396605.1 Geobacter sp. | reverse complement strand
GGCGATCTATACGTATATTAATGGCCGTTTTATTCGCGACAAGGTTGTGCAGCATGCGGTCATGCAGGCCTATAGGGGAATCATCGACCGTGGCCGCTATCCGGTTGTGGCACTGTTCATAGAACTCCCACCGGGAGAAGTAGATGTAAATGTCCATCCGACCAAGCACGAAGTACGTTTCAGACGTCAATCCGTTGTGCATGATGCCATACAGTCGGCGATCGAAGACGTGCTGCGGATCTCGCCATGGCTGGCATCTCCTCCCCCCGACACATCCCACACCGCGAGCGGAACAACCGAACAGGTCTATCGCGAGCGGATCGCAGCGGCAGCCCAAGCCTCATTGACAATGCCGCAGCGCCGGATAGACGCGGGGCACACAACAATTTATGATGCGACTCGCAGGGACGCAGAACCTGCGCCCGCCGTGGGCTCTCCCCTCCAGGCCATAACTGTTAGTGATCCGGCCCCATCATTCCAGTCGGAGCAGCCGCCCACTGAATCGGCAGGCTATTTCTCCTCGCTCTCGATTATCGGGCAGTTTCACAGCGAATATATCCTGTGTCAGTCAGATTCTGAACTGGTGATCATCGACCAGCACGCCGCCAGCGAACGGGTAGAGTATCAGCTCCTCAAACAGCAGAGCCAGGCCGGAGGGATTGAGTCACAACGCCTGCTTTTTCCCGAAACAGTGGAGCTCTCATTCAGTGAGGTCGCGGTGGCGGTCAGGTTCTGTTCGGATCTGGCAGGAATCGGTTTTGAGCTGGAACCGTTTGGCGGCACGACGATCATGGTTTCAGCGGTTCCCCGCCTGGTTGCCCAAAAAAATCCGATTCTTCTGATCCAAGATATTCTGGCTGATCTGGAGCGGTTCGGCACCAGCGCCGCCTTTAATGATGCACTGGAAAGTCTGCTTTCCCGTATTGCCTGCCACTCCGTTATCCGCGGCGCACATCCGCTCGAAAACCGGCAGATCAAGGAATTGCTGTATCGTATGGATCATACAGACTTCGCCGCCAGTTGTCCGCATGGTCGCCCGGTATCGCATGTTGTGACTCTAACGGAGCTGCAGAAGATTTTTAAGCGGACGTAATAGACATTCCTGAGTAGTACGATTCTTCCGCTAGTCCACAAATTTGTCATTCCCGAAGCGTTTCTGATCGGGAATCTGGTTGTAACCGCCTGAAAAACCAGATCCCCGATAAAGGCATTCGGGGATGACAATCTTTTTAGCGGGAGATCAGTACTAATCAAGTAGCCATTTGAGACATGCCGGAAGGACTGATTCTAACAGCGAGATTGATCTCGTTGACACTGTTATGTTGCAGGAGTTACCATGATCAGTGTCCCCGAGACATTCCTTCGGGTTAATCTCTGCTGTAGATTTGCGCTGAATTCTGGATTACAATGCAAGCAACAAACAAGGGGGAAATTATGGCATCTCTTACAATACATGGACTTGACCCGGACTTAAAATACGAAGCCGCTGCAATCTTGAAAGAGCATGGCATGACCGCAAAAAGCGCAATATCGGCTTTTCTTCGTAGTGTAGTCACGGAACACAAGGAAGGCCGCTGTTTTTGTCATGACCTGGAAGTTAACGAAGAAACGCGCCGGGTATTTAATGAAACCGACCGGGGAGAAAATTTGAACCCGTGCAAGGATGTTGAAGAACTCTTTTCAAAGCTGGGTTTACATGCTTAAACCGGATTATACGAACCAGTTTAAGAAGGAACTGGATTTGATGTTACGGAGAGGAAAGGACAAACAGAAAATTGCCGCTGTTATTGTCCGCCTGGTTAATCAGGCACCGCTTGAACCGAAACACAGGGATCATGTCTTTAGTTGGAAATTTCAAAGGCCGTAGGGATTGTCATATTGAGCCGGATTGGTTGCTTATTTATAAGATTGACAACGATTGTATAATTTTTGAACGAACGGGAACACACAGCGATATTTTCAGATAAAATATTCAAACTCCAAGAACACTGCACCCGAGAAAACATCTAGGTTCAAGACTTTCTGCTATTCTCGATTGATAAAGAACCTCTTGCCTGGCCGCACATCTATTTTTCTCTCGACTCTTTTTAAAGGCGGTCGATCGGCCGCCTTTGCGGTATCTGCGAGAAAAAAACCGGAGAATCCCTCACTCTCACCGCCACTCATTCCAGCCCGCTAAACTCACATCTTTCGACATCGAAAAATTGCCTGTCTATGCAAGCTGTACAATCTGGTTCAGGCGAGCGCAGACTTCGGCAAAAAGATGATCCTGCAGGCGTTTGAGCGGA
>JANNLB010000057.1:0-18188 GCA_031396605.1 Geobacter sp. | reverse complement strand
GTATCCGGCAATCAGTTGCTGCCTGCAGTCGCCTTTGGTGATGTAAATTTCAGGGATTTTCTGGTCGTCTGGTCAGATGGCAGAACACCCTCAAATGCAGATCTGTTTGGCCAATTGATGCAGTTTTCAACTTTACCGCAGCTTGCGATAGCGGATTCTGCAGGTAACCTCATACTTAACGGAGCTATTGATTTCGGTAATGTCAACACCGGTACCACCAGGGATATTACCTTTAAACTTCGCAATGATGGTAATGCCCCACTTAACATTACAAGCTTTTCAACGCCGCAAATTCCTTTTAGTTACCTGACGCCGATTCCTACTACCATCAACCCTGGAACCAGCTACGATATGATACTGCGTTTTGCGCCGCTGGCCTCCGGCTCGTTTGCCGATGCTTCAAAGTACGCAACCACCATCATATCCGATGGCGGGACGGCAAACCTTTCTTTCACCGGATCTGGAATTGGCGCAAATGTGCTGAATATTTCGACTGCCAGCTTCTCTGATACCACGATTAATACCCCCTACACGGTGAATCTTGCCGGGATAGGCGGTTCCACGCCGTACACCTGGTCGTGGGCTCCCCTTGCACCCAGCGTCGCTCTTCCTGCCGGGTTAAATCTCGTGGGAAACCAGATAACCGGAGCACCAACACAGGCCGGTTCGTATCGTTTCAGGATTACACTCCGCGACGTATCGGGTGCAACGGCAACTGCCGATTACACGCTGAATGTAACCAGTGTGACAATAGCCACAACGTTGTTAAAGGCCTGGACTCAGGGTGTCGATTATGCCCAGGGTATTGCGCAGGCGCTGACCGGATCGAGCGCCAGCGGGACGGCGCTGACATGGAGCCTGGCCAATGGTACCACCCTTCCTCCCGGTATCATCCTTGCGCCTGACGGAGCAGTTACCGGAACGGCGACGCAAGCGGGTACATTCACCTTTACGGTTAGAGCGACGGATGCAGTCGGCAACTTCTCGACGAAGGATCTGAACATCATTATCAATCCGGCACCGGCGATGCTCAATACCACTTTCCCGGCCGGTAATATCGGGGCTTCCTATAATCAGAACATTGCCAGAACGGGCGGTACCGCTCCGCTGGTCTGGTCTGTTTCCGGGGCACTTCCTCCAGGACTTTCACTTGGTACAACGACAGGTGTAATCAGTGGAGTACCATCGTCATCCGGTACAAGCTCTTTTACGATTCAGGTTACCGATGCAACCGGCAAGTCTGTTCCCCAGACATTCTCGATTACCATCAATTCAGCGCTTTTGATAACCACGTCAAGCTTGCCGGTAGCTACGATCGGATCTGCTTACTCGCAGACGTTTGCTGCAGCCGGAGGGAGGATTCCCTACTCGTGGACAATTACAGCCGGTGCGTTACCAGATGGCTTGACGCTGAATAAAAATTCGGGCGTGATCAGCGGCGCTGCAACGGTGGCGGGTACATTCGACTTCATTGTTACCGTAACTGACGCGGACGGAATCACCGCTCCATCAACACTTTCCATACGGGGCTCATTGACAACGTTAGTCACGAATTCTGCCATAACCAACGGTAGTGGAACAATTGCATCGATCAACAGTGTCCCTTTGACTGATCCGTTGCTCGCAATTAATTCCAAACCAGCAACGTTCAATATAAGCGGCGCTCTGGACACTAACATCAATTCCGTGCCTTCCGGCGGTACGGTCACGCTTGCACTCGATTTCAGCTCTATGCCGACAACTCCTGTGTTCTACAAGGTATCCAATGGAGTCTGGACGCTGTTGGCCGCCGGAACCGACTATACGTTGGCCGGTACAAGGCTTACGATGCCATTGACCGACAACGGACCATTTGACAGAGATTCCGGTTCCGGAGTTATTCGTGATCTTCTCGTAGTCGGTGCGGCATCTTCCACTACGACACCGCCGCCGCCGGTTGACGATGGAACCGGTACCAATAATGCTCCTCCTGCCCTTTCCGGCGGGGGTGGCAACAGCGATGGCGGCGGCGGATGTTTCATTGCAACCGCGGCCTATGGAAGCTATCTCGATCCACACGTCATGGTACTGCGGCACTTCCGCGACAACGTGCTGTTGCAATCCGGACCTGGCACAGCATTTGTGAAGTTCTACTACAAATACAGCCCGCCGATTGCCGACTTCATCGCACAGCATGGCTTTCTTCGCATGATCATGCGGTTAGCGCTGACGCCGCTGATATTTGCGGTGAAATATCCGTTGGTTGTCGCTCTTCTCTTTGCCTTCAACGGCGCCTGGTTCATCAGGCGCAAACTTGCCGTCAAGCAATTAGAAATGGCTCAGCAGGCTGGATAGCAGAGAGCAGGCAGGGGATAATAAACGAAGTAATCAGACCTCCGGGGTATTCAAAAACCCCGGAGGTTTTTACTTAGTATTTGATACGTACGTTGACAACTTTCTAAACTTATTTTAGAATCCGGAGCAGCTAAATGTTACAGGAGTGAGTATGCCAACAATCAGTATGTTCTTTGGTATTGTTATATACATGTATCTCGATGACAATAAGCGACATCATTTGCCGCATATTCATACGCGCTATCAGGGTAAAAAAGCTTCAATTGCGATTGAAAGTGGCGATGTGCTAGATGGCGATATACCGTCAACCAAACTGCGACTGGTGCAGGCATGGATTGAAATTCACCGCGAGGATTTGATGGCTGATTGGGAACTGGCGACCAATAATGAGCTGCCCTTGAAAATCCCCCCACTTCAATAAAGGAGTTTTTTATGTTGCTCGACGTTGTACGTGTTGAACCACTGTCAGGGTACAAACTTCATCTTGAATTTGAAAATTATGAAAAACGGATATTTGACGTTTCTCCTTATCTGGAGAAGGGTGTTTTCAGCCAGCTTAAAGACCCGTCTATCTTTTATCGTGCATATATTGATGGCGGAACAGTTGCGTGGCCTGGGGAAATTGACATAGCTCCAGAAACTTTATACGATGATTCAATTCCAGAAAGCTGATTTGTTATGGTCAGGATATTCCAGGATATTCTGGGGACATCATACCGATTACAGTTAATAGTTTTAGCGGGGCAGGGGATAATAAACGAAGCAATCAAACCTCCGGGGTATTCAAAGACCTCGGAGGTTTTTTTGGTATTATGAAGATCGAAGAGTATCAGAAACTGATGCCGACCTTGAAGGAATAAATAGGGTTAACGGCATATTCCGCTTCGGCCGTGAATGAAAGAAGCGGGAACGGAGAGATTATCAGACCGCCAAAAACGCGCGGAACGGTGATTGTTTCTTTCGTCAGTGTGGGAGCAAGTGCTTTCAATTTTCCTTTTGCCTCGCTATTTATCCACATCACACCGGCGCCGGCATACGGTGTTATGAAGACAAAGCCTTTGCTCACGGAAGCATCGACCCCATAGGTCTGAAGCGCCAGATCATCAACGCCGGTCAGCCTGGTGTAGGTAGCCCGGACACCTACAGCCGGAGTTGCCATGGTGCCGTCAAGAATTGCCTTACTCAGTTCCGCGCCGTACAGTTTAATATTACTGTCTGGCACGTAGGAATACATTGCTCCGACATCAATGCCGAACGGGAGCCCTTTGCGGGCGCGTATCTTGGGAATAACCAGGTATGACGGCGCCTCGTTGTTGAAAGCGGAACTCCAGTAGGCGCTGTTCTTGTCGATGCTTATGGCCGCAACTTCGCCGCCGATGCTGAAACCGGTAATGCCGAGCGGCTCCGCCGGCGCCATATTCCGGTAGCCGATTGCGGCTCCGGCAACCTTGCTCAGGCTCTTGAAGGCCCCCTGGTCAATACTCCTGGTAAAGCTGATGTCCGCGGCCACTGCCGGAGAAACGGCACAAGCCAGCACCGCAGCAGCCACCCAACATACTAGCGATCGTTTCATTGTAAACCTCCCGTGTAATTTTATAGTAGCGGCACTGTATCAAAGCTTGGTTAACGGGTCAATCTTTGCGATACATTTATGCCGCTTCAAAGGCGGTCTCACGCAGAGTACGCAGAGTCACGCCGGGGGCTCTCGGCCTGGCAGTTGTCGGCGGCCTGCTGGTGTCGCAGCTGTTGACCCTCTATATCACTCCGATAGTTTATTATTACATGGACCACATCGCAGATGCTGTGCGGGATCAATACGAATAGGAGGATGAAACAAAAAAGGTCCAGTTGTTGGAGGTTGCATTCTGTATGGCGTTGTTAATTTGCGATTTGCCGCTTCCGATTTTATAGCTTCCCCCGCATGAAATGGAGGTGTTTTTGGTGAAATGGCTCACAGTCAGGCTGCCGCCAAACATGTTGATATGTTCCAACTGGTTTGACCTGCCTTCCACAACTGCCTCTGTATTTGCAAAATCGGTAAACAACCCGCCCCGGAAAGCCCAGTTCTTGGTGAGATAATACTCCGCGCCAAGCGCGCCATTTATTACCGCGTTACGTTTAGATATGCCGTCTATCCACGCAATTTCAAACGGTGAAAAATAACTCAGGTCCCCGGAGACCAGTAGCGAACTACTCGGATAAAAAGCAACTCCGGCAGTAATCTGATACGGGTATGTCCGTTTATGCGAAGTAGTGCCTAATAATTCATTGCTGCGAACTAATACGACCGGGCCATTTGTTTGGTCGGTCGATTGATTGAAAGCCTCTGAAACTGTTAACTGGTCCAATACCTCCGATGTAAGTATGACCGTCTTTGAAACCGATAACCCCAACGAGACCTTATCCACCGGCGCCCACATTACTCCGACGACAGGTTTCAGACCAAGTTCATCAACCTCACGGTACGCAATCGACAGCGAATGGCTTTTTTTGTCATCTGTCTGTTGCGACGTTGTAAGAATTGCTTCTGTGTTTCGTACATGTAAATACAGAGTTGCGCCGACCGAAAGAGAATCATTCAACTGGACGGCTGCGGACGGGCCAAAGAGATTGGTATTATTTTTGTTGTTAAAATTTATGACAAGAGTCGAGTTGTTGCTCACCCTGAATGACTGGTCCTGGTCCTCCTGGTTGCTGTCCGGAACGGCATATGAAAAACCGAGTTTAAATTTGCCGACCGGCTGAAGAATTCCGAAGAAGTTCGGCAGCAGTGTTGAGGAAGTTCTGGTCCAGTCCTGACCATCGATTACACCCTTGTAGGTTTTGTTCAACACGCTGTAGGCGTTGACGCTGGCCGAAAGGCTCTTTCCGGTTGAATATACTATCCCCGCCGGATTGTAATACATCCCTCCCGGATCATCGGAAACAGCCGTGTACGCACCCCCCATTCCGGAAGCCCGGTCGCCGACCAGGATGTTGTTGTAGTGAAACTCATCGGCATGGGAAGTTGCCGCGAAAGAAAATAGCGCAAAAATCACGACGCCCTGAAGTTTATTTCCAATCATTGGGTTCCTCCCTGAATCACGTTACGGATTAAAATCAATCTCTCCCGGTGCAATCCCCCGAAGAGTGCTTATTTCGATGAATTCAAAATTCAAAATTGCCTCTTCTATAGTTCACCCAGATATCTTCCCACCATAACCATGATCGAAAGCATGATTGCAAGCAGAATCTTGCGGTTACGTCTGATCTGCCGCATCAGTACCAGCTTGAAACCGACAAACAGGATCACCGACTTGGCGGCCACGGTCATCAGGTAGAACTGTCCGGTCAGCTCTTGCGGCAGCAGCGGCGTGCTCAGAACAATCAACAGGATCAGATACTCGAAGGGAGAGACGATCAGTGTAGAGGTGCGCTTGCGCATGAAAATCTTGATTCCTGCTAGGACCAGGAGCAGAAAAAACAGGGCATGAGAGATTGTCAGCAGCGGCATCCCCAGCACAAACTCGGTACGGCCGTAGTTTTCCAGGGCAAAGATCAACAGAAACGCAAAACAGTAGATAAATACCTGCAGCAGCGGATCTCCCCAGGAACGCCGTGTCAGATAGACGAGTGCTGAACTGAGCAGCAGTAGAAGCGGCAGATACGAAAATCCCGCAATATCTTCATACGAAAGAAATACCGGCAGCAGCAGAATTGCGCACAGCAGAAATTTTATTCCCGAAATCAGGTATCCGGTCATACGGACTAGCGTCCGGTAACTGTCCGTTGAGCGCAGGGACTGATTACTGGAGAAATCGATGCAGCCCATACCCCGCGCGGTCAGAAAACTCAGTATACCGTAGACAAAGGCAGCAATGGCAAACAGGAGCAGCAGCATTGACGAGTCGTCCAGATTGCAGACATTCCCGCCTTTCAGGGTACATCCGAAAATAGCTATCAGGTTCAGAAGATACGAAATACTGAAAACGATCAGCACCGTATACTTGTGACCGATCCCCAGATCCAGCAGACGATGGTGCAGATGGGTCTTGTCCGGCAGAAAAAGACGTTTGCGCTCCCGATTGCGTTTTAACATCACCACCAGAGTATCAAGAATCGGCACCCCCAGGATCAGCAGCGGAATATACGGAGAAACCGGTCGCGTACCGCCGCTTGCCAGCATCACCGAGAAGGTCCCCATGCAGTAGCCCAGCAGCAGGCTGCCGCCATCCCCCATGAAGATCCTGGCCGGATAATTGTTGAAGCGCAGAAAGCCGATCAGGGCGCCCAGAAGGGCCAGAGCAAGGGTGAAAAGGGTGCTGTTCCCCGAGTTGAATGAAATGGCCGAAAAAGAGATACAGGCGATGGCGCAGACGCCGCCGGCCAATCCGTCGAGTCCGTCCAGCAGGTTGATGGCATTTATGAGACCCACAATGCCGATAATAGTAAAAGGGATGGCTGCCGGCCCCAGTTCAAGGACACCCAGGCCGAACGGATTGCCGAGATTACGGACCGTGATGTCGCCCATGAAAACCGCCAGTCCGGCTGCAAGGAACTCTCCGGCAAACTTCTGGCGTGGGGTGAGATTGACCAGATCGTCGGCCAGTCCGGTCAGGAAGATCACGATTGCGCCGGCCAGAAAACCCTTGACCTGCTGGTTGATATCGCAGAAAAAAATGACGGTGAACAACAGGGAGGAGAAGATGGCGATGCCGCCCAGACGGGGGGTGGCCCGGATGTGAACCTTGCGTTCGTCCGGTGTGTCAACGCCGCCTATCCTGACCGAAAGACGTGCAACATACGGCACCAGGATGGTAGAGAGAACCAGGGACGTGATGATTATATAAAAGTTAAAAATCGTGAGCATGCCGCACTATATCAAACTGGTTTCTAAACACAAGAATTCTAATGTTGCATCGACTTTGATTTGAAATTGCGAGGGCATCAATATTGCGCGAGACCAATTTTGCCTACAGTTCTGTTACGCAAGAGGCCGTCTCCTGAATGCCGGGAGGCGGCCCCTTGTTGCGCAGCAGATGTGTGGAAAGCTATTATTTCTTTGCTGCCGGTTTCATTTTCTTTGCCGGCGCCTTCGTCTTCCGGGGCAGAAAGAGCATCTTCATGCTGTTACCCTTGGATTCAACCGAATAGAGAGGAAACTTCTTCTGATTGGTATCGAAAATGATTCTGACCTGTGAGGGGTCTGATTCGACTCTGGCCTGGGTGATCCCGAAGCGGTTGACAGGAACCGTTTTCCGAGACATGTCGGTCGTGGCGGCCGGGAAATCGATGACCTGTCGCAGCGGTTTCGAGCGCCCGTACAGCCGGAACGAGTTCAATGGCCGGTCACCCTGGATCTCGATGTAGTCGGAACCGACGATGATATCATGAATGACCGGCGGCGCTGATGAATCGGCTTTTGCCGTCACCGCTGCTGCAGGCCGGTTGTCGACCGGAGAAAGCGCTGCTGAAGCGGGAGCTGCGGGCTGCTGCTGTACCTCCACCGGAGGCGGTTCAGGTCGTTGAACCGGGACCGGTTCCGGTTGTGGAGCTGCGACGGCCGCTGCCGGTATCTCTTCAGTCACGGCAGGCGCTGCCGCCGGTTGCGCAACAACCTGAGCGACCGGCTCAACCGGATTGGCAGCAGGTTTGGCGCCGCCGAAAGAAACAAGAACACCCAGAGTATACTCGAAATTATTATTCGAGTTATTTCCATTACCTGAAGCGGTTATGACATGGCGTGCGTCTGCCCGTAGCGCATATTTATCGTTCAAATACAGTTTGACGCCGGCCCCGTAATCAAGGAAACTCTTCGTTTCCTTGGAGACAATGTATGCGGGTCCGAAAAAGGCATACGCCCCCCCTCCGACGGCAAGATACGGAACTATATTGGATTCGGGCATGAAATGATACAGAAGGTCGGCATTCAGCTTGAAAAAATCAACTTTTTTGCCATACCACGCTGACGTTGACTTGGTCAGAGCGTAATCAAATCCACCTTCGACTCCGATGCGATCGCTGAAATTATAGCCGAGTCTGATACCGTACACCGGATATGTTTTCAGATGCTGCTTCTTGTCAAAGACATATCCCCCCACCTGAGGTGAAAGCGTGAACTGCCCCTCACTAACATAGGCAAAAGCCGAGCTTGCGGAGAGCAGTACCATCAGCGACAGAATCCAGATACCGGTCTTTTTCATAATGAACCTCATGACTAATGTATTTGAGCAGACATACTTGCCAAGCGGGCGCTGCCTGCCGTTATAAACGTGATAAACTGCCGGATCATCCTGGTGCGTTGCCATGTATATATGCAGCAAAGTCTCCGGTAAAATTAACTAAAATGCACTATAGTATATTTTCATTTTAAGTCAATATCATATTGCGGGGCATAGTAAGAAAACCGCGAAAGGCGGTCTCGCAAAGCCGCAAAGTCGCAGAGAAGGTCACATGCTTTCGCACGGAGAAGCTCTCAAACCATAAAGGCATTTCCCGAAGAACTGATCTTCCGCTAAAAAGATTGTCATCCCCGAATGCCTTTATCGGAGATCTGGTTTTTCAGGCAGTTACAACCAGATTCCCGGTCAGAAACGCTTCGGGAATGACAAATATGGGGAGTAGCGGAAGAATCGTACTAATCAGGTTTGTTTTTAAGCTAAATTCAGTATTTGCCATATTGACTTTTATTTATATTCTATTTATAGTGAAACCGATTTTGGCGGGTACGCGTGGAATTTACAGGAAGAACTTTAAAAGGGGGATTCATATGAGAACAATTTTTACAAGTTTTTTGTTTGCCGGCATCGCTGCTGTCACCTTTGCATTGGCCGGTTGTGGTGAGAATGATGATGCCCCTCCTGTTGTTGTAAAGTTTACGGCTGAAAAATATGTTCTTTCCGGCACCCTGATGAGCGCCGATACTGTTCCTGTTGTTCTTGACGGCAGCGTCACGCTGAATGCAACCGACATTAACGGGGCGGCGGTCAACCTCTACAGCGATTCATCCGGTGGTACAGTGATTACTACGCTTAACGTTACCAACGGTAATATGACCTTCTTCCTTGACAGAGATGCCCTGCTGCCGGTGACTCTGAAAGTTGCCGCCACCGCCAGTAACAGTAAGTACCTGCGCAGCAGCGCCACCGTTATCATCAACACCTCCGGCACCTTCGATATAAGTATCAAACTGGTTGATACCAGCGCCGCCGGCAACGGACTGGCAACCGTCACTGTCACACAGACCGCCAATGCGGTGACCGGCGCTCTGGCCGCACCGATCATCGTTGCGCCGACGGTGGCCCCCACAAATACCACCACCACTTCCGCCTCCACCGTTACGATTCCGGCAGGCGCGGTTCTGACGGCGGCAGATGGTACCAAGCTGACCGGTACCGTATCGGCACAGGTGACCAGTTTTACCGTTCCAACCGGCGCCGCCGCCATCAGTGATGCCACGGCCGGCACCACCACCGCTCTGGATATGTTCCCGGGCGGTCTGGGCAACATCGTTCTGGCCGGCGCCCCGGCAGCTACCGCTCAGGGCAGTTTTGCAAGCGCCGCCTACGTTGCTGTTGAAATGACCGATGCCGGCGGTAACAAAGCCACCAGCAGCAGTTCGCCCTTCACGGTTAAAATCACGATTCCACCCGGGACAATCAATCCGGAAACCGATCTTGCCGTCAAGGTCGGTGATATAATTCCGGTCTGGACCTACAATGAGACCACGGCCACCTGGAAGGCTGAAACAGATGCAGCCGGGGCTCAGATAAACGGCACGGTGGCGCAGGATAATGCGACCAGCCCGCTGTACGTCAATTTCACCACCAACCATTTTTCATACTGGAATCTGGACTGGTTTTATTCTGCCACCTGCACCGGAAACCTGACGTTTCGTAACGATGCCGCAAAACTGCCGCTTACAATGAAAGCCAGTTTCACCAGCGGCGGCGGTTATCTCTACAGCGGCAGAAAATCTTCAAATGTTGCTACCGAGCAGGTGTTCAGGATACCACGCGGCAAGAGACTTAATATATTTGCCATATCCGGCGGCAAAACGGTCGCATCACTTAAAAACATAGACTGGTGTGCAAACCCGAACCAGATCATTGATTACACGGCTCCTGTGGCCCAGAAACCTGTTGCGGTAACGGTAGCCGTTAAAAATGTCTGTACGTATAATGCGGCTCTGACAGCTCCGGTGCTGACTACCGACGTAATTTACAGCGGCCTGACCAGTGGCAACAGTACAACAAATGCAAGCGGGGTATCGGTCATCAACGTCCTTCCGGGCAACTACCGCTTCGGCGCCTATGACCGTATTACGGCGAGCTACTTCACCGATCAGACTGCGGCCCAGTCCATAACAGCAGCCAAAGCCATAACCATCAATATCCCGACTACTTCACCGTCGGTTTGTGGCATCATCACTGGAACCACAGGCGGCGCCTCCGCCGGAACAGGGATCCTCTTCAAAAGATAGTATCCCTGCCTGTTGCTGAAACAAAAAAGCCCTCACTGGTATCCAGTAAGGGCTTTTTGTTTATGCGTCATCATAATTTCAAAACCTCGGCCACCCATCCTCCAGCGAACCCCGGAAGGTCCGCCACGCCTCCTTCATCCGCTCCTTGTGACTCAGGATATATTCCCCGTTCAACCGGTCCCGGTTCAGGTACGACCGGGAAATAGCCGGAGAGGGGAGCGGATTGACCGCCAGCCCCGCCGAAATCGTATCGTTGGTCTTCTGGTTTCCCATTGCCAGCACCGTCTCCTGGCCGTAACCCCATTCATCAGCGCCACGAACCTGCAGCAGGTCACGCTTCATGTCGCGCCGCGGCGTCAGCGGAAAACTGAACTGGATCCCCGCCGCCTGCCAGCGCTTCTTCTCCAGCGTCACGGTATTCTTGTAGTAGAGATCTACGGCGGTATCGCCGAAGAAGCGCTTGAGAGTCACCAACGCTCCGTTGTCCTCCCCCCAGAACCTTCCGGCCGTCCCCTCAAGAAACAGGTCGAGAGAGGAGAGGTACATCCGGTATGAGCCGAGCCAGATCTTGCTGTCGGTATGACTGCTGCTGTTGCGGGCATACGCCTGGGCGAGGCGGAAGCGGTGCATGCCGTCCCCCGGGCTCCAGGTCAGTTCGTTAAGCGTGCCGTTGCTGTTATGGAGGATCGTTCCCGCTCCCAGGTTGGCGATCAGGCCGGGGGCGAGGTTGATCCCCTGAAACAGCATCAGGCGTTCCAGCTGAGGGTCGGCGCGGTCGGAGGCGTACTGGCGACCCCTCTTGAAATTGTCGCTCCAGGCAACCGGCAGATCCCAGCGGGCATTCAGCACCCCGCCTTTCCAGAGCGTCACCTGCAGATCCGGTTTGATCGACAGCAGGGCGTCGAACACACCAACCTCGGTGCCGATATATGTTTTCAGGCCGGGGTAGAGGATGAGCGACGGTTTCAACCAGTCCGGGTTGCTGTCGCCGGCGCTGAAGCTGGCCTCTGCGATGCCGGAGGTATCGGTCGTCACCTCCATCGCCGGAGCGGGAACTGTTCCCGACCCCTCCAGCCAGACCTTCAGTTCACGGAGCGGCGCGCTCACCCGCATCATCCGTAGTCCTTTCCGCTTCACCACCAGCCAGAGGGTATCAAACCCTTCCAGTTCGGCGGCGGAAGCAATCCCCGCCACAACCCCGAGGGCGTCCAGTTCGTTATGGTTATAGCGGACGTTCTCATACTCAACCACCAGCACCGTATCGTTCAGCACCCCGGTCCGGACGTTGGCGAAACCGGCGGAGATCAGGCGGGAGCGGAGCGCGGATAACTGAGAGTCAAGGGTTAATGGTGAAGGCTTGCCCTGAGCGTCGCCGGAGAGTGAAAGTAGAACGGCTACAGCAACCGTTACAAGGATGCGCGGGGCTCTTTGAAAGACGTGACTGAAAAACGGGACGGAGGGCATATTACTCCTTTACTTCGACTACGCTCAGTACAGGCATTCAAAATTTAAAATCTTCAGTAGCTGCCAGACACATGGCCGGCATAGCGATGATGCCTTCGGCTAATGGCCACGGTTCACCTGCACCGTGACAAAACACATACAGTTTATCCAGTCCGAGAACCTCGCAGGCCGAATCGGGGAATTACGGATAGATACACCAGTTCTGGGGAAAATTGAGACAGTAGATCAAGGGTGAATTCACCAGCCAGAGAACTCGTTCTGTTTATCAAGGTTGTGGGAGATGTAGATTGAGGAGCCATTTCCAGACCGGAACCAGATGAATCAGACACGAGCCGATCGTCTCCACACCCTCCTCGTCCCAGGTCAGCACCGTACCAGCGGTAACTCCCAGTTCCTCAGCGGCTTTGGCCAGTGCCACAAGCTCCCTCCTGCGGGTTTTCGGATCAGCAAGGTCGTAGCAGACCTGAAAAAGGCGAAATTCCCCCGTCGTGGAGCGAACCAGAAAGTCCACCTCCTTGCCGCCGGTTGTCTTGTATGAAAAGAACTCATCCCCTCGCCGGTACCATTCCACCGCCACCAGATTTTCCAGGAGCCGCCACGTATCGCTGCCGGTCCTGAAGCGCACCGCGTTGACCATGCCGGTATCATAGGCATATATCTTTCGGGGTGCCGACATGCGCACCTTCGCCTTGGTTGTATATCGCGTCACCGACATGAAGAGAAACGCCTCTACCAGATAGGACACGTAGTTTTCCACCGTATGAACGCTCCTGAACGCCAGGGCGTTTTTCAGGCTGGTGCAGGTATATTCACGGGCGACGTTACCGATCAGCCATCTTCCCACATCATGCAACTTGGCTGAATAGCGCACACCGTAGCGCTTGACCACATCCTTGAACAGGATGCCGTCAAACAGGGCCGTCAGATATCCGGCGGGTTCGGTTCCCCTCAACACAACCTCCGGGAAACCGCCAATCCGGAGGAAATCATCAAGCTGCTTCAGGACAAGACCTTGTCGTTCCGGTGCTGCCAGAGTTTCATCCACCGCAAAGGAACGGGCGGTCAGGAATTCGGCAAAAGAAAAAGGGAGCAGGCGAAATTCGCGGTAGCGTCCGGTCAGGTGTGTGGAAAGTTCGCGGCTCAGAAGGTGGGCATTGGAACCGGTCAGGATAATATTGTAACCGCGCCGCTGCAGACGGTTGACAAAAAGCTCCCATCCCGCCACGTTCTGTATCTCGTCGAAAAAGAAGGTTTTGGTATCGCCGTACACCTGGATCATGGCCTTGAGCAGTTCATCCAGATCCATCGGCGGCATCAGGCGTTCGTCATCGAAATTGACATAGGCGAAGTCGGAACCGTTCGACGCTTGCAGCATTTGCAGGGCAAAGACCGACTTGCCGGCGCGGCGCGGCCCGATGACAACCTTGATCAGGCCGCCGGCCATGCTCTGCGCCGCCTCAGTCAGCCCTTGCCGGGGGATATAGCTCCCCTTCAGCAGCTCGTCACGTTCGATCTTATGGCTCATTACGATTGTTTTCATATTGAAGTGCACAATATATTAGTTTTTTGTGCAGTACAACATATATTGTGCATATGGGTAGGTGTCAGCATATTAAACAACTCCGGCAGCACGTCCAGACTTATTGGTATCGTGAGCCGTGAATTAACCGTCCCACCTTCTTTCTCACCACCTCCGCCACAAACAGCGGTGCAGCGGTGCCGAGATGATCATTTGTCGCCACAGTCGTCGCGGTTCCTGCAGCAGGCGGGGAAGCCACTCCAGCCCCGGTTTCTGAAAGATGGGGTGTGAACGCTTCACTCGATCGGTGTAGAAGTCGAAAACCGCGCCGACGGCGCCGATGCCTGTACTGAGCGACTTGTACTGAGCTACGTCGAAGTAAGTCGAAGTGAACTTGACCTGCAAACGATGGCGGTTCAGACGGTCGTGCAGGCCGTAGAAGTTGGAAAGATAGCAAGCAGCGTCCCCCAAAATTCAAAATCCAGAATCCAAAATTGATTGTAGGAAGTCTGCCGGGGTGACGATGTGGATGCCACGGTAAATCACCAGGTCGGTGAGATGATTATCGCCGGAAACAATAAAATCAGCATGACCTTCGACGGCACAGACGAGATATTTCGTATCGTCCGGGTCAGCATCCAGCGGCGGTAGATTGAGACTTCCGGGGGTCATGATGGCAACGGTGCCAAGCAATTGCACAAAGTTACCAAGTTCTTCGTCGGAAGCTGTAAGACGTTTTCTGATCTTAGGATATGCCAGAACCCTGGAGATCTCGTCACAGATGGAATCTGACATAAGTAACAAAACCTTCTCGTCCCTGACCAATTGAATAATTCTATCCGGGTTGGAGCCTGATTTGAGAAGGGCGCTGACAAACAGGTTGGTATCCAGAACAATTCGAATCATCGACGTGCGGCAGCCAGGGCTTCTGTAATATCGGCATCAACAGATGAAGCATTATCAGCAGTTCCCTGCAGCGAATCATACAATCTGAAAAATTCTTTACGATTATTTTTCATATTCAGATACTTTTCGATGGGTATAATTGCTACCAATGGTTTACCGGAACGCTCGACGATATACTCATCATACTTGAGGAAAACCTCATTCATTACCTGTCCGAGATTTTGGCGTACTTTTATGGCAGATACTGTTTTTAACATATTACCTCCTATGATCAGTATGGATGATATGATCATACTGGTTAGTAGTAGCGGTGTCAAGTCATGGAGTTCCAGGAATAGTTATCTGAATGTGGGGGCAGAATCACATTTCTACACGCATCTGTTTTAACTTATATTTATAAGAAATAATCGCGGCATGATCAGGATTTAACCCAATCCAGAATCCAAAATTCAAAATTGCCCCTTAACTCTTCTCCTCACAACCTCCATCACGAAGATCGGCGCAGATACACCCATTCTTCGCCACAGTCGCCGCGGTTCCTGCAGCAGTCGCGGGAGCCATTCCAGGCCAATTTTCTGAAAGACGGGGTGTGAACGCTTCACCCGACCGGTGTAGAAGTCGAACACAGCTCCGACAGCGCCGATGCCTGTACTAAGCGACTTGTACTGAGCTACGTCGAAGTAAGTCGAAGTGAACTTGACCTGCAGCCGATGGCGGTTCAGGCGGTCGTGCAGACCGTAGAAGTTAGAAAGATAGCAAGCAGCGTCCCCCAAGACCCTCACACCATCCCTCCCAAGATCATGAAACAGGGATGTCCCTCATTTTTTCCCAAAATTGCCTTCATCCTCACCGGATCTGACTTCAGTACCTTTTCCCCCCGCCGTGACGCCAGACTGACACCGGACGCTCCCAAATGGAGAAACCTGCCGACTTCACTACCGGTGTACCCATATTCAAATATCGCCAGATAGCAGATAACTCCACGCGCTGCGGCCGGCGCCCTGCACTTGCTCGGTCTCCTGACGGAATCGGCATCAAGTCCCATTATTGTCGAAACATCCTCCAACAACCGGGTGAGAGAGGCGCCGCTCTTCATCTTATCACGCAGTCCTGCTTCCTGTTTAAGGCCATCAACGAAATCGCCGCCACCCAATACTCTCGCGTCGAAACTTTCGTATTCATCATACGGGCGCTCTCCCTGGCTGCGCTTAAGTCCGCCGCCGACAAGATCATCACGCCTGCCGGCTGCAATACCTTCAGAAACAAACTGGTGATACATCTCGCACGCTATGGAGTTATTCTTGTCAAAACGTTCAAGCACAGCCTCCGTTTCCTGCCTGTCGAGTTGTAGGTTACCCATCAGAGTCGCGTGACCGGACCAGGGGTAAAGATCAAGCTCAGCAAGGGTTGCAACCAATCCGGCGCGTAATGGATTCAGATGAATATATCTGACAAGCTCAAGCAGATACGGCTCTTCTTCGCAGACTATTGACTTGTAACGATTCTGGAAGAGATGTCCGGAGCGTTCGTTGCGACGATTGAATGAAACGGCATAACCGGTAAGCAGTCTGCGCATGAAGTATGACAGCGGAGTGGAGGTCGGCATGAGCAGCAGGTGAAAGTGATTGGATAAAAGCGACCAGGCATAGCAGCGGACGCCGGTTTCTGAAAGCAGTAAAACAAAGCGGTCTACAAAGAGTTGCCGGTCGTGATCATCATTGAAGATATCACGGCGTTCAATCCCCCGTACGATAACGTGTTGAAGCAGCCCTGAAATGTCAAGTCGTGCTAAACGTGGCATGTGTGAAATGTATCAATAAGCTGAAAATGAGTCAATAGCAAAATAACAAGCAGCGTCCCCCAAGATTTTCCAGCCTACACGACACTCTTTAAAGATCGTTTTGGTTGGCTACGGTGCAACTCGGTGTCATTCCTGTGTGCCACCTGTTCCTTGTAAACCGCGTCTACTTTTTTATCAACCGCATCGATCCGCTCGGACAAGTTTTTTTCAACTGCATCTACCCGCTTACTCAACCCCATGATTTTACAATCAACAATGGCTATATCCTCTTTTAACTCATCCCTGAAGGCATCAATCTTGTTGTCAAGTCTTGAGACAGACTCCATTGTTACCTGGACCTTGCTGTCGATAGATTCAAGCAAAATCATCAAATGGTCTTTTTGTAATTTGGTCATGACTTCATCCTCAAAAACTGCTTGTGCAAAATAACAAAACCAATTGCAGTTCGTCAAAAGAAAAGACTATAAATAAATCCCCTTTTCCTTCTCCTGTCATGGATGTCTCTATTTACCCAAAGACCCCACGTGCCATGTGAGTATAACACCGGATAATGGCATCGACACAGTTTTGCAGTAAAACGCCCGGTTGAAGTAACCGTGTTTGCTTGATATGCGGTTTTCATCCGTGTTCATCTGTATGTAACAGCGGTTAAATGTTTTTTAAGGTGTGGCACTTGACCGGAAATAGGCATTATGTCCCCGGATTTCCACGGATGAGCCCAAAGACGTTGTAAAAAACTGGTTGCGCAATCGTTCGACTATCGAATACCTTGGTTTATGGGAAAAAATCAACAACCCCGATTTTAAAGGGGTCGAATTCGACTCCTTTAAACAACAGGCCGGGACCAACAGTTTTACATTATCGCCCAACAAATGGATCGAAACGACCGGGGCTACCGGGATCAAAAGTACGGTCGGACGCAATGGAGGTACTTTTGCTCATCGGGATATCGCATTTGAGTTTGCTTCCTGGGTATCTGCTGAATTCAGACTGTACCTCATAAAAGAGTTTCAGCGTCTCAAGGAAGAGGAGGCTCTGAGGCTTGAAACAGGATGGGATATCAAGCGCAGTCTGGCCAGAATCAACTGCAGGATTCATACGGATGCAATTAAGGAAGTAATTGTACCGCAAGCTATAACCCTTCAACAGGCCGTTATTATCTACTCATTCGAGGCAGACGTGCTGAATATGGCGCTGTTCGGCATGACGACAAAAGAGTGGCGGGATAAAAACCCTGAACTGACGGGCAATATTCGGGATTATGCATCGGTTGAGCAGTTGGTTATATTGTCTAACCTTGAAAGCTTGAACGCAGTATTTATTCGTCAGGGTCTACCTCAAAAAGAACGGTTACTGGCGCTGAATGAAATTGCAATTACACAGCTCAGATCATTGTCGAAGCATGGTGCAATAAAGCAACTTACTTGAGTTTTGCCTTTCACTCTTTCAGGCCTGACCCGGCACGGCCCTCCTTGTCAAATGTGTAGGCCTGACACCCTTATATTCCTTCTGATTGACAACATGGCTAGGTCGAGATATAAAAAGATATACAAAGTAGTGGAGGAGATATCCAATGAAACAGACATCAATGCTCAAGCAGGTAAATATAAAGATGCCGGTGTACACCTATGACAAACTCAAGCATTTTAGTGCCGTCTCCGGGAGGACAATTCAATCTGTCCTGATCGCCAGTAGCGATGAAT
>JANNLB010000048.1:0-34108 GCA_031396605.1 Geobacter sp. | reverse complement strand
GAGTACGAGTTGGAAGTTATGCGCGATACCGCCGATAACGTCGTGATCATCTGCTCGATCGAGAACTTTGATGCGATGGGAGTTCATACCGGCGACTCCATCACGATTGCTCCTGCCCAGACCCTGACCGATAAGGAATACCAGATCCTGCGCGATGCTTCGCTGAAGATCATTCGCGAGATCGGTGTCGATACCGGCGGTTCCAACATCCAGTTCGGTGTTAATCCTCGCGACGGGCGACTGGTCGTGATCGAGATGAATCCGAGGGTCTCGCGATCATCGGCACTGGCCTCCAAGGCGACCGGCTTCCCGATCGCGAAGATCGCAGCCAAACTGGCGGTCGGCTATACGCTGGATGAGGTCACAAATGACATTACCCGCGAAACACCGGCCTGTTTCGAGCCGAGCATCGACTACGTTGTTACTAAAATTCCCCGCTTCACGTTTGAGAAATTTCCGGCAGCTGACGCTACTCTGACAACGCAGATGAAGTCGGTTGGAGAAGTCATGTCGATCGGTCGAACCTTCAAGGAGTCTTTCCAGAAAGCGATCCGGTCGCTTGAGATCGGCGTCAGCGGCTTTGACTCCCGGCTGTTTGAACTTGGAAGCGAAACCAGGCGGGCACTGACCGGCAAGGAGCAGCAGTTGCTGCTGGAAAAGCTGCGCGTGCCAAATGCCGACCGGCTCTGGTATATCGGTGATGCCCTGCGCAGTGGTATGAGCGTGAAAGAAATTCACAAACATACCGCTATTGATCCCTGGTTCCTGCACAATATTCGTCAGATTATTGAAAAAGAGGATGAACTGAAACAGTTATCAGCGGATGGTAGAGACGCATTGCAATGCGTCTCTATGGAGATTCTTCGCGAAGCGAAACAGATGGGCTTTTCCGACAAGATGCTTTCAAAACTATGGAAATCCAGTGAGGATGAGGTGCGTGAACTGCGCTGGTCGCTGGGAGTACGTCCCGTTTACAAGCGCGTCGATACCTGTGCCGCCGAGTTCGTTGCCTACACCCCCTACATGTACTCCACGTATGAGGAAGAGTGTGAGGCCGCTCCGACAGACCGGAAAAAGATCATAATTCTGGGAGGGGGGCCAAACCGGATCGGGCAGGGGATCGAGTTCGATTACTGCTGCGTGCATGGCGCCTTTGCGTTGGCTGAAGACGGCTATGAGACAATCATGATCAACTGCAATCCTGAAACGGTTTCCACCGATTATGACACTTCAGACCGGCTCTATTTCGAACCATTGACCCTCGAAGATGTCCTGGAAATCGTCGCAATAGAGAAACCGGTCGGTGTGATTGTCCAGTTTGGCGGACAGACACCGCTCAAGCTGGCGGTCGCCCTGGAGAAGGCCGGTGTGCCGATTATCGGAACGTCACCGGACGCGATCGACCGCGCCGAGGATCGTGAACGGTTTCAGGAGATGCTTCACAAATTAGCTCTTCTCCAGCCGGAAAACGGTACTGCCCGTACCTTTGAGGAAGCGGAAAAAGTAGTGGCACGCATCGGTTATCCGGTTGTAGTTCGCCCTTCCTACGTACTGGGCGGGCGGGCCATGGAGATTGTATATGACCAGGAGAACCTGCAGCGCTATATGAAAACAGCCTTACTGGTTTCTCCTGAACATCCGATTCTGATCGACAGTTTTCTCGACGAGGCGATAGAGATCGACGTTGATGCACTCTGTGATGGAACTGATGTAGTAATAGGCGGGATCATGGAGCATATCGAGGAGGCGGGTATTCATTCCGGTGATTCGGCCTGCAGCCTGCCGCCATACTCGATCAGTCCGGAAATAATTGCCGAGATCCGCCGCCAGACGGTTCTGATGGCACTTGAGCTGAACGTTATAGGACTGATGAACGTACAGTACGCAGTCAAAGGCACTATCGTCTATGTCCTGGAGGTAAATCCCCGTGCTTCCCGGACATCCCCCTTTGTTTCCAAGGCAACCGGACGACCGCTTGCCAAGATAGCAGCTCGTATCATGGCCGGGAAAACCCTTAAAGAGCTTGGAATTGTCAACGATATCATTCCGAAGCACATTTCGGTAAAAGAAGCGGTCTTTCCTTTTGTCAAGTTCCCGGGAGTTGACACCCTTCTGGGCCCCGAAATGAAATCAACCGGTGAAGTAATGGGGATAGGCGAGACTTTTGCCGAGGCATTTGCCAAATCGCAGATGGGGGCAAATGTAAAGCTGCCGCTTTCCGGAAATGTCTTTATCAGTGTGCGGGACGCAGACAAGAAACATGTTGTCAGCGCTGCAGAAAAACTGTATAAAGTCGGATTCGGTATTCTGGCAACCGGCGGAACAGCGCAGTTTCTTGAAGAAAAAGGTATTCCGGTCCGGCGCGTCAACAAGGTGCTGGAGGGGCGTCCGCATATTGTTGATGCCATCAAGAACGGTGAGGTTCAACTGGTGTTGAACACCACTCATGGCGCTCAAGCGGTTGCGGATTCGTTTTCTATCCGACGGGAGGCCCTGATGCACGGACTTGCGTATTATACGACTGTTGCCGGAGCAAAAGCCGTTGCCGACAGCATAGTACTGTTGAAAACACAAGAGATGGGTGTCAAGCCGATTCAGGATTATCTCCAGTAACCCGGGACTTATACCAATTTCAAATCAAAGATGAAATCAAGGCGGAGAGGATTGAGGCGACGAAGGCGTACAAATAGTACGTTGAGGAGCCGAAGACGAGCCAACGAAGATAGCGCTTTGATTTGGAAATGGAATTATAACTGACGTACCTATCCTGTCTACCGGGCTATCTGAAATATTTTCATACAGGAGCAGACCATTCGATGTCCCATTCAATACCGGTAACTAAAGAGAGCTTTGAAGCTCTGCAGGAAGAGTTGAAGCGTCTGATTCGGGAAGAACGTCCCAAGGTCATCCAGGATATTGCTGAAGCCCGTGAGCATGGTGATCTGTCGGAAAATGCCGAATATGATGCTGCCAAAAACCGCCAGGGATTTATTGAAGGGCGTATTCAGGAAATAAACGGCAAACTGGCCCGCGCGCATGTTGTCGACCTCACCGGTTTGAAACCGGATAAAGTAGTGTTTGGCTGCACGGTGACCGTGTATGACACGGCATCCGAGGAAGAAGTTACCTACAAGATTGTCGGCGAGGATGAAGCTGATATTAAACTCGGCAAGATATCCTGTACGTCACCGGTCGGAAAAGCCCTTATCGGTCACAAACTGGACGCATCGGTCAGGGTCATTGTCCCGTCCGGCACCAGGGAATATGAAATAATTGATATAAAGTACGATTAGAATTACATTACCGGTTCATACAAGGAGTTTCCAATGGCAGTAATTACGAAAGATATGACGTTCTTCGAGTTGATGCGTACCTATCCCGAGTCGGTCAGCGTTCTTCAGAAACATAACCTCGGATGTGTAGGATGCATGGGAGCCCAGAACGAAAGTCTTGAACAGGGTGCCAGGGCACATGGCCTTGATGTTGACACACTGCTCAGTGACTTAAACGCAGCAATCGGATAACAAAACCTCCCGTAGATTCTCACCGCGACCCTCATGAATTTTTTCCTGAGGGTCGATCTGTTTGACGGCATGCTCCAGTTAACGTATCAGACTTTCAGAGGTTTTCTGTGGATAGACCAGCCCGGACCCATGCTTTCACAATCGTTTTTGATACTCTTTCCCGTCAGTATCTGCAGGGCAAGGATGAAGTGTTACGCCTGTCGGCAATCGCACTTCTGGTAGGTGGTCACATTCTGGTAGAGGATCTGCCAGGTCTCGGCAAGACAACGGTAGCCCTTGCACTTGCCGGAGTTACCGGACTCACCTTCGGCAGGGTACAGTGTACCAGTGATTTGCTCCCCTCTGATATCACCGGGCTGTCTATTTTTAATCGCGAAGAGGGGCATTTCAGTTTTCAGCCCGGGCCGATCTTCAACAATATTGTTCTGCTTGATGAGATTAACCGTGCCATGCCGCGCACCCAGAGTGCCATGCTGGAGGCGATGGAGGAGCGGCGCGTAACGATTGAAGGCGTGACGCATCCGCTACCAGATCCATTCATGGTCTTTGCAACCCAGAACCCCTCTGATCAGAGCGGCACTTTTCTGCTCCCGGAGTCCCAGCTTGATCGTTTCCTGATATGTACCGGTATCGGATATCCGGCGGAACAGCTGGAACGGGAAATCATCGCAGGCGGAGGCATTCGCGAACGGATCGGCAGCATGACGCCGTTGATTACACCTGTTGAAATTATATCCGCCAGAAGTGATGTACAGGCAACCTATCTCTCGGACAAGGTGCTTTCCTATATCCACAATCTGGTCCTGGCAACCCGTTGCCACGAACTGATCCTGACCGGTCTTTCGACCCGGGCCGCCATCAATCTGGCTCAGGCCGCCAAAGCCGCCGCATATTTGACGGGGCGTGACTATGTTGCCCCGGATGACGTCAAAAACATTGTCGTACCGGTCTGTGCCCATCGGTTGATCATGCGGAACGATATGACAGCCGCCGACAGGGGAGGAGTGATACGGACAATCATCGCCGGCATAGCGTTGCCTTTGGCCTGAAAATAAGTAAATCCGGAGCACTCTATGTCCTGATTACGCTCCTGCTCGGTTTTGCTGCGGTCAATACCGGCAACAACCTGCTGTTTCTGGTCGTTGCCGGTTTACTGGCATTCATGTCGGTGACCGGACTGGCAGGCATGTACAATATCAAAAAACTGTTACCGGATCTGCATCCTCCCGAAGAGATATACGCCGGGATTCCGGCCCCTTTCCGCTTATCTGTGCATAATAAAAAACGGCATCTTCCCTCATTTCTTATCCGTGTCGAGAACAACACCGGTCACACTCTTGTTTTCCCCGTACTACTGCAACAATCTTCACTCAACGGCACGGTTTTAATTACCTTCAACCGGCGGGGAATGGTATCGCTAGGCAGGATGACAATCAGCTCGCCATATCCGGTCGGCTTTTTCACCCGCTTCTGGAGTTTTGAAATCAACAGCACAGTAACGGTATTTCCCCAGCCGATCGCCTCCGATTCAAGTGGTAATGGAGATGAATCTCCGGCAACAGGGTCTGGTCTGCGCCGGGATAGGGGTTTAAGTGGTGAATTAGAACGTATATATCCATATTCAGGTTCGGAACCGCTCCGGATGATTCATTGGAAGCATTCGGCCCGTAGCCATGATTTTCTGGTAAAGGGATTCGGCAAATCTGTCGCTGCGCCGCTGATGATAAATCTTGATACCCTGGCGGGGCAGGGAGTAGAAGAACGATTATCCCGGGCTGCCTGGCTCGTTCAGCGTTGGGTGCGTGAACGTCCGGTCGGGATGGCGCTTGGAGGATGTGTTCTGCCGCCCGCAATCGGAAAACAGCACGGCCTGAAGTTGCTGAAGGAATTGGCGTTGTATGGTAGCCATTAGAACACTGGCAACGTTACTGACGTATGTCATCGGATTGTGCGGCATGATTCCACTCTTCCCCTGGCTGACGACGTTTCCCCGCGCGATTCTGGTGGTCGGTTTGATATCCGGACTCTGGCAGGATCGCAGGGGGAGTTGGCAGCTGAAGCCCTGGATTCAGAACGTCGCGATTGTCCCCGTTTTTTTCTATTACGCCCTCCAGTTCAGTCGCACCAACCCGGCTGAGCCGGTAATCAGTGTGCTGGCAATTATGCTGGCCGTCCGGCTCAGCGGTGAAAAAACGGTTCGCCACAGTTTGCAGATATACGCACTTTCGATGTTTTGTCTTGCCTCTTCCTCGCTGTTTGACCTCAGTCCCGTTTTTTTGATCTATCTTGGAGTACTGCTTTGTACAGTTGCTGTCGCTCTGGTACTGCTGACATTTCAGAATCAGGATAGCACCATGACGGTATCCAGGCCCGACCTGAAAAGGATTCTGATCTCAGGAATGCTGATGCCTGTTCTTGCGGTTCCGCTGCTGCTCATTTTTTTCCCGATCATGCCGCGTACCCAACTTCCGCTCTGGAATTTCCTCAATCCACCGATAACACGTACGACCGGTTATTCAGATGCGGTAGAGCCCGGCAGCCAAAGCAGTATCACTGAATCACGCACGCTCGCTTTTCGGGCTGAAATGTCACGACTTGAGCAGTCACAGCTTTACTGGCGCGGGACGGTGTTCAACCGGACAGACGGAAACAAATGGACCCGCGTAAGTCAGATTCCGGCTGAACTGACAGAATTCACCGGGCAGACGGTAAGGCAGGTTATCTATCCGGAACCGTCTTCCATTCGTACTTTGATAGCGCTTGATCGTCCCACCGTTCTCTCCCTGCAGCGAGTAACGCGGTCACCGGACGGTGTCTTTGAGCTTTCGAGATTTGGCGGAGGCCGTTTGAGTTATACTGCCGATTCGCAACCAAACGGTTTAACTGCACAACGCAATTCAATTAACAGGCTGTTTTACGTGCAGCTTCCGGACCGACTTCCGGCTCGAGTAAAGGCTCTTGCCGCTGAAATAGTTCGCACCGGCGAAGATGATCGTACGAGAGTTGAGTTGCTGGAGAACTATTTCCGCACCGGAGGCTACCGCTATTCGACGCGAGATCTGGTGACAGGTGACAGGGCACTCGAGCAGTTTCTCTTCGAAAAAAAACAGGGGCATTGCGAGTTTTTTGCCTCGTCATTTGCCCTGTTGCTGCGTGTAGCAGGTGTGCCGTGCCGACTGGTCGGCGGTTATCTTGGAGGAGAATATAACCAGTTGGGGGGGTATTATCTCGTCAGCGACGATAAGGCTCATGTGTGGGTGGAGGCTTTCATTGAGGGGAGCGGATGGGTCCGTATCGATCCCAGCAGTTTTGCCGCCAACGCCGGAGAAGTCTGGAAGACTCCCGGATCACGGGGCCTGATACTTCGCATAAGTCAGACTATCGATTCTTTAAATCACTCGTGGAACCGGTCGGTTATAACATACGACTTCGAGCGACAGATTACTATTGCCCGCTCAGTCGGATCACGTTTACAGGGGTTTAGTCCATCAGAAATACTGCGCAGTTCCGTGCCGTATGTTGCAATCAGCCTCCTGTTTGCCGGCCTCTTGTTTGCTGCGGGACGCGCTTCATTATTCCGCTCCCGTGAACAACGCATCATCAATAAATTTCTGCTGGCGGTTGAGCGTGAGTGTGGCATTTCTGTAAGCCAAGGCGGGATGGGCCTGTTTGAAATTGTTTCATCAGCAGATAATTGTCACGTCTCTGAATTTGTCGCCATTTATGCCGGAGCGATCTATCACGACCGGAAACTTAACGATGACGAGTATCTTCATCTGCAGCAGATTCTTACGGTTTTAAAGAGCGGAAAGTCAAAAATACCTTGACTTGGAGGCCCGGTTCGGGCTATCTAAATCGTTCTTGTATGGTGGCTGTGGTGAAGCGGTTAACACGTACGACTGTGACTCGTATATTCGAGGGTTCGATACCCTCCAGCCACCCCAAAAATTCAAAAGCCGCGTCGGTTGACGTGGCTTTTCTTTGATCCGGTCCACTTCACTCAAGCTATCCTAACTCAATGTACTCACTGGACTCAAATTCAGTCCCACAAGTAGAGATAATACCTACGTAACTATGCCAATTTTCTCTTTACCGTTGGTATATTCACCGGCCCGCTTGTTATTCCAATTCCAAATCAAGGCGCTATCTTTGTTGGCTCGTCTTCGGCTCCTCAACGTACGTGTTGTACGCCTTCGTCGCCTCAATCCTCGCCGCCTTGATTTCATCCTTGATTTGGAATTGGAATTGCTAAGAATACACCAACCCCATCTTTAGTGGCAACCGCTGCATCCACTTCCAGACCTATTAACATCTAATACTCCGTTTAAGTGAAGCAATTTATTAGTTACTGCGGTTCCGTACCCATTGGTGCTGGTTGCTTCGTCATAATGACATAATTGACATTGGTTCCTTGCGCCTGTTGGACCTTGGTTACCGTGGTTACCGCTGTGCCATACATTGCCGGTTGGCGGCGGATTCACATGACACATGGCGCAGCGGTCACCGGTATAGGAGCCGCCATACCAGTCCGGTGAGGATTGAATCTGGTTAGTTATGATTGCGGTTCTGGGATCATCATAGAACGTGTAGTTATAAATGAAGGTGTAGCCGCCATGGCAGTAAGCTGCCGAGCAGATCACGGACACCCACTTTGTCTGTGTATAGCCACTGTTTGGAGTGCTGATGCGATTTTTTCCTTTAATCGGTCCACCCTCGGTGTTATCAAGCGACAGGTCAACGCTACCATTTACATGGTATGTGGCATCCTTAGGATGGCAGTTGGCGCATCCAAACGCATAGTCATCAGCTGTTGACCACATCCCGGCACTTGAATAGCTCTGATGGAGCAAGCTGTAGTTAGCCGGTGACGGCATGTGTTTTAAGTGTGCACCTGATGCCGGTGGCATCGCATGGCAAAATCCGCATCCATGAGTGTTGGCACCGCCCCAGGTCGGAATATACAGGGGTGCTCCGCCGCGCCCGTCAGAGTGGCAGGTTCCGGTGCAGGTTTTTAACGTAGAATTCCAGACCATGTCTGCATTGGGCGCCGAAAAGACTACATTGATACTGCCATTGACATGCTTCGAGCTATCTTTGATAGTAGTGTTACTGGACACGGTATCGGCGTGGCAGACGGCGCAATCAAAACCCTTAAGGAGATGGATCGGGTGCGATCCTGAAACCATTGGATCTGCGGCATCATCCTTGTGACAGCCGTTACAGGAAAGAGAGCCTCCCCAGGCAGCGGTATTATTGGGAGGATCGAAGCTTGAAGACTTGTTGCCGGGGCTGTGGCAATAGGTGTTGGTACACGAACCGTTACGCGTCGGCGTGCTGCTTGGCAGGTAGTTCGGGTAGTTTGTATTGCCGGAATAACTGCCGGAGCCGTTATTCGGCGAAGCGGCAAACGAGACGACCAGTCCCCGATTGCCGGCACTCGTGGCGTGGGCAAAAGGCCTCGGGTCGGTGGCGTGGTCGGAATGGCATATCACGCAGGAGGCAGTGGCTCCGGGAATGCCGTAGTAACTGGCGTGTCTGGGATGGCTGCCGTCACCGGGAGGCGCACCATGACAGGTGCTGCAGGTGGTCAGCGCCGGATCGCTCCCCCAGGTGGGTGTGATTGCCTCAAAGTGGCAGTTGACGCCGGCACAGCTTCCCAACGAGGGGGTTGCGGTTTGTGGAAAGGCGCTGGTGGTGTTGTTGTAGGGGGTTGTTGGTGATGAGTTGTTGGTGCGTGCGGAAACTTTTATCATGCCGTCACGGTGTGATGCGGTGTAGCTGTTGCTGCCGGAATGGCAGATGTAGCAGGCGGTGGAGGAAGCGGATGAGTCCATATGGGTTCGGTGATTTCCCGGAAAACCTCCGCTGGAAATATTGCGAAAAGAGGCGTCAACCGGGCGATAGTCAACGGGGATTGACGTGCCATGACAGCCATAGCACTGAAGCGAGGCTTCGACGATTTTTGTCGAAAAAATCAGTAAAAAGGCTACATTGAGCATACAAAGGTAAATATGCTGTTTCATACTTTCCTTCTTTATATGGAGGTTTACGTGGACAACGCACTCAGCATAAGTCACACGAAATGGGATTGCAAGTATCATGTGTTATGGATTCCCAAATGTCGTAAAAAAGTGTCGTATGGCAAGCCAGACACCCCCATCTGTGCCGGGGGTGTCTGGCTTGCTGACCCGGCTTCATGCAGAGCAGGCTGATTTTGGTGTGATCATCGAACCAGAACAATCTGTTGAATCCGATCTGTTTTTGCGTTACGTTGAAAAAAAATTAAAGAGGAGGTCTCTGCCATGAATCACGCAACCTATCCACGTTCTCTTTTTCGGAGAACCATGGTCTGCATATGTTCACTCCTGATCGTTTTCGCGCTCTACGGCGCAGGAATAGCCGCTGAAAACAAGGATACACTGATAGTCGGGATGGAGCTGGCCTACCCACCCTTCGAGATGACAGACACGAAAGGTCAGCCGACCGGCGTGAGTGTAGATCTGGCCAAAGCGCTCGGCGCAGCGCTGGGGACGCAGGTCAGGATCGAAAATATGGCCTTTGACGGCCTTATTCCGTCACTCAAAACCGGCAAGATCGACCTGATCATTTCGTCGATGACAGCTACGGCAGAACGGGCTCAGTCAATTGACTTTTCCGACCCGTATTTGCAGACCGGACTCTGCCTGCTGGTGCGGAAAAATTCTCCCGTCCAGGAAATTTCCGATCTGGACAAGGCGGGCATGACTGTAGCGGTAAAAAAAGGGACAACCGGCCATAGCTATGCCGGCAAGCAACTGAAACACGCCCGTGTGCTGGTCCTGGACAAGGAGGCAGCGGCCGTGCTGGAAGTTGTGCAGGGAAAGGCCGATGCCTTCATATATGATCAGATGTCCACCTACAGCAACTGGCAGCGCAACCGGCAGACTACCCGCGCCATCCTGCAGCCGTTTCAGCAGGAATCGTGGGCAGTCGGCATCCGCAAGGGAAATGACCCGCTCAAGGCCCGCATAAATATTTTTCTGAAGGAGTATCGCGCTGCGGGTGGTTTTGAAAAACTCGGCGACACCTGGTTGAAGGAGCAGAAACAGCAGTTCAAATTGCTAGGTTATCCGTTCTTCCTGTAGTAATCAGCCTGATAAGGAGCAGTGATGGGTCGATTGATGCCGGTGATGTGGCGCCAGCCGGATGACGGCAGCGATGCGCCGCTGATCTCGCGGATTGCGGCGTTTGCCGTCGTCTTTCTGCTGGTATCCGCCCTCTTCTGGTTTGCCTTCAGCCAACTGCAGTATGGCTGGAACTGGCATGCGGTCTGGCAGTACCGACAGAAATTTCTGCAGGGATGGCTGGTCACGGTGCTGATTTCAGCCGCTGCTCTCATTCTCAGTCTTCTGATCAGTATCTTTTTCGCTCTCGCCCGCCGCTCCCGCCTGCTCCCCTTGCGATACCTGGCGATGCTGTATGTCGAAGTGGTGCGCGGGACTCCACTGCTGGTGCAGATCCTGGTCTTTTTCTACGTGGTGGCGGACGCTTTCGGCGTCAGCAATCGCTATGCGGTCGGGATCCTGACGCTGGCTCTCTTCGCCGGGGCCTACCTGAGCGAGATCATCCGGGCCGGCATCGAGAGCGTCGGCGAGTCACAACTGGAATCGGCTCAAGCCATCGGCCTGACCACCTTCCAGACCTACCGCTTTGTCATAATCCCGCAGGTGGTGCGGCGGATTCTGCCGCCACTGGCCGGCCAGTTCGCATCTCTGATCAAGGACTCCTCGCTGCTGTCTATCATCGCCGTCAGCGAATTTACCCTCAACGCTCAGGAGATCAACTCGTTCACCTTCAGCACGCTGGAAAGCTACCTGCCGCTGGCGGTGGGCTATCTGCTGCTGACCCTCCCCATTTCGCTGTTCAGCCGTTACCTGGAACAAAAATACCGTTATGCAACTTAGCCTTACGAACCTCTCCAAATCCTACGACCGGCGGCCGGTTCTGGACGACATCTCCATCGATCTGCCGGATGTCCATGCCCTGGTAGTGATCGGTCCCTCGGGCGGCGGCAAGACGACTCTGCTGCGGACCATCGCCGGTCTGGAACGGCCCGATTCCGGGCAGATGCTCATCGACGGAGAGCTGCTGCAGTTTGATGAAGCCAGCCTTCTTAAGCACCGCCGCAGCATCGGCACGGTCTTCCAGGCCTTCAACCTCTTTCCGCACCTGACAGCGCTCGAGAACATTACTCTGCCACTCGAACAGGCCCACGGTTATGGGCATTTCCAGGCGATTGAAGCCGCGCAGGTCATCCTGAAACGCTTTAAACTGTCGGAACACGCCGACAAGAAACCGGCTCAATTGTCGGGTGGCCAGCAACAACGGGTAGCCATCGCCCGGGCCATCGCCATCAAGCCGCGTTTTCTGCTGTTCGACGAGCCGACCTCGGCCCTGGATCCTGAAATGACCTCCGAGGTACTCGATATCATCGGAGAACTGCGGGACGAAGGGCGTGATCTGCTGCTGGTCACGCATCATATGGGGTTTGCCC
The DNA here is from genome assembly GCA_031396605.1 of Geobacter sp. Taxonomy (GTDB): domain Bacteria; phylum Desulfobacterota; class Desulfuromonadia; order Geobacterales; family Pseudopelobacteraceae; genus JACRCG01. Next base: position 22,051 of record JANNLB010000048.1, on the reverse strand, counting down.
GTACAGTGGCCGACCATTGTCTGTTCGTAGCGGAGGGAAAGATCGTGGAAAGCGGACCGGTCGAACTTTTGTTTACCGAGCCGCTGAGCAGCGAGCTGAAACAGTTTCTGGGGAGGGTGATGCGGTATTAAAACTGTAAAGGATAGTTAAACGCAGAGATATTGCTGCTCGGTATCGAACAGCATTTTTGTCTATGCTGTCTAAGCTGATTATACAAAATAATCACGGCCAACTTCCACGCATGACGAAGGCCATTTTAACGATGATCACGATAATGGATAGAGAGTTATTTTGGCCGGTTTGCCGAGTAACTGGAAATGACTGTCAAGGGTTGCCACCTGGGCATGGACCGAGGCGGCAGCAACGGCGATATCCTAGCCAAGTCGCTGGTCTCCGTGGCGCAATTCTTCGGCACCGGCGGTAAACTCCATCTGCCCGGCCATCGCCTTGATACGGGCCATACGGCGCATACGAACTTCATTTTTCACAGCGACGATGACCGCCTCGGTCTTATTTTTGGCGTCAACAAGCGATAAGAGTTCGGTCAGCAGATCTTGGGGTAGCGTAACGGTTGTTCGTGCCATAGTGGGACTCCGTGAAAACTCTGTGGCTAAGGGAGACCTCGTTATAAACAGGGGGCCTAGTCCTCTCCAACCAGCTTCTTTCAACCTAATTCTGCTTTGTCACATTGTGATTACCTGTTGCATTCTCACCCCATCCCCCTCCTAACCTCCCCCTTGAAAGGGGAGGAATGTAGTCAAAATCCCCTCCCATTCAGGGGGAGGGTTAGGGTGGGGGTGGGGTAGATTGTAATGTGACGAAATAGAACTATCCTACCTCGGTGTACTCCCGCACGCGAAACTCCGCCCCCAGTGATTCCGCCAGCACCCGGCAGGCTTCGATATCGACACCCGGAACGGTTACGGCAGTTGCTATCACCTGTGAAATATGCGCAGTCGCTGTGCGGATGAAGTCACAGACCCCGCTGAAGCCGGCTTCGCCGAAAGGGGTGTTGCAGAGTCGGCTATATGTTTCAGCATCGGGGGCATTCAGGCTGACGGAAACAGTGTCCACCAGGCTGGCCAGTTCCGACAGAATATCGCGTCCATGGGCCAGGTTGGCCTGACCGTCGGTGTTGATGCGGATCTTGTAGCCGCGCTCCTTGAGTGCGCCCGCCACCTGTTTGACGAGATCCAGACGGAGCAGCGGTTCACCGTAGCCGCAAAAGACGACCTCATCGATTCCCCCCGGTTGTCCGATCGCCGCCATAACCTCTTCGAAGGAGGGTTCCCCATCCAGCAGCAGATTATGTCCCTTGACCGTAAAATCATCGAATTTTGCACAAAACGTACAGTGGTTTGAGCAGTTGTTGGTGATATTCAGGTACAGCGAGTTGCGAATCCGGTAGGCGATCTTCGTTGATTGGTCCCAGAGCCTGATTCCGAACAGGTCGCCGGCATTTTTGGTCGTGATGCGGGCGACGTCTTCCAGGGTCAACCCTTTGACTTCGGCCAGTTTCTCGGCAGCCAGTCGTACGTACGCAGGCTCGTTGCGTTTGCCGCGATGCGGAGCGGGAGTCAGATAAGGGCAGTCGGTTTCAACCAGCATGCGGTCGATACTGACTGCCTGCACTACATCCCTCAGACTTTGGTTGCCGGGGTAGGTAATTGTTCCGGGTATCGAAATATGGAAGCCGAGAGCGGCTGCTTCGGCAGCCATCGCTGCATCGCCGGAAAAACAGTGCAGAACACCCTTTCGTACTGATTCCTCCCGCAGAATTGTCATGACATGGTCATGAGCATCACGATCATGAATGATTACCGGTTTGTGAAGTTCAGCCGCCATCCTGAGGAAACGTCGAAAAACTGTTACCTGAAGGTCCCTGGGTGAACGATCACGATAATAATCGAGTCCGATTTCTCCAATGGCAACAACTTTTAGACTGGAGAGTGCAAGATTCCTGATGACGTCGTAACAGGCATCGGTAACCCGCCCGGCATCATGCGGATGAATACCGACCGAGGCATACAGAATCGGGTATTTTTCGGCAAGTTCGACCGATTCCCGGCTTGATTCTATGTCGGTGCCGACCACAATAATGGCCGAGACACCGGCATCAGCGGCGCGTTCAAGCATATCATCAAAATCACCGGCATAGTCCCGGTAGTATATATGAGCGTGAGAATCAATCAGAACAGGCTTTTGATGCGACATTGTTACCCCTTTAATTCTTCTTTGAGACCTTCAATGACCGCCTTAACCTCGCCGATCATGTCAACGGCCTGGGGTGATGTTTCATATTTCAGGTAGCTTTCAAAAAACCTGATTGCATCGGCCGTGCGGTCCTGATCCATACAGATCCCCCCCAGCGTCAGGTACGCCATGCTGTAGGCCGGATCACACCGCACCGCTTCAAGACAGGCATCTTCAGCCTCTTCCAATTCCTCCAGATCATAGTACAGCTCACCCAGATTAAAATGGGCGGCAGGATCTTCAGGGTCGATTTCCACCCCTCTGGTGAAGGCCGCGATAGCTCCATCGACATCTCCCTGACCGTACAGCGCATCTCCCAGGGCGTTAAGCGCAAAAACGTTGTCCGGTTCAAGTTCAAGGGCCTGACGAAAAGCCCGGATGGAATCTTCACTGCGATCCTGGCTGCTATAGACCAGACCGATGCTCACAAGTGCATCGGCGTCCCTGGGGTCAATCTCCAGAACTTTACTGTAGCATAAGAGTGAATCCTTGTGGTTGCCGGCTTCGAGAAGCATGTCACCCAAACTTGTCAGCGCGTCGGCATCATCAGGTGCCAGCTTGAGTCCTTCACGGTAGCGGGCGATGGCATCATCAAGATGCCCCCCTTCAGCCAATGCATCGCCAAGATAGAACCAGCTGTCAGGTTGGCTTTTGTTGCTATCCCAGTATCCTTCGAAGATGGAAATCGCCTGCTTGGTTTCTCCCTGGTCAAGAAGCTCAAGCCCTTTTTGCACTGTTGCGTTCAATTCTGTATCACTCATGATCTGATCCCTTCATTTCGATTATTTCTTATCGGTTTTGACAGTATCATATCTGATTCCAATCAGCAATTGATGCAAAAATGCAACAATGAGTTTTAAACGGATTCCTTCTATGCTAGTATCGGCATGTATATGGTCAGGAAAGGAATTTCGGCGGAATGAATACCAGAGTTACGAAAGAAGAACGTAGTAAGAGAGTTCGTGAAGCGATCGTTATCGTTCTGGCGGTCATTTTGATAGTACTGCTGACCAGAGCTGAAATCAGCCTTACCCAGCTCAGTTCTGATGCCAAACTGGGAAGCAATATTGCCATTTTTGCCGTAATCAATGTTGTCATTCTGCTGGTCATTCTGCTGGTGTATCTGGTCAGTCGTAATGTTGTGAAACTTTTTGTTGAAAGCCGGTCAAATCCTTTTGCCAAAAAACTGCGTACAAAACTTGTTCTTTCATTCGTTGCTCTGTCACTTGTTCCCACCCTGCTGCTCTTTTTTGCCGCTGCCGGCTTTATCAACAACACCATACATAACTGGTTCAACACCCAGGTCGAAACGTCTTTGAGTGAGTCTCTTGAAGTGGCGCAAACGTATTACAAAAGTTCGGCAGCGAATTCACTGTATTACGGTAAGCAGATCAGCAATTTTATCAAAGATCAAAAGCTGCTTAACGAGGCGAACCTCCCTCAACTCAAAAAACTTATCCATCAAAAGCAAAATGAATATAACCTCGGCGTCGTTGAGGTCTATTCTGCACAGCGTGAGGAGCTGGTCCGGGCTTCAAATCCGGCTTTGCCCAAAGGGGAGTTTACCAATCCATCCTCGGAAGATATCAAGCGGGGTCTGGCGGGTGAAGAGTTGACCAGGGTAAACCCGGCCGGGAAGGCCGACCTGATCCGGGGGATTGTACCGATCCGTTCGACCTGGAACGAGTCAGATATTGTTGGTGTTGTTGTCGTAAATTATTATGTGCCGTATTCGCTTGTAAACAAAATGAAGGAAATCACTACGTCGTACCATGAATTTCGTCAGCTCAAGATTCTGAAAAATCCGATTCGTACCGGGTATATCATCACCCTGTTTTTAATCGCGATGGTAATTGTTTTTTTTGCATACTGGATGGGGGTTTATCTGGCAAACAGTATGACCAGACCGCTCCAGGAGCTGGTTGATGCAACCAATGCCGTAGCGGGCGGCAACCTTGATGTCAGGATAGAGTCGTATTCGGCTGACGAAATCGGCCTGCTGGTTCAGTCATTTAATCTCATGACGGATGATTTACGTACCAAACAGAGTGCGCTGAATGTATCAAATCTCGAACTGCTGCACAGCAACCAGGAAATCGAGCGACGTCAGCAGTATATGGAGATTGTGCTGCGTAACATAGCTGCCGGAGTAATCTCGATAGATAGCGAAGGGATCCTGCGAACTATTAACACCTCTGCTGAACGTTTGTTGAGCCTGTCCGCAGCCGACGTACTCGGTAAAAATTTCCGGGACATTGTTCAGGAAAAAAATATAGGTATTGTTAATGGTTTAATAAGTGAACTCCAGAAGTCACGTCATGGAGCCACCAGCAGACAGGTAACGCTGGATGTCAGGGGAAGCCGATTGTCTTTGCAGCTGCATTTGACGCTGCTGCGCTCCGGAAACGGTGAAATACTAGGGATAGTCGCCGTGCTTGATGACCTGACCCAGATGATGCGGGCTCAACGTATGGCCGCGTGGCGTGAGGTCGCACGCAGAATAGCCCATGAAATAAAAAACCCGCTGACACCAATCCAGCTTTCTGCCCAGCGCCTCAGAAAACGATATCTTTCACGTTTTGCCGACGATGAGAAGGTCTTTGACGAATGTACCGAGATGATTATTAAATCGGTTGATGATCTCAAAAACCTGGTGAATGAATTTTCAAATTTTGCCCGAATGCCCGCCATTCAACCTGAGTCGAACGATCTCAACAAATTGATTCGGGAGTCTCTGACGCTCTATCAGGAGGCGCATCGTGGTGTGCAGTTCAACGTCAGCGTGGACGCCGGAATGCCGTTATTGATGATTGATTACGATCAAATCAAACGTGTTCTGATCAATATTCTTGAAAATGCTGTTGCTGCAATGTCTGAGCATGGCAATGTTACCCTGACGACTTGTTATGACAACGTACTTAAAATGGCGATCATCAGCATTGCTGATGATGGACCGGGAATTTCACCGGAAGATAAACCGCGTCTGTTTGAACCATATTTTTCAACCAGGAAGAGCGGAACTGGACTCGGATTGGCAATAGTCAGCAATATCGTAACGGATCATGGCGGTTTTGTGCGAATTCGAGATAATGTGCCGCACGGAGCGGTATTTGTCGTCGAGCTGCCCACCGGATAATAAAACAAGGAGCGTTTATGCACCATACAATCTTGGTGATCGATGATGAAAAGGATATCAGAACCTCACTGACCGGTATTCTTGAGGATGAAGGATATCATGTTCTGACTGCGGAAAGTGGTGTCGAGGGGATAGAATGCGCTCTGCAGGAACTTCCGGAACTGGTTCTGCTTGACATCTGGATGCCGGGCATGGATGGCCTGGAAGTCCTTGAAAGACTTAAAAAACAGCTCCCTCAGGTGACGGTCATCATGATATCCGGACACGGCACCATAGAGACGGCGGTTCGTGCCACGAAACTGGGTGCTTTCGATTTTATTGAAAAGCCGCTTTCACTCGAAAAAGTACTGATCAGCGTTGCCAATGCGTTACAGCTACAGGAATTAATTGTACAAAATGCCGAGCTCAAACGTTCGGTATCTGCTGATTCGGAACTTATCGGTGAGACCCCCGTAATTGTTGCACTTCGTGAACAGATCCGTCATGTTGCGCCTACTTCGACCTCGGTACTGATTCGAGGTGAGAACGGTTCCGGAAAAGAGATTATTGCCTGCTCAATTCATTGCGGCAGCCCGAGACGGGAGCGCCCGTTTATCACGGTACACTGCTCAGCTATCCCGGAAGAGTTGATCGAGAGTGAGTTGTTCGGCCATGAGAAAGGTGCTTTCATCGGTGCAATGACACATAGGAAGGGTCGTTTTGATCAGGCTGACGGTGGCACGCTGCTATTGGATGAAATCGGTGAACTGCCGCGAAACATCCAGATGAAGGTTCTTCGCTTCCTCCAGGAAGGCAGTTTTGAGCGCTTCGGGGGGAGCCGTCGGCTTACTGCTGATATTCGCATTATAGCTGCCACCACGAAGCCCCTGGAACAAGATATGGCAACAGGAAAGTTCAATGCAGATCTTTATTATCAACTGAGTACCATATCATTTCAGGTTCCAGCACTTCGTGATCGATCAGGTGATATCGGGCCGCTTGTTCGCTTTTTCGTTGCGCAGTTCTTTCGCAGGGAAGGGGGAGAAGCACGGGCCTTTCTTCCCGAGGCAGTTCAGAGGCTGCAGCAATATTCGTGGCCCGGCAATCTGCGTGAATTACGAAATGTGGTCGAACGAATACTGATCGTAGCTCCCGGACGTGTGATATCGGCTGAGGATATTCCCCGTTTATCAGGAGAACCGTTAGTACCTATCGCTGCGCTGGATGGAGCTCTTTCCCGATCAGCCTTGCGGGACGCCAGAGAGGATTTTGAGCGGGAGTTCATTATTCACAAGCTTGAGGAAAACGACTGGAATATTTCCCGTACTGCCGAACTGATTGAACTGGAGCGTAGTAATCTTCATCGAAAAATAAAAAGCTATGGAATTGATGTTCGGAGATAATCTCGATGCTGACTGGCTTTAATATCCGTCCAATAAAGTTGATACTGATCATTGCGGTGATAACTACGGTCTGTTTGACAGCAGGTATCTATGGTTACCGGCATATTCGCTCTGTTCCATCTGCCTCTGGCGATCTCAAACTTCTGCTTGATGCGTACTCGATGATTCTTGAAAACTACGTAGAAAAACCTGATTCAAAAAAACTGGTACTTAAAATGGTCGACGGAATGCTTGCCACGCTCGATCCTCACAGCGCCTATCTGCCTCCCGAACCTTACCATGAGATGGAATTGAGTATGTCCGGATCGTTCGGCGGTGTCGGCATCGAGCTCGGCGCAAAAGAGGGGAAACTGACGGTTATTGCCCCAATTGACGATACTCCTGCCTTCAGGGCGGGAATTCAGGCCAACGATCACATCTGGAAGATTGACGGGACGTCAACCAACGGAATGAATATTGCTGCCGCGGTAAAAAAGATGCGCGGGGAGAAGGGGACATCGGTTGCACTGACAATTGTGCGCGCCGAAACCGGAAGAACGATCGTTTTCAATCTCGTTCGCGATATCATAAAGTTGAAAAGCCTGAAACCCAGGCTTCTCGATTCAGGATATGGATACATTCGGATATCACAGTTTCAGGAACGTACCGGAAGTGAGTTCAAAGAGGCGCTGAATGGTCTTCATGCTGCATCGGGCGGCTCACTGAAGGGGCTGATCCTCGATCTGCGTTATAATCCGGGCGGTTTGATAAATTCATGCGTCGAAGTAGTGAACTGTTTTGTCGGAGATGATATCAACAATACTGCAATTGTCAGCATTAAAGGACGTGTCCCCGAAGCCAACCATGTGTATAACGCGACATTGGGAGCCAAGGAGCCGCGCTATCCGATAATTGTTCTTATTAACGGCGGCAGTGCCAGCGCCTCGGAAATAGTCGCCGGCGCCCTGCAGGATCATAAACGGGCAATCATCATGGGAACGCAGAGTTTCGGCAAAGGGTCGGTGCAATCAATCATACCCATGAAGGGGAACGCTGCCCTCAAGCTGACGACGGCGCGCTATTATACTCCAAGCGGACGTTCAATTCAGGCCAAAGGAATTGTTCCGGATGTGGAGGTGCCTAACATTACTCCGTTGCCGCTAAAAGAGAAGGGGATGGAGATCAAGGAGAAGGACCTGGAAAAAAGTCTTGCTTCAGACGGGAAACAGGAGGCGCCACAAGAAAAGAGGCAGGAATCGCCACATGGCGGGGCGGTCAAGGATTCCGATCTTCAGAAAGATTATCAGCTCAGACGGGCATTTGATTTGTTGCAATCCATAGCTGTGATAAAGGAAAAAGGATTTTAGCCCTGTTTAGTAGTGAGGGATCAGGCAAGTCCGCGGTTCCGGAACAGTCTCATCAACACGACACCCAGTATCGAGAGGCAGAGCCCGACACAAAGGAACAGGATTCCGACTGACCTACCTTCACCCCATCCCCATAGATCCCTGTTTTTCATGAAATAAATCAGTGCAAGTCCGCCAAATGTTCCGAGTCCGCCGATTAGGTACAGTGCAAAAGCGACAACTGCCAGACCGATCCCCTGTTTTTCAGCCATCTGTCCTCACTCCGTTATCAGTCGTTCAGTAGTTCCTGCAGCTTCGTCCCTATATCTAACTCCCGCATCATCGCTTCACCGATCAGAAAAGCCCCGGCTCCTTCGGCTTGCAGCCGAACGATATCGGCACGGCAGTTTATGCCGCTTTCAGAAACGAGCAGTCGATCTGCGGAGATCATGTGGGCCAAACGCCCTGTCGTGCCGAGATCGGTTACAAACGTCCTCAAGTTGCGGTTGTTGACACCAATCAGGGTGCAGTCCGTTTTCAGAGCCTTCTCCATCTCTGTTTCGTCATGAACTTCAAGCAGCACATCCAGCTGAATTTCTTTTGCCACCGCATGGAAGTCACGCAACTGATGCAGATCGAGCATGGCGGCGATCAGCAGAATCGCGTCAGCCCCGGCGGCGCGGGCCTCAAAAATCTGGTACGGATCGCAGATGAAATCTTTGCGCAACTGCGGAAGAGAGACCGTCTCACGAATCATTGCCAGGTATCGAAGGTGTCCCAGAAAGAATTTTTCGTCAGTCAGCACCGACAGGCAAGTGGCGCCGTTGTTCTGGTAGATTTCGGCGATCTTCTGCGGATCGAAATCGGCGCGGATGACCCCCTTACTCGGGGAACCTTTCTTGATCTCGGCAATGATAGCGGTCCGGTCAGAAGCCACCGCTTCGCGCAGGTGCAGCTCAAATCCGCGAGGCACGTCCTCCATGTCGCGTATGAGTGCCTTCAGTTCACTGATCGGCGCGGAAGTCTTGGCGGCTGCAATCTCTTCTATTTTATGTGTGACTATTTTTTTCAGGATGTCGAGGGTGTTTATGGTCATGATCTAGTCTCTCGTGTGGCTTTGGTTAACAGTTTATGGGCATGGAATTTGTCATTCTGTCAATGATATCATCCAAAAAAATCAATGGTTCTAATTCACCGGATTTTTGTTAACTTCTAATTATTATCAGCCCTGATTCGTCAAAGCCGCCAGCTTCTCCACCTGCTGCAGCGCCCGGCCTGAGTCGATGGCCTCGGCGGCCAGCTTCATCCCCTCCGCAGGCGTAGTTGTCTTACCGGCGGCCACCAAGGCGTATGCGGCGTTCAGGAGGACGATATCTCTCCGAGGCCCCTGTTCTCCGGCCAATACTGCTTTAACTATTGCGGCGTTGGCAACGGCATCGCCTCCCTTGAGCGCTCCCATCAGGCAACGGGAAAACCCCAACTGTTCGGGGGTAACGCTGCTCAGCGTGACGCCGGCCGGGGTGACCTCTGCCACCAGGGTCTCTCCGGTCAGGGTCATCTCATCCATGCCGTCAAAGCCGTGCACCACGAAGCCGTGCCTGCACCCCAATTTGTGCAGTACTCCGGCCAGCTTCTCCACCAGATCGGTGTTGTAGACCCCTATCACCTGGCAGTCGGCCCCGGCGGGGTTTGTCAGGGGGCCAAGGATGTTGAAGATGGTGCGGATACCGATCTCGCGGCGCGGCCCTATGGCGTGCTTCATGGCGCCGTGCAGGGCAGGGGCGAAGAGGAAGCCGATGCCGATCTGTTTGATGCAGTTTTCGACCGTTTCAGGGGTGACGTCCAGGTTGATGCCCAGTTTTTCCAGTACATCGGCGCTGCCGCAGGCCGAAGAGACCGAACGGTTGCCATGTTTGGCCACCTTGACTCCGCAGGCAGAGACCACGAAGGAGACGACGGTAGAGATGTTGAAGGTGTTGGTGCCGTCGCCGCCTGTACCGACTACGTCCAGAATGGTTTCCCGATCGATATTGATATCATCACGATCGATGCCCAGCACTCCTTTGCCGACCCGGATCGGTGTGGCCCGGTCGCGCATAACGCGGGCGGCGCCGGTGATCTCCTCAACAGTTTCGCCTTTCATACGCAAGGCGGTGATGAAGGCTCCGACCTGGGCAGGGGTGCACTCCCCGGACATGATCTGGTTCATGACCTCGATCATTTCCCCCTCGGTCAGATCTTCACGCTCGACAACTTTGGCTATGGCCTTTTTGATCATTTCCGTACCTCCATACGAAAAAAGGGGATGTTGCCATCCCCTCACGGTTGTTATGTTGACCGGGGTATTAGACCCCTTCTTTGATCTTTCGAATGGCTTCACGGATCAGTGCATCGGCCAGGTCGGGCACAATTTCCCAGACAATTCTCTCGATAACTTCCTTTGAAGCACTGGTCAGGGCGGCTTTAAGCTGCTCTTCAGTCAGTACTGAAGGAACAGTCGCTGCCGCAAAAGTCATCGCAGGCGGCTCAGGCTCGACAGGCGCCGCAAAGGCTGGTGTCGGGTCGGACAGCGGTTCAAATGGAGCAGTCGGGGCAACCGCTGCCTCTGAGTCATCCTCGAATGCAATGTCACCAAAAGAAGCATCCTGAGCCGGGGGTGTTTGCTCTGCAAAGGTGCTCTGAGGTGGCTCAGCAATAGTTTCTTCTTCAAATTCAAACGTGTTTTCCTCGACGGGAACCCATTGAGAACCGGTATGCTGTGGAGATTTGTGTTCTGTTTCGGGACTCCGAACGAGTTGCGCGTCGTTTTCTTCAGAGACAATTGCAAATACATCAGGTTCAAATGCAGTTGTGGGTTGAGTCGCCTCATCCGGAACCGAAGCTGACTCGACAGCCGGTTCTACATCCGGAGTGAAGGCGCCCCAGATATCAGCCGGTGCTGCCGGTTGAGGAACATCCGGTTGTTGAGCCATAACCGGAGTCGGAATGTCATGTCTGGGAGATGAAACCTCAAGGGGAGGTGCGATAGTTGTTTCGGCGTCCGGCTGCGGAGGCGTAACTGGCTGCGCTGCCTCTGCTCTTGAGCTGCCAAGTTCAAGGAGTTCTTTTACCTTGGTGATGATTTGCTGTGACTCAAACGGTTTGGCAATAAAATCATCCGCACCGCATTTTTTTGCTTTCTCCTCGTCAAACGGCTCAAAAGAGCCGGTCAGGATCAAAATCGGCTTGGCGGCGAGTGACGGAGTCGACCGCACCGCCTCAGCGACTTCATACCCGCTCATTCCGGGCATCAGGGCATCGATCAGCAAAATATCCGGGTTGATTTCCCGCGCCTTTTCGACAGCGGCTTTACCGTTATCAACAACCGTCAAGGAGTATTCATCTCCTCCGAAAATGATGCCGATTACTTTCTGGATGGTAATACTGTCGTCGGCGACCAGCACTTTAATGCTCATCGATTCCTCCCTTGCTGTGTGGATACGCAAGAATAATAATACGGAAACAACTAACACAGGTGCAATATCGTGTCAAGGCATTAGCGTTTCAGGGGATTTTCATGACATCGGTGATCTCGGCGGCAATTCTCGGGGTCGAAAATATTGAGACTGCCAGACTCGAAATATCACTCCGTAGTTGGCTAAACTGACGCACATGTGCGTAATCAAGTCGTACGGTCAAAAGAATTACATATAAATCCTGTTCGGGGTCAATCCAGATTGAGGAACCGCTGTATCCGGTGTGGCCGAATGACATGTCGGAAAAATAGTTTCCGCGAGGGGACGAAAACGGAGAGTTGATGTCCCACCCCAGGCCTCTGATAACTCTGCCGCTATTATAAAAGTAAGGTGATGTCATCTGGGTAATGACCCGCTCTTTGAAAACCTGTACTCCGTTATAGGTTCCTTTGTTAAGAACCATTGTAGCGAATCTGTTCAAATCGCTGATAGTGCTGAATAAGCCGGCGTGACCTGCAACTCCGCCAAAGTGTCGAGAATTAAGATCCTGAACAACTCCGGCTTTGAGCTCTTTATTCATTCCCGCCGTCGGCGCGATTACAGCAGATTCCGTCGACGGTTGAAAAGCTGTTTCTGCCATACCGATCGGGGCATAGATAAATTCTGCGCAAAATCTGTCTAAAGGCATATGGCCGGCGCGCTTTACCAGTTCTCCTAACAATATGAAATTTATATCGGCATATCGAAAACGATTACCAGGCAGGGTACCGTTGTTTTGAACAATTGCCTTATCTATCAAGCTTTTAAGTGGATCGTCTTTCGTGATTTCGACATCATCCATTCCGGAGGTGTGAGTTAACAAATTGAGAATTGTTATCTCGTCACGTTCTGATCCTTCAAATTCAGGGAACCAGCGGGTCAAAGGGTCAAACAGGGATATTTTCCCCTGTTCGAGCAGTTTCATGATTGCGGGTGCTGTAGCAATGACCTTGGTGAGTGATGCGGTATCAAACAGCGTCCGTTCTGTAATGAGGGGGACAGCGGCGTCCGGATACAGCCGCCCCTGAGTCGTACCGTACAACTGCCCGGTATGGTTGCCGACAGCCACAACTCCGCCGGAAATAAGGCCGCGCCGGATAGCATTTTCCAGCATTACGTCAATAGTTACGGCACGACCGACATCCATAAGGTCATCAGCGGCTGCAATGTTGGAAAAATGTAAGATAAAAATAATTGCAAGAATTATACGAAACATATTCACGGGTTCGCTCTGTAGTTCGTATTCCCGACAAAAAAGCCTCCGCATGCGGAGGCTTGGGAATAGAAATAAAAGTATGTTGAAATATTCAGGATCGGTAATCGGCGTTGATGCTGACGTATTCGTGAGACAGATCCGACGTGTAAACAGTGGCTGTCCCACCGCCGATTCCGATGTCAACCGAGACGGTAAACTCTTTTTGTTTGAGCACTTCGGTGCCGCGTGATTCAGCATCATTACCGGCAAAGACGCCGTTTCTGGCCATACAGACATCGTCAAAACAGAGCGAAAGTAAAGATTGATCAACTTCAGCTCCGGAATATCCGACTGCGGCAAAAATCCGTCCCCAGTTGGCATCCTGACCAAAAAATGCCGTCTTGACCAGACTTGAATTGGCAATAGCCATAGCGGCACGTTTCGCATCAAAATCGTCTTTTGCGCCGCTGACCCGTATTTCCACAAATTTTGTTGCGCCTTCGCCATCTTTTACTATCTGTTTGGCCAGCGAAAGTAACACGTCATTCAAAATACTCGAAAAAAAGTTACCTTCTGAAGTTCCTGCCGTAATGGCCGGATTTTTCGACATGCCATTAGCCATGATCAGACAGGTGTCGTTGGTTGACATATCGCCATCTACGGTGATGGCATTGAAGGATTTGTCAACAGCACTCCGGAAAGCCTGCTGCAAAAATGTCGGTTCCACGGCGGCATCTGTCATGATGAAAGAGAGCATGGTAGCCATGTTGGGCATTATCATGCCGGACCCTTTGGCAACGCCTGCAACGGCATAACCGACCCCTCCTGCTTCGCCGCACGCAGTCGAAATTTTCGGGAAGGTATCTGTTGTCATGATGGCCTGGGCAATGTCATCCAGCGTGCCTGAACCGAGACCATTAATCAGGGCAGGTATGCTGGATCGAATCCGATCCATCGGCATCTGCACGCCGATTACGCCGGTTGAGCAGACCTGTACCGCTGCGGCATCGATTCCGAGAGCTGATGCAACCAGGCATGAGGTTTCTCTAGCGACCTTCATTCCAGGTTCGCCGGTACAGGCGTTGGCATTCCCGCTGTTAACAATCAGCGCCCGGGCGGTTCCACCGGCAATATGCTCACAGGAGATAAGTACCGGGGCTGCCTTGACGGTGCTGGTAGTAAATACGGCAGCGGCGGTGGCAGGAACTTCAGAAAAAATAAGCGCCAGATCTTTGCGGCCCGGTTTCTTGATGGCTGCTTCAACAGTAGAAAACTGAAATCCTTTTAGGATCATATAATACCTTATTGTTATCCGGTCAGTATTTATTATTTTCCGCAGCACTTTTTGTACTTTTTGCCGCTTCCGCACGGGCAGGCATCGTTGCGTCCGGCAACTTTCTGGCTTTTGGCGGGTTCGTGGACGCGCTCTTCGCCACCACCCAGATTAAAAACCAGCTTCTTGCTCTGCATTTCCTCTTCCATCTCTTCTATTTCTTCACCATCGTGATTTATCTGAACCCAAAAAACACGTTCGACAACCTCTTCGCGAATGCGGACCATCAACTCAATAAAAAAGTTGTAGGCTTCTTTTTTGTATTCCTGCTTGGGGTCTTTCTGGCCGTAGCCCCGCAGACCGATCCCTTCCTTAAGGTGGTCAATATTAAGAAGATGGTCCTTCCAGTGTGTGTCGATAGCCTGCAGCATCATTACCTTGATAAGATGGTCAACAAGTTCGTCACCCATCTCCTGAACCCGTCCATTAAAGATAGCGTGGGCCTGTTCATTGAGTGTATCTTGAAAGTTGGCAGGTGTGAGGCGTCCCATCATTTCTTTTGGCAGGTCAAGTTGAAGATTGAAGCATTTGTAAACGCTGTCGCTGATTCCCTGCCAATCCCACTCGTGTGGTGAGACCTTGTCAATGGCGAAGGCAGAGACAATTTCCTCAATCGTCTCATCGAGCATTTCCAGAAAACTGCCACGAAGGTCCTGGCCGGCCAGAATTTCGCGGCGCTGGCTGTAAATGACTTCGCGCTGCTTGTTCATGACATCATCATATTCGATGAGATTTTTTCGGATGTCAAAGTTATGCGCCTCTACTTTTTTCTGAGCATTTTCAATTGATCGTGAAATCATGCTGTGAGTAATAGCCTCGCCTTCTTCAATCTTGAGGAGATCCATGATTTTGGAGACGCGTTCCGACCCGAAAATTCGCAGCAGGTCATCTTCCAGCGACAGGTAGAATTTCGATGAACCAGGGTCTCCCTGACGACCGGAACGCCCGCGCAACTGGTTGTCAATACGGCGGGACTCATGCCGCTCTGTGCCGAGGATATGAAGACCTCCCAACTTAACCACTTCATCATGCTCGGCGAGACACTCAGCTTTATACGTGGCAAGCAGAGCTTCATATTGCTCATCGGTAGCCTCCGGGTTAGCCCGCCACCACTGTTTCGCCAGAGCATCCGGATTGCCTCCCAGCACAATGTCGGTTCCACGGCCGGCCATGTTGGTGGCAATCATGATAGCGCCTTTGCGACCGGCCTGGGCAACGATTTCCGCTTCACGTTCATGTTGCTTGGCATTCAGTACGCTGTGAGGCACGCCCTGGCGTTTCAATAATTCTGACAATATTTCCGATTTTTCGATCGAAATAGTACCGACAAGACAGGGTTGACCAGCGGCATAATGCTCTTTGATATCCTCAATAACCGCTTTGAATTTTTCCATTTCGGTTTTGTAAATAACATCAGGGAAATCCGGACGAACGAGTGGCCGGTTGGTCGGGATAACGCTTACATCAAGCTTATAGATTTTATGAAATTCTTCAGCTTCGGTATCGGCAGTTCCCGTCATTCCTGACAATTTGCTGTACATGCGGAAATAGTTCTGAAATGTGATCGTTGCCAGGGTCTGATTCTCATTTTCAATTTTGACCCCTTCTTTCGCTTCAATCGCCTGGTGCAGTCCGTCAGACCAGCGGCGACCGGGCATGAGACGCCCGGTAAACTCATCAACGATCAAGACTTCGCCATCTTTTACCACATAATCCACATCAAGCTTGTACATGGCATGAGCGCGCAAGGCCTGGTTGACATGATGAAGAATCTCAATGTTGCGAGGATCATAGAGGTTATCCACTTTTAAAAGTTTTTCTACTTTCAGAACCCCCTGCTCCGTCAAGGCCGCACTCTTGGCCTTTTCATCAATGGTAAAATCACCCGTATACTGTTTGCGTTTGCCGGAGAGTGTGTTTGCCTCGACTTCGAGAACTTCACCCTTTTCCAGCTTAGGAATGATGGCATTAATAACATAGTATTTGTCGGTCGAATCTTCGGTAGGGCCGGAGATAATCAATGGAGTACGGGCCTCGTCGATCAAAATAGAGTCAACCTCGTCCACGATGGCATGATTAAAACCGCGCTGAACATAATCATCCAGGTTGAACTTCATGTTGTCCCGTAAATAATCGAAGCCGAATTCGTTGTTTGTGCCATATGTAATATCTGCGGCGTAGTTGATGCGGCGTTGGTCATCCTCAACTCCATGTACGATGATGCCAACCGTCAGGCCGAGAAAGTTGTATAAACGTCCCATCCATTCGGAGTCGCGTTTTGCCAGATAATCATTGACAGTAACAACATGAACACCCTTGCCGGAAATTGCATTAAGGTAGGCGGGGAGGGTGGCTACCAGTGTTTTCCCTTCTCCTGTTTTCATTTCGGCAATTTTTCCCGAATGGAGCACCATGCCGCCAATCAATTGAACATCAAAATGGCGCATGCCGAGTACTCTTTTACCCGCCTCGCGGCAGACGGCAAACGCTTCAGGGAGCAACAAATCAAGGGTTTCACCCCCTGTGTATCGCTCCTTGAACTCAGCGGTTTTGTTGGCGAGCTGTTCATCAGAAAGGGCAGCAACTGACGTTTCAAGAACATTTATCTTTTCAACAACCGGCCACATTTTTTTAAGTTCGCGGTCGTTCTTGCTGCCGATAAATTTTTTTATAAGGGAACTGAACATGTGATTATCTCCCGAAGGTTGAATAAATGTAAAAAATAGCTTGATACAGTAACATAACCAGTCTCGTTTTGCCATACGCCAGAAAACCTGAATAGCGCATCCGGTTATGCCATGGTTAGACATTAAACCTGAAATGCATGACGTCACCATCCTTGACGACGTACTCTTTTCCTTCCAGTCGCATCAATCCCTTTTCTTTAGCCCCGGCTTCTCCGTTGCAGGTAATGTAATCATTGAAACCTATTACTTCAGCACGAATGAACCCTTTTTCAAAATCGGTATGAATCACCCCTGCAGCTTGCGGCGCCTTGGTGCTGTTGACGATTGTCCAGGCGCGAACCTCTTTGACGCCGGCAGTAAAATAGGTAATGAGGCCCAATAACGCGTAGCCGCTTCGAATGAGCCGATCAAGGCCCGCCTCTTCCAACCCCATATCATCCAGAAAGCCCTTTTTTTCCGGGCCATCAAGTTCGGCAATTTCTGCCTCCAACTTGCCGCAGATAACCACAACGCCAGCTCCTTCAGAGCCGGCAATTTCGCGAACCCTGGCAACGCTGGGATGACTGCCTTCCAGGTCATCTTCAGCAACGTTTGCTACATAAAGCACCGGTTTATCAGTCAGGAGATGCATGTCGCGCATCCAGATTTTTTCGTCCTCATTCCGGGCAACCCCTTGAAGCTTTTTGACCTGTTCAAGAAGAACTCTGACGCGAAGATAAAAATCAACCTCTTCCCTTGCTTTTTTATCTCCGCTGCGGGCTATTTTTTCGGCGCGCAACAATTTTTTTTCGATGGTATCAAGGTCCGCCAAAGCGAGTTCGGTATTAATGACCTCAATATCATCAGCAGGCGAAACACGGCCATTCACATGGATAATATTGTCATCATCAAAACAGCGCACGACATGAACTATCGCATCAACACTGCGAATGTGACCCAGAAACTGGTTGCCGAGACCCTCACCCTGACTGGCCCCCTTAACAAGGCCTGCAATGTCGACAAATTCAATGGTTGTTGGCTGCATCTTTTGGGGGTTGACGATTACCGCCAATTGGTCCATTCGGGGATCAGGTACCTGGACGATGCCGATATTCGGTTCAATTGTGCAGAATGGATAATTTGCAGATTCGGCCCCGGCCGAGGTGAGAGCATTAAAGATGGTTGACTTGCCAACGTTCGGCAGTCCGACAATTCCGCAGTTAAAACCCATAATCTATCCTTCCAAAAAATTCTTATTATTAAAAAGACTCATTGATTTAAGGAGTCCTTCTTTAAGCATTACTTCAAGCATATTTTTGCCGCCGTCAAGTACCCGTGGCAGAGTTTCCATCAGATCGGGAGGAATATTTCCAAGGACATGACCGGTTGAGTCTCCCTGCAACGGTCTTCCGATGCCGATACGGAGGCGGATAAAGTCCCCCTTGCCCAGATTTTCCATTATTGAGCGCAGGCCGTTGTGGCCGCCATGCCCGCCGCCTTGCTTGAATCGTACAACCCCAAACGGAAGATCAAGCTCATCATGGACGACGATAAGATTTGAAATCGGTAGTTTGTGGAATTGGAGAGCCTGCATGATAGAGTTTCCCGACAGATTCATGAACGTCTGCGGTTTAAGCAGAACCAAGCGATGCCCGGCACAATTCCATTCTCCGGAAAGAGCTGAGAACGTTTTCCGGGAAATAGAAATATTCTCCAGATGGGCAAGACGATCCAAAAAAAGAAAACCCGCGTTATGGCGGGTCCATTGATAGGTGGGGCCGGGATTGCCCAGCCCCGCAACCATATAGGTACTCATACTCAAAGTCGGGTCTGCTATGCTACAGCCGGTGCATCTTCCCTGGCTCTGCCAAGAACGCTGACGACGGGAATTCTGGCCTTGTCGAGGATCACAATTCCTTCAGGCAGGACAATGTCACTGACATGAATCGAGTGGGCGATTTTAAGTTCAGAAACATCAATCGTAATACTGTCAGGGATATTGCCCGGCAGGCATTCAATATGCAGCTCGTGGTGAGCAAGATCGAGCAGCCCGCCTTCTTTTACACCGATTGCAGTACCATTCAAAACAACAGGGACAGTGATCCGGAGTTTTTCATTCGGATTGATGCGATGGAGGTCAACATGTTTGAAGGTGCGTTTGATCGGATCGCGCTGAATATCTGCAACAATTGCGATATTCTGGTCAAGGCTTCCGCCGCCAATCAAAGTGATCAGATTGTTCTGACCGCCTGCGCCGGAAATGGCTTCCTGTAGATCACGGTTTTTAATACTGACCGTCACCGGGTCAAGACCTTTGCCATAAACAACACCAGGAATCATATCAGCCATGCGAAGTCTACGGCTTACGCCGGTACCGGTCTTGGTGCGCAGTTCAATATTCATTTGTTTCTGTTGCATACGTTCCTCCACGTGTAGTGACGGGTCGTCCCCGTCCTATTCTTAATTCAAATTTGGCAATTTATACAAAAAGCGAACTGACGGACTCATCCTCATGAATGCGCCTGATTGCTTCAGCCAGCAGATCTGCCACAGAAAGCATTCTTATTTTGGTTGTTGTTACATCTCCGCTGTTGACGGGTATTGTATCGGTCAATACCACTTCTTCAATGTCTGAAGCATTGATGCGCTCGATTGCGGGTCCTGACAGCACTCCATGCGTGGCACATGCATACACGGCTTTAGCCCCGTTTGCCTTGAGTGCCTTGGCTGCTTGAGTCAGGGTGCCGGCCGTATCGATCATGTCATCAAGAATAATCGCGATTTTGTCGCGAACATCACCGATCAGGTGCATGACTTCCGCTACATTAGGGCCGGTTCGTCGCTTGTCAATAACAGCAAGTGAGTATTCAAGACGCTTGGCAAATGCTCGCGCTCTTTCGGTGCCGCCGGCGTCGGGAGAAACCATGACAACCTGTTCACCACTGAAGCGGTCTTTAAGATAATTAAGAATAACCGGTGCGGCATAAAGATTGTCTACCGGGATATTAAAAAAACCCTGGATCTGGCCGGCGTGCAGATCAATAGTGACGACCCTGTTGACTCCGGCCGTTGTGATAAGATCCGCTACCAGCTTGGCGGTGATCGGAGTACGGGGCGCGGCTTTACGGTCCTGTCGGGCGTAACCGTAATAGGGAATGACAGCCGTTATGGTAGCTGCCGACGCCCGTTTCAAGGCATCGGTAATAACCAGCAGTTCCATCAGGTTGTCATTGGTCGGCGCACACGTTGACTGAACAATGTACACATCGCGACCGCGGACATTCTCACCGATTTCGACCATAACTTCGCCATCGGAGAATCGCCGCACTCTGGCCGAACCGAGCGGAACGCCAAGGCTGTCGCATATTTTTTGAGCCAGATCCGGATTTGAGTTGCCGGAAAAAATCTTTATTTTTTCATACATGGTGACCAAACACCTTTCGAAATGGGAACTGCGTGAAAAAACATGTGCAAAACAAATGAGAGCTATACTAAAAAAAACATAAAAATGCAACCTCTTTCGATGTGCACCATCTTTCGATGACGGCATTGAGGACGATAATGCCTGCCCGGTGTATTTATAAACTTTTCAGAACAATTCCTTCCTTCAGAGCAAAGACAAGAAATTCATCGGCTTCTTCTCTGGTGAGCCCGGTGTAGGACATGTAGTCGCTGACACCTCCTTCACGTATCTGTTTCAACAGGAAGATGTAGGGGGCTGCCAGTGACTCGGTGCATACCATGCCGCCACTGTTATAGATAACGGCTTCTGAACCAGATTGCGGGAAATGTTCGTACATCCAGGCGATTCGGGGTTCCCCGCACTCAAGAAGCTCTTCAATCTCGTACGAAAAACGAACCAATCTGACTGATGGAGCAAGCTTGAAACCGGTTTCGCCCGGTTTTGCCGGCATCCGGGAATGTTCGTCGGTTTTCTGTGGGACATCGAGAAGTACTGAAGAATACAGATGATGATAATTAACGATATCAAGCACAAGAGGCAGAAATCGTTTTACTTTTTTGCCATTGAGGATCTGCTCCAGGAAAAGCTGCTGCAGGTGCAAGACATCCTCATCACTAAATTCTGACTCTTTTGTACCATGTCCCCGCTGTTCAATCAGCCAGACGCTGAACTTTTGTAAAAAATCAGATGCCTTCAGGCCGAGCAGAACAATCACCGCATTGAACCATGCTACCGCTCTTCCGCGTGTATAAAAAATGTCACAGGCCGCAGCCAGTTCGGCAGCCGTTGCCATGTCAGCCGGACTGAAACTGTAAGTTTCCATGAGAATATAGGGGGGGGTGAAGTCCCATTTTAGATTCAATTCCTTTGCGTGATGCGCCAGTCGGGTTCCCGGTAAAATGGCAAGCGGGAAAATATCCAGATGATTCGGGTAGAGCGAGAGTGCATAGTCCAGTGTGTGACGAAAACCGTCCAGGGTGTCCCCCGGCAGTCCATAAATCAGGTCAAAACCGAAAACCGCGCCGCTCTCATTCAACAGCCCGACTTTTGAAGTAAAGTCTGCTTTTTCAAATGACCGGCCAACCAGCTTGAGAACCTCTCGATCAGCGCTCTGCAGTCCGATTTGTAATGAACAGGCGATCTGGGCAAAGAGTTGTGCCATTTCACGATCAATAAATTCATTGCGAACCTCAAAATGAAAGTGAATATCCGGCGCTCTATTTCTGATCATCTTCAGAATTTTTTTCGCACGCTTCGGATCGATATTGAACGTTGAGTCAAGCACAAAAATCTGTGTAACTCCGGATGCGGCAAAATGCAGTAACTCGGATTCCAATCTTTCCAAGGAAAACTTCCGTACGCCATGGATTCCGCGCGCATCAAAACAGAAATCACACGTAAAGCTGCAGCCCCGGGATAATTGCCAGAGTATGCCCGGATTGGCGTGAGTATCGATTATCCCCGTCAGGTACGGAGACGGGATTGAGTCGAGATTGGCAACGGGGGGCGGGGGAGGGAGGATGGCGGCGCCGGGGAGCAGAACGCCGGGGATTTTCGAATAATCTCCATCTACCGCAAGGGTTTGACAAAAGGACAAAAACGGAACTTCTCCTTCGCCGACAATTACGAAGTCGAAGATTCCCAGGCGTGTGACAGATTCGGGGTCTGCGGTAACTTCGGGGCCCCCGCAAAAGAGTTTGACAGCAGGATAACAGCGCCGTAGTTCGGCAGCAATTTCACAACAGAGGTTGCGATTCCAGAGGTACATCGAAAAACCGACCGCAACAGGGAGTGGCTCGGCAAG
>JANNLB010000045.1:0-16238 GCA_031396605.1 Geobacter sp. | reverse complement strand
ATCCACCATCCTTTTACCGGCCCTGAGCGGTACAAGTGTCGTTATGCCGCGTTCGACGGTGATCTCGGCGGTGAACGGTCCGCTGCCGATGGCATACGTTCCGGCCGGTAGAACTACCATAAAGTAGCCATGGTCATCGGTCTGTACCGTAACAAGTTGTTTACCCCCGGAGGAGATCAGGAGCGGCACGCGTGAATAGGGTTTGTATCCACTGCCACTCCCGAGCTTGCCTCCAAAACTTTGAAGATAACAGATCCCGGCAATGGCACCCTCCCCATCAAGGAGTGCGGTCTGCTCGATATGTGACGTCTGAGCTGTCAAGACCACCGGGCGCACCCTTTCCCGCACCGCCACAAAAGGGCTGCCGTCAACTGATGGACCTGATGAGAAGACAGCGCCGTCAAAGTGGTAATAGTTCCAGGCGTCGGGCGGACGATTGCCCGCAGCAGATGCCGCTGCGGGAAGTACGGCGCAGAGAAGAAAAACCAGTAAAAGTGGAATTGTTTTGGGCATGGCTACCGCCTCAAGCTGATTTATGTTCAATAAAATACCGTAGGAGCGGCATGTTGCCGCGATGATCGCGCCTGAAAGGCGCTCATGCAAAATAGTTTGATATATGTTGTATGACATACTGCCCAATTCGCGGCAATGAAGTCAAACAGAATAATGGCTTATGCCCTTTTAACTTGACTAAACGGCGACTTGAAGATATTTTCACAGGCCGATAAAGGCCCACTTGCAAGAACTATATAAATAGAACCGAGAGGAGTTAACCGTCATGGCAGAAAAATTCATCTTCACCTCCGAATCCGTATCCGAGGGACATCCCGACAAAGTTGCCGATCAGGTTTCAGACGCAATTCTCGACGCAATTCTCACTCAGGACCGCACGGCCCGTGTAGCCTGCGAAACCATGGTTACCACCGGTATGGTGGTAATTGCCGGAGAGATAACCACAAACGCGGTAATCAACTATTCCGAGATAGCCCGTCAGACCATCAAGAACATCGGGTATACTGACTCGGAGATCGGTTTTGATGCCGATACCTGCGCCGTGCTCGTTTCTGTCGACCGTCAGTCGCCGGATATTTGTCAGGGTGTTTCGGAAGGCGCGGGACTGCACAAGGAACAGGGAGCCGGCGATCAGGGTCTTATGTTCGGATATGCCTGTAATGAGACTCCGGAGCTTATGCCGATGCCGATCCAGCTGGCCCACCAGCTAGTAGCAAAGCTGGCTGAAGTCCGCAAGTCCGGCACGCTGGATTTCCTCCGTCCCGACTCCAAGTCCCAGGTTTCGGTTGAATATGTTGACGGCAAGCCGAGCCGCATCGATACGGTTGTTATCTCCACGCAGCACACCCCTGACGTAACCCACAAAAGAATTGAGGAAGAGGTCATCGCGGAGGTGATCAAAAAGGTGATTCCGGCACATCTGCTGGATGCCGATACCCGGTATTTCATAAACCCGACCGGCCGTTTTGTCGTTGGCGGTCCGATGGGTGACTGCGGTCTGACCGGCCGCAAGATCATCGTCGATACTTACGGCGGCATGGGTCGCCACGGCGGCGGCGCCTTCTCCGGCAAAGATCCTTCCAAGGTTGACCGTTCGGCCGCATACATGGGACGCTACGTCGCCAAGAATCTGGTCGCCGCCGGTCTCTGTGACCGCTGCGAGGTTCAGGTGGCGTACGCTATCGGCATGGCCCAACCAGTTTCAATCATGGTTAATACCTTCGGCACCGGAAAGCTGCCGGAAGATCGTTTTTCGTCTCTGGTCCGCGAAATATTTGACATGCGCCCGAGCGCCATCATCGAACAGCTTGACCTGCTCCGCCCGATCTATCTCAAAACGGCTGCATATGGTCACTTCGGTCGCGAGCTGCCCGAATTCACCTGGGAGCGGACCAACAAAGCCGCCCTGTTGAAACAAAAAGCGGGAATTTAGGCGATTCATCCCCCCCTCCAACCTCCCCCCGCTGGGTGGAGGCTTTAATTCCCTCCCCTTTAGGCCCCAGAGGGTCCAGCGGGGGAGGCTAGGGAGGGGGAGAAGTTGATCTTCCCACATGCCTACCAATACACTCGAAAATAACCCGCTGCTTTTCGGGCGTGACGAGCGCCCCGGCATCATCGCGGTAGAGTCGGTCGGGCACTTCATCAGGCTCTTTTACCGAACCGCCGGACGCGTGCATTTTCATGATGAACCGTTTCAGCCGTTTATACTGGTAAGTGATCCCGGGATTGTTTCCGGCTGCCGGGTGGCCTGTACAATACGGCAATTGACTGGTGACGATTTTTTCTGCTGCCAGCTGCTGTTTGATTCCTGGAGTGACTGCCTCTCTGCACGCGATTTTCTGGCGGCAAAAACGGGAAAAAACTACTCTGCTCCAAATGCTCCTTACCTGTTTCTGCCTGATCTTTCACACCAATATATGCTCTCCAGCGGTACGACGCTCTTTAAGGGGATGGAATTCTCCGAGCTGCGCTGTCTGGCGCTTGATATCGAAACCGCGTGTGCCGAGGGGTATGGTTTTTCGAACCCGGAGCGGCCTGAAGACAGGATTATTTCGATTGCGCTCAAGGATTCCCACGGTGAGGAAATCGTGCTTCGGGGTGACCAGCTGTCTGAGCCGGAACTGCTGCAGGCTCTTAACAGTGCGATTCTTAGCTGCGATCCGGACGTCATTACCGGCCACAACCTTTTTCGCTTTGACCTCGATTACATCGGTCGACGGGCAGAGAGGCACGGCGTTCGTTTGAACTGGGGGCGCAACGGGACATCGCCGCATATTACTCCTCATGCACGTTGGAGTCTGGCTGAGAAAACGCTTGAATATCCGCGCTGGGATGTCTATGGCCGGCATATAATCGACACCTATTTTCTGGTTCAACTGTACGATGTCGGCGGCCGCAACCTGGAAAGTCACGGGCTCAAAGCTGTTGCCCGCCATTTCGGTATTGCGGCCGAAGAGCGTACCTATCTGGACGGCGCTGATATCTCGGCTGCATTTCAGAATGATCCGGAGCGACTGTATCGCTACAACGTCGACGATGTCCGGGAAACTCTCTCCCTGTTCCGGCTGCTCGGTTACCCCTGGTTCCTGCAAAGCCGCATCTTCCCCTATTCATTTCAGAACTGCGTCATTCGCGGCAACGCCACCCGCATCAATTCTCTCTTTTTGCGCGAATACCTGCATCGCGGCCATTCTATTCCTCCTCGTACTTCCGCTGTTTCTCCTTTCGAAGGTGGTTACACAGAGTCGTCGTTTGCGGGGGTTATCGGCCCGATTGTCCATTGCGACGTGGCGTCACTTTACCCGTCATTGATGCTTACATATCGGCTTGCTCCTGCAAATGACAGCCTTGGGCTGTTTCTGCCGATGTTGGGGGACCTGCGACGTTTTCGACTGACCGCCAAGCAATTGGCACGGGATTCCGAAGAAAATTCAGATCGCCACTATTTTGATGCGCTTCAGCAACTGTTCAAAGTGTTGATCAATTCGTTTTATGGATATCTGGGTGCTGCACATCACAACTTCTCCGATCCGGCGGCCGCCGCCGAAGTGACCCGTCTGGGGCGTGTAACGATCAGAAATATGATAGATCTGCTCCTCTCTGAAGGTGCCAGGCCGGTGGAGGTGGATACAGACGGTATTTATTTCAAACCGCCGGAGGGATGCGCAACAGAGGAGGCAGAACGTGAACTGGTGGGGCGCATTTCCCGGAAGTCGCCGGAAGGGATCGAGGTCGAACTGGACGGGCGTTATCGCTCAATGTTCGCCTATAAAACCAAAAATTATGCCCTGCAGGAATATGACGGCAGGATCATTGTCAAGGGGAGCGGACTTCGTTCACGGGGTGTGGAGCCGTACCTGCGAGAATTTATGCGTGACGTCATCGAGCTTTTGCTGACCGGCAACGCCGGGACAGTGGAACGGTTATATGACCAGTATGTTGACCGGATTCGTTCCAGCGGGCTCGATGTTTCCTGGGTGGCCCGCAGCGAGACACTCAATGATTCACCTGACAGTTATCGAGAAAAGCTTCGTCTGGGCAAGCGCAATCATTCGGCTGCGTTTGAAGTTGCACTTGCTTCGGGCAAACCCTTCCGTGCCGGTGACCACGTCAGCTACTATGTCATCGGTTCCGCCAAGGACGTTACCGCATATGAACAGTGTCGTCCGGTGGCTGCTTTTGATCCGGCACATCCGGATATCAATGTGTTTTATTACATCGAAAAGCTGCGCCACGTGTTAAAACGGTTTGAGCCGTTTCTGCCGAAAGAGCCGACTCTTTTTGACCTGTGATACTTGCAAGCACCGTTTCTTTATGGTAAGTGTTTAAAGATTTCAGATTCAAAACCAACCCCCCTCAATCCCCCCTTATCAGGGGGGAGGTTTTATGCTCCTCCCTTGATAAGTACCCTCTGGGGCATAAAGGGAGGTCAGGAGGGGTTTAAAAGGAGACTGTATGAAAAAGGTTCTGTTGCTGTCAGCTATGTTATCTGTTTTGGTTGTGCTGGGGCCCGGTCTTGCGGCAGCTGATCAGCAGCCGGAAATGATTGCGGAGAAGATGGCGATCAAGTTTGTGAGAGGAATTACAAACATGGTCACCAGTATTGTTGAACTCCCGAAACAGACGATCCTGACCGGACGAGACATGGGGCCGGTCGGCTATATCATCGGGCCGATAAAGGGGGTAGGGATGACATTTTATCGCGGTGTGGTCGGGATAGCGGAAACTATTTTCTGCATGGTGCCCCAACCTGGATATTACGACCCGATGATAGACCCGGAATATGTCTGGCAGGGATGGGAGCCGAAAAGAGATACGTCAAAAGCGATTGCTGAAGAAAAGTAATTGCGGGGGCGTGAACTATAGTGGAAAGGCGAATCCGAAATGCGGCTCGCCTTTATCTGTCTAATTTTGCAGGAGCGGCATGTTGCCGCGATGATCGCGCCTGCAAGGCGCTCCTACAAAATAATTTGCATGCAATTTGGTTTCAGGACAACCTCTGCCGTAAATAGGCTTCAAATTCAGCACTGAATTCCTTCCGCTTAAGCGCCATATCAACGGTAGCTTTCAGAAAACCGAGCTTGTCGCCGCAATCATGGCGCATTCCCTCAAACAGGCAGCCGTACACCCCCTCTTCTTTTGACAGTTTCTGGATGGCATCGGTCAACTGAATTTCTCCACCTTTTCCCGGTTCCTGATCCCGGAGGATTTCAAAAATGCGCGGTGTCAGGACATAGCGGCCTATGATCGCCATATCGGAAGGGGCTTCATCACGGGCAGGTTTTTCGACCATACCGGTCACCCGGAAGGTCCGCGCGCCGATCTGGTCTGCCGCAACGCAACCGTACGAAGAGATGTTTTCCATCGGTACTTTTTCCAGCGCCAGCACCGAACCTCTTTGCTGGCCGAAAACTTCCAGCAGCTGCCCGAGGCAGGGTCGCTCGCTGTCTACAATATCATCCCCGAGTAGAACGGCAAATGGTTCGTTGCCGACAAAATCCTTCGCGCAGAGGATGGCATGTCCAAGGCCGAGTGCTTGTCGCTGGCGTACATAGAAAATATCAACCATCTCGGCGATTTCACGAACCCGCGATAGTTCCCGGTCCTTCCCCTTGTCGTAGAGATGCGCTTCCAGCTCAACGGAAATATCGAAGTGATCTTCAATATTATGTTTACCGCGGCCGGTCACAAAAAGAATCTGCTCAATACCGGAAGCCACCGCTTCTTCAACTACGTACTGCACCAACGGCTTGTCAATCAGCGGCAACATTTCTTTTGGAGACGATTTGGTCGCAGGAAGAAAACGGGTGCCGAGACCGGCAACCGGGAACACAGCTTTTTTTACCTTCATGTGGGGCTCCAGGTACTGGGTAAAATCCAAAAGCGTTTATTCAAGGATAAAAAGGATGAAGGGGATAAAACCCTGTGATGATTATAAAGACTTTGTTGTGCAAACTCTTTCAAAAGCCTGAATCTAGACGGTTTTTGATGTTATCCCCTGTATCCTCTACATCCCTGTTAAAAAGGATTTTGCCGTGCGATATTGAAAGGTTATTCTCCAGAGCAGGCACATCCACTGCAAGCAGCCGGTTTCGGCGCTTCGGTTTTCGGACAGTAACCGGTATCAAACCAGCCGTCACCTTTCAGGCTGAAAGCGGTGGACGAGATCATCTTTTTTACGGCAGCGCCGCATTGCGGGCACTGGCCGGCTGGCGGATCTGAAAATTTCTGGCGCAGTTCAAACTGGTTATTGCAGCTCGTGCAACGGTATTCGTACATCGGCATGACGCGTAAACTCCTCTGGCAGTGTTAATAGATACACTCTCACTATAATAATACTGAGGTGTGTTTGTCAATGTTGCACCAAGCGAGCGGATATATATTGATTTATTTTATGGGCTTGATTTATGCTTATCCAACGTATACATCTCAAAAGAGTACGTTAAATGCCCACGTTGACTTTACCATGATAATTCTTGTTCTTTATAAAAATACATATATTTAAGATAGTTACCGTTATTTCATAGGGTCTGTTCTATTTTTTTAAACCAGATACACAGTTATATAACAGTTATTACGCATAAATACAGTCGGTTTCCCGGTTATTACGCCGGATCATTTATGTGTAATTCCATAAGTTGAAATTATTTTTCAGGACTGATTGACATGCGCAGATAATGCAGGTATGAATTCTCAAGTCAAATGAAGCCACCGACGAAACAGAAAGGAGACATCATCCCCGTCTTGTACCGCACTCGCTGCAAAATCGTATTTCGCACCATTGGTTCAGCAGAACGCATCTTCCGGAAAGGAGGGAATATTTTGAAACGTAACTACAAGAAAAAAAGCTGTCTGACCCTGGGAGCTGGGGTAGCGGTGCTGGCTTCAGCATTGCTGTGGTCAACGCCGCTCATCGCGTATGACTATTCATTTTCAGGTGAGTCCAACACGATCTTCCGCATGCGGACAACGATCGACAAGAAGGACCTTTTTCCAGCCTACGAATACCTTCGTCTCAACTTGACCGACAATCGCAGTGACGGTTCCGGGGTGTCATTTTACCTTGGAGCATGGGGTCGTGCCGATCTGGCAGACAAGTCAACGTCCAACAGTACCAACGGCGATCTCCAGTATGCCTATCTCACCTACCGCGCCCCCAAAAACAATGCCGTTGCAACTATCGGACGTCAGTTTATCAGTGACGGTGTCGCCGCCGAGCGAATCGACGGGCTCTATCTGCGAAACGATTTCCAGTATGGCATAGGAGCGTCGGCATTCTTCGGTAACTCCGTCATCACAGAGCCAAACTTTCCGGGGGGGGCGCTTGTCTACGGTACCCGTATCTCCCAGACCGACAAAAAATATTACACCGTCGGTTTGAGCGTTCTCAAAAGTGAGCGTGAAGACAACACTCGTTATCGTGAAGAGGAGGGGTTCGATCTCTGGCTACGGCCTCATCAGCGGGTTGACCTGTCCGGTAGCTCAACATACAACTCAATCACCGACGGCTGGATGGAAAACAGCTACGCCGTCACCTATTCTCCGCTGTCAACGCTCAGTCTCGGTGCCGATTTTTCACGCATCAACTTCAAGGATTATTTATACGGCATGACCACATCGGCGCTAAGCATCATCAACCCAATCTGGAAAAACAATGAAAGACAGACGGCCGTCGGCGTTAACGCCGCCTACACTGCGATCAAGAACCTGACCCTTGCGGCGGACTACAAATTTTTCAGCTATACCCAGTCCGGCGACGCCTCGTATTTCGGCGGCAAGGCGACTTACTCACTACCGGAAGCGTTCGTGGTGGGCGCGGGTCTTCATCGTATGGACGGTGAAATCGACAAGTTGCGCTATGTCGAGGTCCGTGCCTTTGCCTCCAAAAAAATCGGGCATGCCGACCTGACGATTGATGCAATCAACGTAAACTATGACAAGGAAATCAACGACATCAGAAACAGCTATACGATCACCGGAGCAGCCCTCTACGAGGTCAACCGGAAGTTGAACGTCGGGGCCGATGTTGCATATTCAAGAAATCCTGATTTTGACAGTGAGGTTCGTGCTCTTGTCAAGGCGACCTACACGTTTGACTCAAAGTTTGCTGCTGAAGGGGGGACAAAGAGTGAAAAATAAAATTGTAATCATGTCAATTCTTCTGTTGATGATGAGTATGCTGTACGCCTGTGCCAACACCACCAGTCTGCCGCGTACGCACCCGGCGGATGTCAGCAAGCAGGGGCTCCCTGACTGCTCGGCATGCCATAACGACTCCTGGAGCGCTCTGAATCACCGCGCACCCGACTTTATGGCCAAGCATCGTTTCTATGCCGCTTCGTCACGTCAGGCATGCAACTCCTGCCACTATGAATCGTTCTGCACCGACTGCCACTCACACAAGGAAGAGATCAAGCCGAGTGACAAGTTCACCAGTTCACCCGAACGAAACCTTCCCCATCGTGGCGATTATCTCAGCCAGCACAAGATTGACGGCAGAGTAAATCCGGTCAGCTGTGTCAAATGTCACGGCCGCCAGAATAATGAGAGGTGTGCGTCATGTCATCGATAAAACCATCTCATGTGATAATCTCTGCACTCCTGGCGCTGGCGCTGGCTCTGGGCGGCTGCGGCGACAGTAACTCCAAAGCGGTTTTCAGCCCCGAAGGTGGGCACCAGCCGGACTGGGCGACGGTTCACAAAGCATCGGCCAAGGCAGATCTTGAAACGTGCGTAGGATGTCATGGTGAAAAACTTGACGGCGGAATTTCTACAGTTTCCTGCACCCGTTGCCATCCTGCGACTCTGGACGAGATTTCAAAACATCCGGTTAAATGGGAAGGTTACGCCTATGCACGGCACAAAGCATTTGTCGCAACAAACGGCACGTCAAGCTGTGCCAATGCCGCCTGCCACGGCGCAGCGCTTACCGGAGTCGGCAGTGCGCCGAACTGCGCTACCAGGTGCCACCTTGGGGGGGCGTTCAATGGGCATCCTGCCGACTGGACGACTATCTCCAGTCATAAAAACTACCTGAGTACGATTGCAAACGTCTCCACTTCATGCAAGACCTCTGCCTGCCACGGAACTGACGGCAAAGGGGTGTTTTTGAGTGGACCCGCGTGCGACCAGTGTCATCCAATGAAATAACTCTATCAGACTGCAATAGTGTCGTCTGAATAAAGGAAGGAGAATTCAATGCACAAGATTTTTAAGAGGTTTATGGCATTGGCTTTGCTGGCCTGCTTCCCTCTTGTTTTTTCCGCATGCGGTGGAGGAGATGGCGAGAATGTAGAGATGACCACGATCTCCGGCATCGCAATCAAAGGCCCGATTAAAGGGGCATTGACGCAGGTATTCAAGCTGAAAGGCGATGGAACAAAAGGTGAGCTGCTTGGGAGCGGCGTTACCGGCAATGATGCATCATATTCCGTTCAAATTCCAAAAACGAAAGCGGTTGCTCCGCTTCTTGTAACGGTCAGCGGCCAAATCGGAGCAACGTACAATAGCGAAACAACAAACAACGATGTTCCTTTTACGTCTGCAGAAACTTTCAACGCCGCTCTTGATACATTCGATTCCGGGAAAAAATATACCGTAAGCCCGCTGACGGATGCAGCTTATCAGCAGGTACAGAAGTTTATAACCGACACTCCATCCGCTACAATTGACACGCGAATCATCAGCGCCGCAAATGCCCGGGTCGCAGCGTTGTTCAATGTTAGTGACATTCTGGCAGATCCTACATCTGATCCAGCCTACACAGCCTCCCTGAAAATCATCGATCAGATGATTGTGGACTCAGGTGCAGTCAACACGCTTCAAACGATGAATCTCATAAATCAGGCGTTTGTTGACGTGAATAGTCAGGCTTACCAGGGGTATCGCACTGCTCTTGTTGCAGCCGCAACAACAGTTGCTGCTAATAACCCTGCTGTTACGTCAGTCGTTAATGCAATTCTTGCAACAGCGGCTAATCCTCCGGCAGAACCGGACTTGACCGACACAACCGCCCCGAATGCCGTCACAAACCTGAAGGCGGTAGCTGGCGCAGAAACAGCCACAACAAGCACTGTCACCCTCACCTGGACGGCATCAACCACAGCAGGCAAAAACCCCGTTGCGGGTTATGAAGTCTATCGAGACGGGATCAAAATTGTCTCCGTTGTCTCTGCCGGTTACTTTGACAAGCCGCTGGCGCCGTCAACAACGTACAAGTATCAAGTTGTCGCATTCGATGCAGCCGGAAACCGCTCCGCTGCAAGCGCTGAAATTACCGCGATAACTCCTGCGGCTCCAAATCTGAATATCAATGTCAGTGGGCAGGTGCGACCACCGCTTTAGCGCCTTCGTTATGGTCGGGCAGGCTGACACAGAGAAAGCCGCATAGTCTGTTGTATCAGCAGCAGTGATGAAACAAACTCGTTAACATGCGGAGTACTTTTGAATTGTAAAGGGATGATTATCAGCAACATAGAGCCGGCAATTATCAGGAAGTTTATCAAACAGCATAAAACCAGACAGGAGGAAAGTAATTATGAGAAGTAAATTATGGTACATCGCAGCGTTCGCAGCCTTTGCCCTGTTGCCTCTGGCAGGTTGCAGCGGCGGGGGCTCAGGCCCAACCAAGCTCACAGAAAAAGGGACTGAACTTACGGTCAGCGGCAAGGTAACCGGTTCAACAGCCGCCAAGACAACCGCTAAAACCGCGATCGCTGCAAACACCGTAGAAGTCTACAACGCCCAGGACGGCGCAACGCTCGGCAGTGGAATCGTTGCTGCTGACGGCAACTTCACCGGACTCACTCTCACGTTGGCATCAACAAAAACGGTTCTTGTGTTCAAGGCTACCGTTGCACAGGGAACTTTTC
This sequence comes from Geobacter sp., assembly GCA_031396605.1. Classification (GTDB taxonomy): domain Bacteria; phylum Desulfobacterota; class Desulfuromonadia; order Geobacterales; family Pseudopelobacteraceae; genus JACRCG01. The sequence goes on along the minus strand of JANNLB010000045.1, from coordinate 5,355 downwards.
TCAGCGTAGTACCGATCGATCTGAGCAATCCTCCACCAGCAGGCACCGTCACCGGAGCCAACCAGATCAGCATCGTGATCGGCCAGGAGAGCACCGCTACCGCACAACTGGTATCCCAGTTGCTGGGGCTTACCGGCGACTTGGGTGATGCCGGGCAGACTTTGACCTCCGTCAACAAAACCTACGCCGATGCAGCCCAGCTTGTCGTGAACAACGGCGGCCAGCAGCTGGCCTACGGTGGCCCCAGTCTGAGCCTGAATTTGAGCGGCAAGTTCAGCAGCGCGGCACTTCTGCCCGCACTGGATGCCAGCAACCTGGATGGCAGCGAACTGAACAACATGATTCTGGACGGTTCGATTACTTCTGTTGCCATTCCGGGCAGTAAGCCGATCGTCAGCTTCCAGGTGGTCAACAAGGCTACCGGAAAGGGTGTCAGAGGGCTCAAAACCTTCAACATCGTTATCGCACAGCTCAAGCCCGGCGTTACCGGCGCTCCTTCCGAGTGGCTGAGCTACATGGTTACCGCCACTTCGCGCCCAACAACCGATGTTGCTTCCAATCCCACAGCTAACCCGCCAGTTGTCGGTTATACCGTTATCGATAACGGCGACGGTTCCTACACTGTTGTCTTTGCCAAAGACATCAAGACTACAACCGGCCCGACAGTTACTTATGACGCCAACCTGACCCACCGCATTATGGTCGGTATCCGCACAACTCCTTCTGTCGTTACTCAGCAGAACGGCGTCAACCTGAGCAACTTCTACAACGAGAAATACTTCATCAAGGACTTCATCCCCGCTACTCCGGCTGTTCTTCCGACGGAAATGCGCGACATGACCACCACCGACTCCTGTAACGAGTGCCACGGCAAAATCGGCGTGACCACTCCCCACGGCGGACGTGGCGACGTGAAATACTGCATGATGTGCCATACTTCACAGCGTGCCATTGGCCGCACAAATCTCACCTCTACTGGTGGTGTTATTCCGGCCAGAGATCCGCTCCTTTCCGCAACTTCTGCAAATGATAACTTTGTTGCAGATGGTGAGGTTTTTGGCGATTTTGTTACCATGATTCACAAGATCCACATGGGCAGCAAGCTCTCCAAGACAGGTTATGATTACGCCGGTGTACTGTTCAACAATATCGTTTATCCCAAGGGCATCGACAACTGCCGCCAGTGCCACAAGGGTGATACCACGGCACAACTGGCTCTTGCTCCACAGGCCAACAACTGGAAAGAAAAACCGAGCCGTAAATCCTGCGGTTCTTGCCATGACAACATCAACTTCGCCACCGGCGCCAATGCAAAACTCGGCGGTGCACCGCATGGTATTTATACCAATGACTCTGCCTGTGTAAGCTGCCACGGTACAGCCGGTCCTTTCCCGGTTGAAACATTCCACGCGTCGGAAAACGCAACGGTTAACAACCCGAATACCCCGGCCGGTCTGAACAACTTCTACTATGAAGTTTCCAGTGCCACCGTGGATGCGGCCACCAACAACCTGTCCATCAAATTCCGGATTCAGCAGAATACCGGTTCGCTTACCGCTGCCAAAACCAACGTGGTATTTGACGGCACCGCCACTAATCCGCTGATCGGCTACACCGGCGGCCCAACCTTCTTGTTGGCCTACTACCAGAATTCTGCTAATCAGCCTTTCGCGACGAATTCCGCGGACTACAACAATCTGGGAGTGAAAGCTGCCCAGCCGAAAACCGTATCCATCGGCTCCCTGCTTGGCGGTACCACCGGCACTCTCGGCGCTGCTGACGCAAGCGGCTTCTATACCGCGGTCGTCAATTCCGCCGCCGCCTTCCCGGTCGGGTCAACACTGCGTGCCGTAGGCCTTCAGGGCTACTTCACCCAGGTTTCCCCGGCTGCTGCTCGCCACGCCCTTTCAGCGGTCAAGCCCGTCACCGGCGATGCGGTGCGGCGTGAAGTCATCGATTCAACCAAATGCGGCAATTGCCATGAGTGGTTCGAAGGACATGGCGGCAACCGTGTGGCCGGCTTGGGCACGGTTGGTCAGTCCATCTGCACGTTGTGCCACGTTCCGAACCTGACCTCCAGTGGTCGCGGTATCCAGCAATCGCTGCTGCTGTTCGTTGCAAACAACCCTGTCGGAACCTCGTTGGCAGCGGTAACGAATTTCCTCAGCACTGCCAACCCGCAGGCCAGCTTCAGCGGCACCGTCAGCGCAGGGGCTCAAGCCGCAAACATAGCTCTGATTGCGGCTTTGGGTGACAATCCAACCCTGTATCCCGAAGTTTCCAACAACTTCAAGGATATGATTCACGGCGTTCATGCGGGCAGCAACTCGCTGGTTGTGGGCACTTCACTTCAGTTCGTCCGCGACAGGGGCACCAGCGGCGAATTCGATTACAACTTCGACTTCGTGACTTTCCCGGGGGTCCTGAAGGACTGCAGGGCGTGCCACAAAGACTTCCCCGTCAGCGCCACCAATCCGGCCGTTGACGCCAGCAAAGCAACCTACATCAGCATTCCGGCCGGAGTACAGTCAAGTACCCAGGTCACAACAACAGGTGTTCCACTTACGCTGCAAACCGCATTCCCGGCAAGTGTTGCCAATGGCAACAACGTGACGCAGGTTGATCTTGACCGCAAGAGCCTGCCGAACGCGCAGGACCTTGTCAACACCCCGTTCACGGCGACCTGCAAGGCGTGCCACAGCAGACCGAATGCCCTGGCCCACTTCAAGAGCATGGGCGGCTCGGTCAATGTACCACGTGCCTCAGCCGATCCGAACGCAGAAGCTTGCGTAACTTGCCACGGCACCACCGGCCCGAACGCAATCTGGAATGTTCACCGGTTCTCGGTGGTATCGGAAGACTAATCAGTAAAGAACCAGAAAACAACCGTATTTCCGGGGCACAATTCACCGTGCCCCGGCGTTTTAACCAGAAACCCTCCGCCGCAGTCCTGCCGTTGAGGGTTTCTGGTTAAGATGGGGAATACAGTTTAGGCAAACTTACGGGGTCTTGACATCTAAAGCATACCCACCTACTTGCCGTGCCAGAGACGGAAATCCCTCTGTCGTGAGGAATCGGCCTCACAAATCAGGAGTATCAGGGGCTTTTATTTGCCCAGAGTAAATAGGGTTATTGCCACATGCCCGATGCACTCACTTGACTTTATATTATTCCGTTGCTAAAGTGCTCTCATGTCAACTATTACTTTTGATACTCTGAAGTTTGTGGAGAGATTAGAGAAAGCCGGTGTTTCGCGCGAGCAAGCTGCTGCATTTGCTGATGCACAGAAAGAGGCTTTTGCTGAAGCGCTCGATACGACTCTTGCTACAAAGATAGATATTGAAATGATTCGTGCCGAATTGGTTCTTGTTAAATGGATGTTGGGAGTAATTATAGCAATTTCAGTTGCTAACTTTGCAAAGCAATTTTTTTAAACAAGCAAAAACTTGAAGCAATACTCTAGCCCCGTCACTTAAAATGTACGGGGTTTTTATATGTAAGCAATGTGTGGAAATGATCTGTTTCACTTACTGGATACGATGAAAAAACTCCTCCTCTACATAATCCTGGCAATAACCGGTTATATTGTTTATGTCGGCATTTCCCTGGCGCTGATGCCGCCGGTCGCCGCTCTGGCCGACAAGAAGTTCAGCACCACCATCCAGGTCAAGGATTGGCAGGGTGACTACCACCCTTTTGTGGTCGGGCCGAAGAACCGCTACTGGACTCCGTCGGGGCGCATCCCGGCCGAGATGAAGTGGGCGGTGATTCTGGCGGAGGATGCCAACTTTTATAAGCATGAAGGATTTGATGTCAAAGCCATCAAGAATGCCATCAAGTACGATCTGGAGAAGAAGAGCCTGAAACGTGGCGCCTCGACGATTACCCAGCAGGCCGCCAAGAACCTGTTTCTTTCCCGTGAGAAGACGATTACCCGCAAGGTGAAGGAAATCTACCTGGCCTACCGGATGGAGCAGGAGTTGACCAAGGGGCGCATTGTCGAGTTGTATCTGAACGTAGTTGAGCTCGGACCGATGGTTTACGGCATCGGGCATGGGGCGCAGTATTATTTCGGCAAATCGGTCCCGGCATTGACGCCGCGCGAGTGCGCCTTTCTGGCGGCGATGCTCCCCGGCCCGCGAGTGGCCTACAACCCCTACAAAAATCTCGGCAAGGTTCTTAAACGCTCCGATATGATCCTGCGGCTGCTGCGCCAGAACGGTGTCCTTGGCGAAGCGGAGTATCAGACAGCCCTGGCTGAATCGCCCAATGTCGGGCGGTTGCAGAAAAAGGTTGATGAGCTTATCAGCACTCCTCCGGTGTTTGCATCGCCGTCATCGGCCAGTAAAGATCCAATCGAAAAACCGGCGGAATCTGAAGAGGTAATGAAGGAAGAACCGGCTGATAGCGTAACGGCGCCACAACCGGGCGAAACGGTTCCGATAAATCCACATGTAAGTCCGATTAATAATAAATGACGATAAAAACCGACCTTAAAAATCTGACTCTTCCTGCTCTTGAACTATTTCTCCAGGGGCAGGGTAAGGAGCGTTTTCGCGCCCTCCAGGTATTTAAATGGATCTATCAGCATGATGTCCGCAGTTTTGAGGAGATGACAAACATATCCAAAGAGCTGCGTGCCGAGTTGACTGAGAAGGCCTTTATCAGTAATCTGGAAGCGGAGGCTGTCGAGGTGGGGGGTGATGGGACACGTAAATATCTCTTCAGCCTAGGGGATGGCCATGCGGTCGAATCGGTGCTGATCCCGATCGAGGGGCGCAACACCCTATGCATTTCATCTCAGGTCGGTTGCGCGATGGCATGCGAGTTCTGTCTGACCGGAACCTTCAAATTGACCCGTAACCTGACGACAGCCGAGATCGTGAACCAGATCATGGCTGTCAGGCTTGATCTGCGTGAAAGCGGGGAAGAAATACGGAACATCGTCATGATGGGGATGGGTGAGCCGCTCCACAACCTGGACAACGTCATCCCGGCGATCCGGATCATGATTGACGGCAACGGCCTGCAGCTCTCCAACCGGCGCGTTACGGTTTCCACTTGCGGACTGGTGCCGGAGATGGAACGGTTGGGTCGCGAGATTCCCAACGTCAACCTTGCGGTTTCGCTGAATGCCACGACCGATGAGCTGCGCAGCAGGATCATGCCGGTCAATCGCAGCTATCCACTCAAGGAACTGTTAAGAGCCTGCCGGGAGTTTCCACTCCCCGGACGGCGTAAAGTCACCTTCGAATATGTCATGATGGGGGGAGTAAATGATTCGCCGGAGGATGCCAAACGATTGCTGCGTCTGATCAGTGACATTCCCAACAAGGTGAATCTGATCCCCTTCAA
>JANNLB010000044.1:0-2014 GCA_031396605.1 Geobacter sp. | reverse complement strand
CCAATTACCTGGCATACAGGATCGCCAGTCGCGATACGGCATTGTCCATAACAGTTTCTGAGATAACCCTGCAGACGATTCTGGCGCATCTGAAACAGGAGGAGATTTTGGGCGGAAGTCGTAAAAATGGGATGGAAATAGTCAAGGCCCACATGGAAAAGGCAGATCTATATTCACTAGCGTTGGTTAACGGCGGAGTTACAAACCTTGGAGTTTTGCCTCCTCCGGATGACCCTGCCTTTTCGGAAAAATATAAATCTTTGAGGCGGGTGTTTCTAGAGTTCAAAAACCTTACAGAAACACGCGGTGCGATGTCGTTAAAAGCTACACAGGAAGTCGGTATCGTCAAAGCTTATGACAAGACTTTTGCAGAATTTCTAGTCCAGGCCGAAGACATCAAAAATTCAGTCCATGAAGCTTATTTACAGAACGTGTACGCTTTCCGGTCGAAGTTTGCTCTCTTTTTGTCGCTTAACGCGCTTCTTGTGGCGCTCACGTCCATCGTTATTTATCGTCTCGAACGGTATAGAATGATGGGTTCAAGTAGAAAAGCATCAAAATAACAGGGGCAAGGAGCAAGGTCCAGCCAGGCAGAAGCACCGGCCCGTTAGGCGGTATAGACTATAGGAACCTTCAGAAAACACGTTGCAGGAAAGACTGTGACCCGTATAACAGGAGCGTTATGAATTTCTACGAATTTACCGTCACGACTATCGATGGACAGACCGAAACAATGGAGACCTACCGCGGTCAGGTACTGCTGATCGTCAATGTCGCCAGCAAGTGCGGTTTTACCAGCCAATATGCGGGACTGGAAGCGCTCTATCGACGTTACCGGCACAAGGGCTTTGCTATCCTCGGCTTTCCCTGCGACCAGTTTGGCCACCAGGAACCGGGGGGTGAGGCGGAGATCCAAAGCTTCTGCTCGCTCACCTATGATGTCACCTTTCCCCTTTTTGCCAAGATAGAGGTCAACGGCAGCGGGGAGCATCCGCTCTACAAACTCCTCAAAAAGGCACAACCGGGGCTTTTCGGCAGCGAAGCGATCAAGTGGAATTTCACGAAATTTCTCGTTAATCGGGACGGGCAGGTGCTGAAACGCTATGCACCGACTGACACCCCGGAAAAGATCGAGGCTGATCTGAAGGAAATCGTAGAGTTGTCAAGCGGTGACACATGAAGAGTGCGGTATGAAGATCGCAATCATCGGCGGCGGCATATCCGGATTGACGGTTGCCCACCTGCTCTGTGGTGAACATGAAATCACCCTGTTCGAGGCGGGCGACTATCCGGGGGGGCACACCAATACGCTGGATGTGATCCATGCTGGGATCACGTACGCGGTGGACACCGGCTTCATTGTATTCAACGAGCGCACCTATCCAAACTTCATCAAACTGCTGGACAGGCTGGGCGTCCCCTCGCAACCGAGCGTGATGAGCTTTTCAGCCGTCTGTGAAACGACCGGGCGGCAATACTGCGCCACTAATCTTGACACGCTCTTTGCCCAGCGCCGTAACCTGTTCAGCCTTCCTTTCTGGCGGATGCTGCTGGAAATATTTCGTTTCAGCCGCTCCTCAGCGGATTTGTACGGCAGCAGCGATCTAAACCTGAAGCTGGGCGATTATCTCCGCGCCCACGGCTATTCTAAAATGTTCATCGAAAAGTTCCTGGTCCCCATGGGGGCGGCGGTCTGGTCGGCTGATCCGGCCCGTTTCCTGGACTTCCCAGCCGCTGCTTTTGTGCAGTTTTTCACCAATCACGGCATGCTCAACGTGCTGGATCAGCCCGCCTGGCGAGTCGTCACAGGCGGTTCCCGCCAGTATGTTGAGCCGCTGACACGTCCCTTCCGCGACCGGATACGCCTGTCAACTGCGGTGGAACTGGTGCAGCGTTTCGTTGACCGGGTATCGGTCACCCCTCGCGGGGGCGAGTCGGAGGAGTTTGATCATGTGGTTTTGGCGTGCCACAGCGACCAGGCGCTGGGGATGCTGGCCGACCCGTCGGATACGGA
>JANNLB010000284.1:0-15738 GCA_031396605.1 Geobacter sp. | reverse complement strand
GGTTTTGTCACCACCATCCTCGGCCGGCGGCTGCCGATCCCGGATATCCGCAGCAGCAACGGCAACGTGCTGGCCTTTGCCCGGCGCAACGCCATCAACTACCCGATTCAGGGTTCGGCAGCCGACATCATCAAAAGCGCTATGATCCGGGTGGATACACGGGTTCAAGCGGAGGGTTGCAAGAGCCGCCTGATCATGCAGGTCCACGACGAACTGGTATTCGAAGTCCCCGAAGAGGAACTGGTGCGGATGGAACTTCTTGTTGAAGAGGAGATGTCACGGGCCGTGGAGATGAAGATACCGCTCAAGGTTGATATCAGTTACGGAGCCAACTGGAGTGAGGCGCACTGACACCATGCTCCCTGAAAAAATCCAGGCCATTGTCCTCTCCTCCCTCGATTACGGTGACAGCGATCGGATCGTGTCGCTGTTTTCGTTGGAGCATGGCCGTATCAAGGCATTTGCCAGGGGGGCACGCAAGAGCCGCAAGCGTTTCGGACCGGCACTGGAACCATTCGCCCGCATCGATGCCCAGGCACGCATCAAGCACGGTCTGTCCGGCCTGCAACAGGCCGACATAGTCTGCATCTACCCCACCATCCGTGCAGATCTTGTGCGCATTGCCCATGCGCTCTACGCCTGCGAACTGGTGGATGTCATCACGCCCGAGGGGCATCCGCTGCCGCGCCTCTTCCGATTGCTGGCGGCCTATCTGGATCGACTGGAGACAGGCGCTGCAAGCGAGAGTGACCGCCGTTTCTTCGAACTCAACCTGCTGAACATCCTCGGCTACCGCCCGGCGCTGGAAGGCTGCGCCCGCTGCGACAGTCCCTTCGGAGAGATCGGGGCGCTGCTGCAGGATGGCGGCGAACTGGCCTGCCGGTTCTGCGTTGCCGGCGGCAGACCGCTGACAGGATTCACCCTCAACATGTTGCAGGCCTGCCTGGGAACCGGTACACTCGGCCTGATCGTTTTTCCGCCCGAGACGCTGGCACAGGCCGCTGCACTGCTGGATGAAGCCGTAGCCGCCCATGCCGGCCGACGTTTGAAGAGCGTGGACTTTCTCCGGCAGGTCGCCGGGAATAACTGATTCCGATCACATTTGGCAGGTGCTGCGAACATCCTGTTCAACCCCGTAACATCATGTTTTTGAAGCTGATTGCGTATTAATTCCACGTTGCATTCAAGATGACAGGTTGGCGGTTAGGCGGAGACGACGGAGTGATTGAAAATCGTTTCTTTGGCTCTGGTTATGAGATATTATTCGATTCTCGCCGCAGAACGAACGGGGTTAAACCGGAGGAGACGAACAATGGGAAAGAAAATAATTCTTGCCGTAGATGACGAACCCAACATCCTGATGTCCATCGAGTTCATCTTAGATATGGAGGGGTATGAGGTTCACACGGCACATGATGGGGATGAGGCCTTGGAAGTGGCCAGGCGCGTACGGCCGGACGTGATCCTCCTGGACATCAACATGCCCCTGAAAGATGGCTACGAGGTGTGCCGGATTCTGCGGAAACAGGCGGATATGGCCGGAACGAAGGTGATCATGCTCACGGCCAAGGGTCAGACCCTCGAGAAGAAGAAGGGGCTTGAGGTGGGGGCGGACGAGTACGTGACCAAACCGTTTAGTGCCGAGGATCTGCTCCAGAAGATCCGAGCCAGTATCGAGCCATGATAACCGAGCAAGGGGCACAGCCCGTCCACAAGAAAAGAAGCCTGCGACGCCGCATGGTAGCATCGCTCTTGTGTCTGGCGCTACTACCTCTGGTCGCCACAATGATCGGCCTGTTCTTTGTGGTCAGCGACTATGTGGCCGAGATCCAGCGGCTCCAGCCGGCGTCTCAGGTGTACGAGCATTTCACCTCGGTGAGCCTCCAGGTTTCCTATCTCCTGGCCGTGCTCGTCATCCTGATCGCCACCATGGCGTGTCGGATGGCCGACCAATTCCTGCGTCCTATTCTGAAGATTCGGCGTGGCGCCGAAATCGTCTCCCACATCAACCTGAGCCACCGTATTGAGCTTGACACCGGGGACGAACTGCAGGAGTTGGCCCTGGAGTTCAACCACATGGCCGAGAATCTGGGCAAGGCGTACGACGAGCTCGAAGGGCGTGTGCGTGAGGCGACCCTGACGATGCAGGAGGAGCGTAACCGTCTGGCGACCGTGCTTCGCACCATGGTCGACGGAGTGGTGGTGGCAAATGAGGCTGCCGAGACCATCCTGATGAACCCCCGTGCGCGGATCATCCTCGATATCGGCTATACCTCCGGCATAGGAACCGCACTTGGGCGCATCCTCCCCCCCGAACGGCTCGGTTTTCACCTGAACCGGCTGCGGAAAAGATGGGATCAGGGGCGAGAGACGGTGGAAGAGGTGCTCTTTCCGCTTCGGGACGGCAGACTCCTCAAGGGCTCGCTTTCGATCATCCCCGGCCCGGGCGGGGAACGCTCCGGCTTTCTCCTCGTGTTTCGGGACCTGAATGCTCCCAGCGAGGAGGGGAAACGCTTTGAAGGTACCCTGCGGGATATGCCCCAGCTCCTGCGAGGGCCGCTGGCCGCCTCACGTTCCCTGATCGAAACACTCCAGCGGCACCGCGGGATGCCCGAGGAGAAACAGCTGGCGTTTCTGGCTGCGGTTGCGGAGGAAATGAATCATTTAAGCGAACGGGTAGTGGCAATTGAAGAGGCCACCAGCGCTGCCCGTCCTTCGCGCTGGCCCGCCATCCCCTCGAATCCGCTCGATCTCGTCGAGGAAGCGATCCTTCTGGTTCCCGGCATCCGCGTTGAGATAGAAGCCGTCGCAGCCCCCGTCCCCCCGGTTCTGGTTGAGCCGTTCTCCTGGGTGGCCTCTTTACGCTCTGTTCTTCAGTGGATAACAGAAATGAACCCAGGGCAACTTGTGATCGGTGTAAATCTGAAGGTGGAGGAGGGGACCGTGGTTACGACCTTCCGGATCGGAGAACCGTTCAATGGCAACCCGACCGAACTGGAATCTCTGGAGGTATGCCCTTCCGGCGAGGAGCCCCTCACTCTGGGTGAGACGGTGCACCGGAACCGGGGTGAGCTCTGGACCAGGACTTCTGCTGATGGGCTGGAGGTACGGCTGGCACTGCTGCAGGCACCCGCCGTTTCGGAAGGGCGCCGTGCGGGGGGGATGATTGATGACAAACCGGAATTTTACGACTTCGATCTGTTTCTGCCCCGGTCGATTGTCGAGCGGGCGAACCAGCTAAAGGCAGATTTGAGAGATCTCGATTATGTGGTGTTTGACACCGAGACCACCGGCATGGCTCTCTCCCAGGGAGACAAGGCCATCAGCATCAGCGCTGTTCGCATTCGCCGGGGACGCCTCCAGAATGCCGACATCTTTCACACTCTGATCAACCCCGGCCGGTCAATTCCCCGCGAATCAATACAGTTCCACCATATCGAGGATCATATGGTGGCTGACGCTCCCACTATCAGTCAGGTGTATCCGCAATTTGCAGAATTTGTCGGCGACTCGATCCTGGTCGCCCATAACGCGGCCTTCGATAAAAAATGCCTGGAACTTGCCGCCGCCGAGTCGGGACAGCCGATGATCGACAACCCGATCCTTGACACGCTTGCCCTTTCCTACGGCATCAATGAAGGCTCCGAAAGGCACAGCCTCGATGCCGTCGCGGAGCGGATGGGGATCACCATCGAGGGGCGCCATACCTCCATGGGGGACGCCCGAGCTACTGCCCATATTTTTCTGGGACTCATCTCGCTGCTGCCGAAGCGGGGAGTGAAAACCCTTGCCGAAGCACAAGCGTTCTGTGACCGCAACTTGCTCCTGCGCTGGCAGTCATCACGGTTCTGATATAACAGTTCTGATTCGGGAGAGTTCGGATATGGATAAAACTTCTCGCCGGCTCGCCGCCCTGTTTGTCGTCGGCATGGCGGCTCTCTACCCCCCCCTGCTGGGGGCCTTCAACCAGCCGGCAAGCTTCCTCGGAATACCGGTTCTGCCACTCTACCTGTTCACGGCGTGGGGGGTGCTGGTTCTGGTCAGCTGGGTAATCTGCAGAGGAGACGAAACGTGAATGAGACGTTCTGGGTCGCCCTCCTCGGAATAGGGTATCTACTGGTTTTGTTCGCCATCGCCTATGCCACGGATAAGGCCAGGGAGAACGGCCGCAGTCTGGTTGACAACCCGTGGGTGTACAGCGTTTCTCTCTCTGTTTATTGTACCTCATGGACGTTTTACGGCAGTGTGGGGCAGGCAGCTTCCACCGGCCTCGCGTTTCTGCCGATCTACCTCGGACCGACACTCATCTTCCTCCTCGGACCCTCCCTGCTCAAACGGCTTGTTTCCTTCTGCCGGTCAGAAGGGGTCACCAGCCTGCCGGACCTGCTTGAGGTCCTGTACGGAAAAGGGTGGGGTCTTGGAGCACTGGCTACCACGATGATGGTGATCGGAGTTACCCCGTATATCGGGCTCCAGCTTAAGGCGGTAGGGCACACCTTTGACCTGCTTACCGGAAGAACCGCCGCCTCCGGGATGTTTGGCGATGCATCCTTCTGGGCAGCCCTTGCCCTGTCTGTCTTCGCCGGACTTTTCGGAGCACGGAGCCTGGTCGCCTCGGAACGTCATGAAGGGATGGTCGCCGCGGTGGCTTTCGAGAGCGTTGTCAAGCTGGGGGCCTTTCTGGTAATCGGCCTCTATATTACTTTCGGAATAGGCGGCGGACTGGGACAGGTTTTTGAAAAAGCCCTTGCAGACCCCAACCTGTCGCGACTGTTCCTGCTCGGAGAGGGTTCGGGAGTGTCGATGCCGACCTGGGTCACACTGAGTATCCTTTCTGCTTCTGCCGTAGTCCTTCTCCCCCGCCAATTTCACATGCTGGCCGTCGAGAACGTACAGCTGCGTCATCTCCGCACCGCTTCCTGGGCATTTCCGGCCTACCTGCTGCTGATCAACGTCCTCGTACTCCCGGTCGCCCTGGTCGGAAGGCTCTACGGAGGAGATCTGATCCCGGATTTCTACATGATCTCTCTCCCATTGACACGTGGCCATACCGGATTGGCGTTTCTCGCGTTTCTGGGCGGTTTTTCCGCCGCTACGAGCATGGTCATCGTCGAGGCGGTCGCACTGTCAACGATGATTCTCCATCATCCCGGTGTCGCGGTACTGGGCGGTTTTTTCCCCGCATTCCGGAATCTGGTAAGCCGCGACGTCTCCGTTCACCTGCTGTATACCAAACGGGCCGTAATCTTCGGCGTCGTGTTTCTGGGATACGCCTTCAATCGCTCGATCGGTGAATCGCACACCCTGGTCGCGACAGGGCTGTTGTCCTTCTCCGCCTTGATCCAGTTTGTCCCGGCGGTTCTGTTCGGCCTCTGCTGGAAAGGAAGAACCAGGACCGGAGCGCTTGCCGGACTTGCCGCCGGGTTCGGCATCTGGATATACACCCTGCTGCTCCCCAGCTTCGTCGATTCAGGGTGGATGAGCGAATCATTTCTGACACAGGGACCCTGGGGAATACACCTGCTGCGGCCACGAGCCCTCTTCGGCATGGAGGGGTTTGACACCTGGACGCACGCCATGATCTGGAGCCTGATATTCAACATGGGGGCTTATTTCACGTTCAGCTTCCTGACTTCGCAGCCGGAAAACGGGATTCAGCGTTCCGGACTCCCCGCGGCATGGGCTACCAAGGCCGAACTGGAAGTGCTCCTGACACGATTTGTCGGCGCCCGGATGGCCCAGGACGTTCTGGGAGCTCTCCCTGATCGATCCTCGCCACAACTGCTTCAGGAAGCTACCGAGCGCTGTCTGGCCAGCGCCCTGGGAACGCCGTCCGCTCGCATGATCATCAACAGCACACTGGCCTGGCCCCGAGAACACGCGGTGGAAATTCTCGATGTGTTTGGCGGCGTTTCCAAGACGCTGGTGGAGAGCCGGGATGCCCTGGAACGTCGTCTGCGCGAGTTGATGGTGCTGCATGAAGCCTCCCACGCACTTTCACGGAGCCTGGACATCGGCACCCTGCTGCAGGAGGTGCTCCAGCTGATCAAGCGGGAGTTCGGGTTCGAACACCTCGGGGTCCGGCTCATGGACGAGGACGGCATATTACGTATCCACAGCCATGTGGGACTCAGCGAGGAATACGTTACGGCGTCCGCGATGATCCCGTCACGGGAGACCTACTTCGGCAGCTGTTTCCTCGACTCGAAGCCGGTCCTGGTCGGCGACACCCGGGAGATTACCAAGCCGCTGCTCTTCTCCAAACTGGCCGGAACGGTTGCGGTCACCGCGTTTATCCATGCGCCCATGATCTACGAGGGTCGCGTGATCGGGGTTCTCACCGCATATACCTCACGTGGTCCGATGCACTTCACCGACGAGTTTGTCGAGCTGTTTGCTGCTCTGGCCAACCAGCTGGCCATGGCAGCGGTCAATGCCCGGCTGTACGGGGAAATTCAGGCATACAGCCTCGCCATGGAGGAGAAGGTGACCCGGCGCACGGCGGAGCTGGAAAAGGCCAATGCCCGGCTCCTGGAACTCGACCGCCTCAAAAGCGATTTTCTCTCTACGGTCAGCCACGAGTTCCGGACTCCGCTCACCTCAATCCGCTCCTTTTCGGAAATTCTGTTACGCTACGATGTTGACGATGCCGAAAAACGGCGGAAATTTGTAGGTATCATTAATAGCGAGGCGGAGCGTCTGACCCGCATGATCAACGACCTGCTCGATCTCTCAAGGATAGAGGCGGGACGGCTGGAACTGTTCCCCGAACCGCTGTTGCTGGAACCGGTTTTTTCCCGTGCCGTCGGCACCGCCCATCCGCTTTTTGCCGAAAAAGGGAATCGCCATTGTCAGCAGAGTCGAAGCCGACCTTCCTCCGGTGTTTGCCGACGCGGATCGCCTTCATCAAGTGCTGACAAACCTCCTTTCAAACTCCGCCAAATTTTCCCCGGAGGGGGGAACGATCAGGCTCTCCGGGGTGAGAAAAGAGGGATTTGCCCTGGTCAGCGTGGAGGATGAGGGACCTGGCATCCCGCCGGACAGGCTGGAACAGATCTTCGAGCGATTTAACCAGGTGAGGGATCCGCAGAAGTCTCATCCACTCGGCACAGGATTGGGGCTGACGATCTCGCGGGAGTTTGTCGATAACATGGGGGGGAATATCTGGGTAGAAAGCAAACCGGGAGAAGGAGCGGTGTTCTTTTTCACCGTACCGCTCTCCGGGGATTCCCCTGGCGGGACACATTGATTGTACGTGGCAGTTTTCGAGAATGAGCGGGGGTAACATGCCGGACGGTGACATATGCACCCCAAATCACTCCGGTCTCTACCGGGAGATCGTTACCGCCCCGTCCATCGACGCGCTGCGGACGATCAGCGTCCGAATGCTCGACACGGCGAATACCGCCATCCGTTCAGGCCTCGGCACAAAAGAAGTTGTGCTGCAGATCTCCCGGCTCAATAACGCCATTACCCTGCGCCTCATTAACCTGCTCGAAAGCAACGAGGGTATTCATCTCCCCGATGGAGCCGTCTATCTCGCACTCGGCAGCGAAGGGCGGGGCGAGCAGACCCTGCGCACCGATCAGGACAGCGCTATTGTATTCAGGGACGACTTTCCACCGGAGAAATTGTGCATCGTCGAACGTTTTGCAATCCGCATGGTCGATGCTCTGGAGGAAATCGGCGTCCCCCGCTGCCCCGGCAACATCATGGCCAGCAATCCCGAATGGCGCCGCAGCGTTACTGAATGGAAGCAGCTTCTCAATCAGTGGATCACCGTACCCACCCCCGAGCATATGCTTAACTTCGGCATATTCCAGGACCTTCGCCCCATACAGAGCAATCTTTCCCTGGGTACGGAACTTCGGGATTATATCCGCAATTCCGTCCATAATACCGCGTTCTTCTTCCCCAACATGGCGTGCCACGCGGCGCGCTTCCCGACCGGACTCGGCATGTTCGGCCGCATCCGGGTCGAGCGTCGCGGCGACAACAAGGGGAAGATCGACATAAAAAAAGCCGGCATCTTCGCCATCACGGTAGGAGTGAGCCTCCTGGCCCTTGAAAACGGCGTCAACAGCGGCACCACCTGGGACAAACTCGAGATTCTTGGAAAGCGGAATATTTTCAGAGACGGCGACCTCAAAACCATCGAAAGTGCTTTCACCAGCCTGGTTCATCTCCGCCTGCAGTGGCAGCTGCGTGAACTGCTGGCAGGAGGCACCCCCACTAACTTTGTCGATCCGCAGGCTATGACAGACAGAGAGCGGGACACATTCAGGCGCGCTCTCAAAGGGGTTGACACCTTTTTGTACTTATTTCGTAACCACTATCGGCTCAACTCTATCTCCATATAGGAAGTCGGCCGGTGGATCAGACCTGCACAACTTCCTTGACTCCCGGGATTTGAGCCATCATGGCGCGTTCGATACCCATCTTGAGGGTCATGGTGGACATCGGGCAACTGCCGCAGGCGCCTTTCAGCCGTACCTTGACGATGCCGTCTTCAGTAATTTCCACCAGTTCCACATCTCCGCCATCTGCCTGCAGACCGGGACGAACCTGCTCAAGAACTCTCAGCACTTCTTCTCTCATTTTTTTCTCCTTTGTATGTGGTGTAGCTTTTCAAATTCCGTCTTAAATCAATTGTTTCAGTAAGTTGGGCAGAGGCTGTTTCATGCCGTGCCCAACATAACCACCTCATCCGTTGGGCACGCTACGCTTTGCCCAACCTACAGCTACAGCTACTCATTTCGGCAGCCCCGGCTCGGTCAGGTGCTCCGGTTGCATGATTGTATCCAGTTCATCTACAGCCATGAGTCCCTGCTCAAGCACAATCTCGCGGATGCTTTTTCCGCTGTCGACCGATTCCTTGGCGATCGCTGCCGAAGCATTGTAGCCGATATAGGGAGCCAGCACGGTAACCAGTCCAAGCGAATCCTCCAGATATCTGCGGCAACGGGCTTCATTAGCCGTTATCCCGGTTATACAGGATTCAGTGAATTTCTGCACGCAATTCTTGAGTATTTCCATTGAAAACGTCAGGTTCCAGGCAATCAGCGGCATCATGACATTCAGCTCCAGTTGACCCGCCTGGGTCGCCAGCAGCACCGCCTGGTCGCATCCCATCACCTGGTAGCAGACCATGTTGGTCATCTCGGCCATGGAAGGGTTGATCTTGCCCGGCATGATCGATGAGCCGGGCTGGATGGCGGGGAGGCGGATTTCATCGAGACCGGTGCGGGGTCCGGAAGCCAGCAGGCGCAAATCGTTGGCGATCCTCCCGAGGGTAACTGCGGTTCGGCGCAATGCTGAGGAGAGCGCCAGGAAAGGATCCATGCTCTGCATCGCCTCAAACAGGTCGGGGCTGGCAGTCAGCGGGAAGCCGGTGGCGACAGCAAGCTCATCAATAATGGCAGTGATGTAGGCCGGTTCAGCGTTCAGGCCGGTTCCGACGGCGGTGCCGCCGATTCCCACTTCCAGCAGCGCAGGGATACACGACTCCAGCCCATTGCGGTTGGTGCGGATGGCGGCGGCGTATGCGCCGAATTCCTGTCCCATCCGGATCGGCACGGCATCCTGAAGGTGGGTGCGCCCAGACTTGAGGATGTGGTCAAACTCCACCGCCTTGCCTGACAACGCCTGTTCCAGCTCTTCCAACTGCTCCAGCAGCGGGTCGAGCATCTCGAGCGAAGCCAGACGGATGGCGGTCGGTATGACATCGTTGGTGGATTGGCCCATGTTGACATGGTCATTGGGGTGCAGCGTGGAGAAATCTCCCCGCTCCCGCCCCAACATCTCCAGGGCACGGTTTGCCAGCACCTCGTTGGCATTCATGTTGTGCGAGGTACCGGCGCCGGCCTGAAAGGGATCAACCACGAACTGATCGGCCAGTTCCCCGGCCAGCACTTCATCGGCAGCTGCCACAATGGCGTTTCCGATCTCCGGGGAGAGGCGGGCGGTGGACATGTTGGCTATTGCGGCGCACTTTTTGATGACGACCGTACCCCAGACAAAGGCCGGGTGCGGCTTCAAGCCCGATATGGGGAAATTATGCACGGCACGGGCGGTCTGCGCGCCGTAGTACGCCTCTGCCGGGACGGTCATCTCTCCCATGGAATCTTTCTCGATACGTACGGCCATCGGATCACCTCATACGAATTCATTCAGCTTCTCATCCGGAGTTTCCGGATGGATACCAGCTATACTATATTGAAGTCCTGAAAGGTTTTCAACTGCTTATCATACCGACACCGCCCGTACCGGAGCGGGGGTACCTTCACTTCCTCCATCTGTCCCCCTTGACTGTTATTCGGCCAGAGGGGTATGGTTGTAACTCTGAAGCTGATTCCTGCCCGGACCGGAGAAGAAACAATGGCAAAGAACCTGTTCATTGCCGCTATAGACAAGGATAGCGGCAAGACGACTACAAGCATATGCCTGATGCATCTTGCCCGGAAAAAATACCGGCGGGTCGGTTTTTTCAAGCCGTTCGGCGGGCAGTCGCGCACCTTCCGGAGGACGGTCGTCGATAAGGACGTCGCCCTGATGGCTCAGGTATTCGACTTGAAGAGTGCTCCCGGGGTTATGTCGCCCGTGGTGCTCTCATCCGACACCACCCACAAGGTCGTGGACGGAATAATTTCACCGGAGGATCTTCAGGAAAAGATCCTCCATGCCTACGCCCAACTTGAAAAAGAGTCTGATTTCATCATCGTCGAGGGATCCGGGCATCCCGGGGTAGGAGCGGTCATGCAGCTGTCCAACGCCCGCATCGCCCGGCTCCTGAACACGCCGGTACTGCTCGTTACCGGTGGAGGCCTGGGGAATGTGGTGGACCGGCTCGCACTGATCATGCCGCTGTTTGAAAAAGAGGCAGTTGACGTGCGGGCAATTCTTGTCAATCGGCTCATCGCGGAAAAGCGCGAGCGGAGCCTCGACTACCTCCGGAGAGCCCTGAAGAACGAACCGTTCAGGGTCATCGGCGGATTTGACTATCAACCCATACTGGCCAACCCCACCCTGCGGCGCATTTCGTGGCTACTGGCGCTTCCGGTACAGGGAAACCGGCGGGAGCTGCAGAAAATCATCTACAGGGTACTTGTGGGGGCCGCTTCCACCCAGCGCTTTATCGAACTGATGCAGGAACCTTCCCTTATCCTGGTGACCAGCAGCAGGGATGAACTTCTGGTGACTCTGGCTCACCTGTACGGGATGCCGCAGTATCGCTCTCTCATCGTCGGCCTGGTAATTTCGGGAGCAACACCTATCGCTCCCATAACCCGGCAAATTCTTGACAAGAGCAGAATCCCGTACCTGCGGGATGAGATCCGGACCTCGGCAGAGCTGTACCAGAAAATCGACAGGGACGTTTCCAAGATCATCGCGGACGATACGGAAAAACTCGACCTTATCCGTTCCCTGGCTGAGCAGAGTTTTGATTTTGATGCCATTGACGAGCTGTTTTCCTGACGCAATACAAACTCGGCCACACGAAAGGAACACTATGTCTATCGGGAAAGAGCCGCTGCATACGCTGGTCGTCGGCTGTCTGGTGCGCAACGCGAACGATGAAATCCTGCTTATCAGGAATCAGAAGCGGGGCTGGGAGATCCCCCAGGGGCGTGTGGAGGAGGGTGAAAACCTCGTCGAAGCGCTGCACCGCGAGGTTCGCGAGGAAGCCGGCGTCGAGATGGAAATGGGGCCGCTGGCCGCCGTATGGTCCAAGGTGACAGCGCCTCCGGCGGTGATATTCACTTTTCTGGGTCGCTACCTGAGTGGGGACCTGGCACCGACCGGGGACAGCGTGGAGGCGCGCTGGATCGCCCCCGACAAAGCTCTGGAAGAGGTATCCAACAAAGTCATGTTGGAGCGACTCCAGGTTCTTCTGAACTTTGACGGCACGATCAATTACCGCTCCTACACGTTGAAACCATATCAGGTACTCATGGAGCGGGGGTTGGGAAAGGGTTCCTCTGCTGAAGAGTAGAAACCTTCATCTGCCTCGATCGTTCACGGATGTTTTCCAGGGTGGGTATCACGACTGACAACATACAGAGCCAGGGCAAGAGCCAGCAGAGCTGCTGAAACACCGAAACCCCACTGATAAGCGATGAGAGGAAGCGCCCCGGCGGCAGAGGTGTTCCAATAACCCATGATGAACCCGGTCATCTGCTGGAATATGGCGGCGCCCAGAATAACAAAGAAATTCAGAGCCGTCAGGGCCGTTCCGGCGATGGCGAGTGGAAAAGACTCTTTTACCTGCGTGTACAGGATATACAGGGCGGCGCTGAAAAATCCGAGCAGCCAGCATTGCAGTATCAGCCCCCAGCGGGGAAGCGGCAGATGCAGCACGAGGCTGGAAAAGAGCAGCAGCATTACACCGATCCCCGCCAGTACCAGCGGCTTGCGCCGTCCCATCATATCAGACCAGCGCCCCCAGAGCGGCGCACCAACGACAACCCCGACCGGAATGGCCAGCAGAACGCCGCTAGCGGCACCCTTGCTCATGCCATAGGTATGAACCAGAAAGGGAACACCCCATAACCCCTGGGCGGTTATGAGAGCACCATAC
Organism: Geobacter sp.; assembly: GCA_031396605.1. GTDB lineage: Bacteria > Desulfobacterota > Desulfuromonadia > Geobacterales > Pseudopelobacteraceae > JACRCG01. The sequence goes on along the minus strand of JANNLB010000284.1, from coordinate 3,161 downwards.
GAGGCGAAACCCAATGGGGCCAGACACCAGAAAGCGCCACTGCCGAATACGGTGCGCAGTCCCGCCCGAATGTCGGCCAGCGAAGGTGGAGTGATGGGTGTCGCACCCTCCTGTTGCGGCGGATGATCTCGCGCAACCAGATACATACCGGCAGCCAACAGCAGGGTAATTGCCGCCATGATGCCACAGGCGCCGCGCCAGCCGAGGCGATCACTCAACCATGCCAGCGGAGTCGTGGCGCCAATCCCGCCCAGGTTGCCGATAGCGACCAGGATGCCGGACAAGGTGGCAAATTCGCGGGGCGAAAACCAGGTCGTGATGATTTTAAAAGAGCCCATCAAAACCGCCGCCATACCCAGGCCGATGCCGGCCCTCGCCAGCACAGCCACCGTACCGCTTCCTGCCAGGGCGAAGACCACGGCGCTTGCCGCAGCGACACAGGAGAGCAGACTGATGACGATGCGTGGTCCGAAACGATCCAGCATCGGTCCCATCGGCAATTGCGCCAGACCGAACGAGTAGAAAAAGACCCCCCCCAACAGCCCGAGAACCTCGGGAGAGAGAACCAGGTCACTTGAAAGCTCACCGGCCAAGACTGCAGTGGAAACGCGCCAGAAGCCGGAGATTACGTAGGTGCTGCAGCACATGGCAAAAATGTACCAGCGATAGTGTGGGGAGGCGGTATGGTTCATGATATTACCCCGGCATGGCGATATGACCCTTTGGTTTTTCCAGGCGTTTCTGCAGTTCGTATTAAACTGTGAAACTACGGTTTCCAACTGAATGTTTCATTTACCTGCATCCGTTTGAAGGTCGTTTTGAGGTTGCGCTTCTTCAGCGCCTGTTCGAATGCCTCAGGGGTGCCGGTCAGCGCGGCGAACGTGCCGAAGTGCATCGGAATGACCATCTTCGGATTGACCAGCTCAACAGCGGCGGCCGCACGGTCCGGCCCCATGGTGAATTTGTCGCCGATACAGGCCATCATCACATCCACCGGGGAAAGATCGCCGATAAATTTCATCTCTCCGAACAGATCGGTGTCGCCGGTATGATAGAGCGTCGGACCATTGGCAATCGCGATAACGAAGCCTCCCGGATTACCGGCGTAGGCAAGACTTTTGGGCAGGCCGCTCTTGTCGTCGTACTCCAGGCCGGAGCTGTGCAGGGCATGGGTAAACGTGATCTTCACCTCGCCACCCAGTAATGTTACCGTGCCGCCGGTGTTGCCGGTGCCGGTGAAATCCGCCTGTTTGGCCGGGAAGTCAGCGTATTTGATCATCGCCTTCATCAGGTCGTTGCTGGCAACCAGCTTGGCCCCGGTCTTTTTCGCAATCTCGACCGTATTGCCGATATGATCGCCATGGGCATGGGTCAGAAGGATCTGGTCAACCTTGTCAAGACCGGCCAGCAGTTCTTTCCCCTTGGGATTGGCCGGATTTGCCAACCAGGGGTCGATAAGCAGCACCTTTCCGTTCGGTGTCGTGATCTTGAAGGCAGAATGCCCGTACCAGGTGATGTCGGTAGTGCCTGCCGCCGAAGCGGTCAAAGTGGAAAGGGCCAGAACTGCCAGTGTCATCAGTGCAACAGTCAGCTTTTTCATGGTGTATCCTCCTTTGGAATGAGTTGTTGTTCACAGCAGAATCTTACATCTTTTCAGGTTTTTCCTGACACTTCGCAGTCGCCGGTTAAGATAGAACCTAACCAAAGACAAGGGTACTTTTAGCGGCTTTCTGGTGGGCTTCCTCAACCTTTCGGATAAATGTCTGCACTTCTTTGGTATAGCGCATATCAACTTTTACGGGTTGGGAACTGGTACCAATCTGCATCGCCATTTTCATGGCAAGATCAGCGTTGCCGAATGTCGTGTGCTTTTCCATATCCTTCCTTTCTTCTTTCTTTTAGAGAGCTTTTATCTTGAGGCACTGAAGCTCAAAATTCTTGATCACTTAAGGGCTCGCCTTTTGATATCGCTTCAAGGATTTTGAGCTTGAGAGATTCAGAATCCATTTCCTCGTTTATTACTGCGAAGATAATTTTTCCCAACAGTTCTTTGCCTATGTTACCGGCGGCAACATGGTAGCTGATGTTTTCCATTTCACGGAGGAACTGGCTTGCACAGTACAGATAGCCGTTGAATAATAACATTTGGGCACTGAGCGTGATGGCGATTCTTTTGTTACCGTCCTGAAAGCAGTGAAACTTGCAGGCACAGAAAAAGAGGTGCGTCAGCTTCTCCTCAAAGGTCGGATAGTAGTCGTCATTCTGGATATGTTCCAGAACGCTTTCCAGTTTACCAAGCTCCAGATGCCCCATGGCCCCACCGCCGCTGACTTCAACCGTTTTGCGATGTACCTCTATAGCCTGTTCGAGTGTGAGGTAGATGATTGCCATGTTACTCCCGCTCCTTGAGGCGTTTCATGACATCCTTGGCGTCTTCCAGCCTCTCGGCCAACTCCTTGCTCTTTTCTCCCAAAAACCGCTCGAACTCTTCAGCACGCAGCGGGGTGATATATTCCTGTAGCTGGTGATGGAGCGCATCCCTGAAAGCCAGATCACGGCTTGCCATCTTGTTGCGGGCTTTTTCTATCAAAGGCTTCCAGTGTGGCTGCAGCTCGAAATCCCGGAATAAGGCATCAACCTCAGAAAAGCTCAGTTTTCTTCCTGCCCGATTAAATTCCTGCTGTAAAATCGCACCAAAACCGCACTCGAAAGAAGCAACCAAATCAAGAACTTCCGCATAAAACGTGTCTCGAACGTTGTCCTTTTCATGCAATCTTAAGATCTTGTGGTACTCCTTGGCCTTTTCCCGAAAGATGCTGACATATATCTTGTCGGTGTACATGGGATATTTGAAATTGCCCATATCCACACAGTCCCTGAGGGCATCAGTAAATTGCTTACGATAATTTTCTCCCTCAAACCAGGAGTGCAGAAAATCCTCATCCCGCTGGTTGATGTACTTTGTGCCGCCGCCGGTCCGTTGGTTGATGGTATCGATGACGATGTCCAGAATCGCCTGACGCAGCAGACGTGCCCGCTCGCTCTCCACCATCAGCATGGCCAGATTCAGAAAGGCACGGAAGTCAAGTATGCCTAATTGCGGGCTTTTTGCGATGTTCCCGAAGTATATTTCGTGAACATCCCGTTCTTTTATAACTTTT
>JANNLB010000263.1:0-8001 GCA_031396605.1 Geobacter sp. | reverse complement strand
CATCATTGCAGCCGGGCCTCGCGCGAGCGTTCCCGTCCCTCCCGACGCATGGGTTCATGACGCGAGTGGAAAGACGATCATGCCGGGAATCATCGACGTGCATTGGGTCTTGGCAACTCCTGCACATGACCATCTGCGGCGCGGAAAAACCCCGCCTGCGCCGCCACGTTGAAGGACTGGTGACCAGGTTTCCCACCTTTAACTTTGTGCCGTATCGCGGCCTGGCTACCGGATATGTCGTTGATACCATGCAGACTGTGTTTCACTGGTTTTTTCGTGGCAGGAGCTTTGAAGAGTGTCTGGTCGGGACGGTCAATCAGGGAGGGGACGCCGATACGACCGGCGCCATTTGCGGGATGCTGGCCGGAGCCTATTATGGAATGGATGCCATACCGAAAAGGTGGTTAAAGAAGATGGACGTCAAGGTAATTGCCGAGATCGAGATTATGGTCGAGCGTCTGATAGCGGCAAGTCCGGTGGGGAGGATGTTTTAGCCTTCCTTCAGTATCCCGTTCGCTACCTGCAGAAGCGACTTCCGTTTATCCATCGCAGACTTCTGCATGATTCGGTAGGCCTCAGCCTCTGACACACTGTTCTTCTCCATCAGAACCCCCTTGGCTTTTTCGATGTTTTTGCGGTTCTCTATGAATTCACGCAGATCATCGATTTTCTCTTTCAGGCTTTCAACCTCTTCAACGTGCTGTAGAGCAATTTCTATGGCCGGTAAAAGATCCTGCTGCCGGAGGGGTTTGGTTAAAAAAGCGGCAATTCCGCCTGCCGATGCCCGTTTTACAGTCGCACTGTCACAGGCGCTTGTCAGCAGCATGATCGGGATTTTCAGCTTTTTTCTGATCTCGGCTGCTGCAGTTATTCCGTCCATACCGGGCATGGCAACATCCAGAATCGCCATGTCAGGAAAGCTCGCCAACGCCAGTTCTACAGCCTTTGCCCCGTCTCCGCACTCCAGTATCTCATCGAAACCGAGATCAACCAGCATGTTCTTCAGGTTCATTCTAACAAGCGGTTCGTCATCACAAATCAGTATTGATCTACTCATGGTTGTTTACCTCCGTACGGAGGAATTAGCATGAGACGTGCCACTTGGGAAAAAGGGTTTTCGGAGAAGCAAAGATGAGGCGGGCAGGTTTGGACAGCGGAGGCAACGAATGATCAATTCGGCACACAAAGGAGAAACCGTATTATGCCGGTTCTTCCAGCTGCTCTTCGAGGAGTGGTGTTATCACAACCCTGATCTTTCCCCTGCCCCAGAGACCGATTTTTTTGGCAGCAGCGCGTGACAGATCTATGAAGTGAAAAGACTTGGGAGCACAACGGTCGTTGATGGTGACATGGACTTCCTGCTTGCTGACCGGATTGACAACCCGTACCACCGTGCCGAACGGCAGGCTCTGGTGGGCGGCAGTCAGTTTTTCCGGGTTGTAGCGGTGGCCGGAGGATGTCCGGCGACCCTCGAATTTACGGGCATAGTATGATGCAAAGCCTTCGACTGATTCAAATGTACTGCTTTTCAGGACGAGCTCTTCGAGGTCGGACTGTCCCGGAGAAGAGAATTCATGCGGCAGAGACTGTTCACCCCCCGCATGGTCATCAGCTTGAGCTGCTGACGAAAAAAGCGCGGCGAGCAGAATGACCGCTATCATGCTGAAATACAATCGGTTCATACCCACCTATATACAATGCGGAGTGTGTCCCGGTCAAGTGTTGCGCAGATATTTAGCTATCCTCTCGTTGATTGTTGACAATTTATACTGTTTTTGTATGAAGCCGCCTGGTCGCATACCGACGTATTTCCGGGTAAGCACCCGCAGCAGGGTTCCTGACCTAGAACTGCCCGCCTGTCCACATTTCGGTGCTGAAACGTGTGCAGCGGTTACGTCCCTGCTCTTTGGATACGTACATCGCCACGTCGGCAAATTTAATGGCCTGCCAGAAACCATCACAGTCGGTGGGATATTCGCTGCATCCGATGCTGATGGTTTTCTGGATCACGACATCCCCATCGATCCGGAAGCGGGTCTGGTACACCCGGTCTCTGATTTTTTCAGCGACCAGCATTGATTCTTCCTCCCGGATGTCCAGCAGTACAACAAGGAATTCTTCGCCACCGAAACGGATCACCATGTCCGATTCCCGTACTGCCGACCGGATGGCGTGGGATGCCTGCTGCAGTACCTTGTCGCCGGCGGCATGTCCGTGGGTATCATTCACCTGTTTGAAGTAATCCAGATCGCACATCAGGAGCCCCATGATCTTGCTTCTGCGTTTCACTCCGGCACAGATGCTCTCCACACTTTCCTGAAGGTAACGCCTGTTGCGCAGGCCGGTCATCGGATCCGTCAGGGACGATTCCCGCAGCGTATTCATCAGACGCTTCGCCTCGATGACCGGCAGTGATTCCTTGATAAACTGCTCGGCCTTGAAGATCTTGCGTTCGTTCTCCTCCCACTCCGACTGACTGGCGGCCGGCAGCACAAACTGGACGACCCCTACGGTACCGCCGCCAATGGCCATCGGAACGCAGTAGTGCTGTCTTCCATCCGCCTCGCGGAAATGCCGGCAGATGCCGGGGAATTTTGCCGAACAGATGAGATGCCCTGTTTTTCTCGCTTTGCAGAGTTCCGCATTGTCAAGGATGTCCGGCGTACAGAAGAGCTCTGTATCAGCCAAATCAAGAGGGTAGGCCGGCACCATCTTGTTGTGAATCATGTCAACCTCGTAGATGACACAGCACTTGATCTTCAGCTCATGGGAAAACACGTTCCAGAGTCGCGCATAGACTTCCGTTATGGTGTCGTCCTCTTCGATGACTTTCTTGAAGGTGGTCAGGTTATTGATCGACTGCATCAGGCCGTTGAACTCGGTGGAGAGCAGGCCAATCTCATCAATCGAGGTGATGGCGATACGTTTTGACAGGTCGACATCACCCTTGCCGCTGGCGATATCGCGCAGGCCGCTGATAACCTTACCCAGACGGCCGGTAATTCCCCTCCCGATAAGATAGGCCATGGTGAGAGTCATGATGGCAAACAGAAACGCGCCTGCTGCCGAGATTCTTTTCAGCTGTGAGATTTCATCCTGCACATCGTCCAGGTAGATTCCGCTCCCGACAATCCAGCCCCACGGTTCATACAGCTTGACGTAGGAGAGCTTTGGGACAGGAGCCTTTTCGCCCGGTTTGGGCCACATATAGTCGACAAATCCGGCGCCCTTGGACTTTGACACCGCGACAAACTCCATGAAGAGTAGCTTGCCGTTAGGGTCCTTGTAGCTGCTGACATCTTTTCCGTTCAGATCCGGTACGGTGGGGTGCATGATCATTTTGGGAGAGAGGTCATTGATCCAGAAATACTCCCGTTCCCGGTAGCGGATCTCACGGATCGCTTCAATAGCCAGCATCTGTGCCGCCGATTGATTCAGTTCCCCGCTCTCGGACCTGCGGCCGTACTTGGCGATAATCGCGTGGGCCACCTCTACGACGTCGCGGGTGCCGTTCTTCTTCCCCGCCATGAGCCGCGATTCCATGAGTGGAATAAAGTACGCGAAGGTTGCCGTCAGCATTACGGCAACACTGATAACCGAGATGGTCATGATTTTTGGCAGAATCGGCCAGTTCCTGAATTGGTTAATCATAATTACCCACCCTCTCTATCCAACTTGTGGTAATTCAGAAACTTCAACAGTGAATTTTCAATCCCTTGAGAGTTTCTTTCAGCAAGCTTAACTTATACGGTTTCTGTAAAAACCCTGCCAGTCCCTTGCCGACAAACTTCTGGGTGACTTCCTGCTCGTTGTATCCGCTGGACATAATCACCTTCACGCAAGGATTCAGCTGGCGCAGTTCGCGAAAGCATTGTTCGCCGTCCATGTGCGGCATGGTCAGGTCAAGGATCACGCAGGCGATATCCGGGGTGGACTTGAATATCTCTACAGCTTCCCAGCCGTCGTTAGCGGTTAAAACCTCAAAGCCAAGCTCGCGCAGCATCACACTGCCGATGCCTCGCACAGCCTCCTCGTCATCCACCAGAAGAACTGTGCCACTGCCTTTCCACTCGTCCGCATGGCTGTCTTGGTCGAACAGCTCGGGCTGTTTGCCGGATGCGGGGAGCAAAATCTTGAACGTAGTTCCCTTCTTTAGCTCGCTGTAAACCTTGATGCCCCCCCTGTGCCCACGCACTATCCCGAGTACGGCAGCCATGCCCAACCCCCGGCCGGTAAATTTGGTGGTAAAAAACGGGTCAAACAACTTTGCCATTGTTTCCTTGTCCATGCCGCAGCCGGTATCGGCAATCTCCAGGAAAACGTACAGGCCGTCGGTCAGGTTTCCGTCCAGCCAGACATCTTTCAGATAATTCCGGTCGCAGTCCATGCAGCCGGTAGTGAAGGCGATGACGCCGCTTGCGTCTCCGATCGCCTCCGAGGCGTTAATGACAATGTTCATAACAATCTGGCGCATCTGGGTGACGTCGGCTTCCACCAGGGGCAGAGTGGTGCTCAGGTTGAGCCTCAACACCGCTTTTTTGGAGATGGAGACCTCCAGCATATGCAGCATCTCCTCCAACAGAATATTCAAGTCAAGGTTCTCAACCACGAACTTCCCCTTGCCGGAATAGGCCAGCATCTGTTTGGCCAGATCGGCAGCCCTCGCTGCGGCGTGTTCGATGTTGTGCAGATTACCGATAGCAGGTGATTCAGGGTTCAGTCGCATCAGCGCCAGGTCGGCGTTGCCGATGATGGCGGTCAGGATGTTGTTGAAGTCATGGGCGATACCTCCGGCAAGGACGCCAAGGCTCTCCAGTTTCTGAGCGTGGAGGATCTGGCGCTCCAGCCGACGGCGCTCATCTTCGGCTTGCTTGCGCTCGCTGATGTCGCGCCAGACCGTAAACACCATTGCCTGCCCGGTCTCCTGTAACAAGGTCAGAGAAACTTCGACCGGAAATACCTCGCCGTTCACACGGGAATGAGCCCACTCGAAGCGGTGTGAACCGTTGCGAACAGCTGTAGCGATCATCTCGTCGGCCTTTTCTGCCGAGGGTCGCCCATCAGGCTGGTATTCCGGCGAGAGCGCCGATGGGTGCATATTGAGGACCTCTGCCTTGCTTCCGGCATGCAGGATTTCCACTGCCGCCTGGTTGCAATCCACAAATGTGTTGCCTGTTATTAAAAGACTCGGATCGGCCGAATGCTCAAACAGCATGCGGAATTTTTTCTCACTCGCTTTCAACATATTTTCTTTTTGCTTAAACTCGGAGATGTCGGTGATATGACCAACCAGGCTGATGAGATTTCCTTCTGAATCTTCGTGCCGCCGCACAGAGATATATCCCCAGAAATCAGAACCGTCCTTACGAATGAAGTGACGTTCGGTTGCGATATGGTCGATTTCGCCGTCAATCACCTTTTTCATCCGATCGGCTCCGCTACTGCGCTGAGAGGAGTGAAGATGATCCTGATAACGGGTCCGGAGCAACTCATCCATGCTGCTGCCCAGCATCTCGGCCAGTCGATTGTTGGCGAGTATTATGGTGCCGGTCGGGTCTACCATCAGGATTCCGGCCTGAGAACTTTCAAACAATACCCGCAGCTGTTCTTCCCGTCGTATGAGCTCCAAATGAGCCTTTTTCTGCTCGGTTATATCATTGTAGACTGCAGCGATTTCGGTGCCGGATATTTTATAGACACGGTTCTCATAGTATCGCGTAATGTGCCGATCTTCGTAATACGCGTCCGGAATGCTTTCTGCTGTCCCGGAGGCCCAGACCCTTTTGAGAACATCATACAACCCCATTTCCACTACGCCGGGAATTATCTCGCGGACCTCCTTGCCTGAAATATCCCTGAATGTTACACCGCTTATCTTTTCAGCGGCACTGTTCATGCCGGTTAAAACGAAGTTCTGACCTTCCGTGGATGAATAAGTGGCAATTCCGTTGGCCATGCACTCGAACAGATTGTGCAATTTCTTTTCAGACTCGGCAATCAAGATGTTCATAAGGAGGTCTCCGGACCGATTGTTACTGCAATTATATAATAAGGTTTTATTATACCCGATAACGGCAGCAACTCAAGAAGTTTGTTGGATAAATTGCGACTTGAAGCAAAAAGAAAAGGGCGCCCCATAGCAGCTGGCGTCCTTATCAATTTTCTTGTTTAAAAGTAGGTTCGATCAATTATTCCGCAGATATTCGCCGATCCCCTCTTTGAATCCACGCGGTTCAAATCCGAATACCTTCTGCCAGGCGCCGTCACAGATGTTCTCCTCCAGCAGCATCTGCAGCTGATCCATCGTGATCGGAAACTGCGGGATTTTTTGCATGGTTGGGATTATCAGCTTCATTACTCCCAGCGGGAGGTGCGGTTTGAACGGTCGTGATCGCCCCAGAGCAGCGGCAACCGTATCGAGCAGCGCTTCATAGCTCAGACGGTCCGGGCCGCACAATTCATACGAACGGCCGATCGTGTCCGGCATCTCCAAAGCAAGCGCAAAACAACGAGCCACATCATCGGCATGAATCGGCTGCAGCCGGTAGCTGCCGCTGCCGATGACCGGCATGACCGGAGCGAGACGCAGCTGCGTCGCCAGCATATTGATGAACGCATCATGTGGTCCGAAGACCAGCGAAGGGCGAAAGATCGTCCACTCAAGTCCGTTCCCCCGCACCAGTTCTTCAGCCCGCCATTTGGTCCGGTGATAGGCCGAGACCGCATCCGGCCGGACTCCCAGAGCCGACATCTGTAGATAACGGTTGATTCCGGCCGTGCAGGTCGCCTCCAGCATGGCCGCAGTGGCTTGAACATGCAGTTTTTCAAAAGTGATCTTACTCGCCGGAAACTCCCGGATAATGCCGACCAGATTGATGACCGCATCGCAGCCGTTAACCGCCCCGGCAAAGCTCTCCAGGCGAGTGACATCCCCTTCGATGAGCTCGATGCCGCTCTCCGCGGTACCTCCTCTGCGGTGAACAAGCAAACGCAGTTCATGTCCGCGCTCGCGGAGGGCACGGCAGACATGTCCCCCGACAAAACCGGTTCCGCCACTGATAAAAATTTTCATGTCGTCACCCCCTGTCAGGCCGGCAGTTCTGCCGGATGCTCCAGCAGCCGTTTGAATTCATTGAGAAAAGCGGCGGCCGTGGCGCCGTCGATAATGCGGTGATCGCAAGAGAGGGTTGCTGTCATCATGCGTGCAATCGCTACAGCGCCGTTACGCGCCAGCGGGCGATCCGCCGCCGTTCCAATTCCCAGAATGGCTGCCTGCCCCGGCATGATGATCGAAGCCAGGGAGTCAACGTCGTACATACCCAGATTTGAGACGCTGAAGCTGCCTCCCGAGATCTCCTCCTCTGTCAGGGTTCCCTGCCGGGCGCCCTCGGCCAGTCGGGATGAGTCGGCGGTGAGTTCGTGCAAACCCTTGCTTTCGGCCCCTTTGATCACGGGCATCTGTAGTCCGTCGTCCAGAGCCACGGCAAAGGCCAGATTGACTTCGGGATAGCTGACGATGCTCCCCCCGCCGAAGCCGGCGTTGAGCGCCGGGTATGCGGTCAGAGCCGTGGCGGCTGCGGCCAGGATCAGGGCGTTAAGCGACACTTTGACTCCTTTACCCTTTAATTCCTGGATGGCCTGCCCGGCCTGGCCCATCTCGATCTCGCGTGTCAGGTAAAAGTGAGGAATGTTCTGCCAGGAAGTTACGGTGGTGCGAACAATGGCGCTGCGCATGCGACTGAAAGGTCGTAATACTGGGGGTTGCTCGACTGCGGGAGGTTCGCTGTGAAGTTGCCGGGTGCGGGTACCCGAAGGCGCCGGAGAGTACGATGGCGCGTGGCGCTCAAGATCCTCCAGCAAGACTCTGCCGTCCGGGCCGCTCCCCCGCAGGAGGGTCAGGTCAATGCCCAGTTCGGCGGCGCGGCGGCGCACAACCGGAGCCGCCTGTCCGCTCTGCGCTGCTCCGCGTACAAATGCCGGCATGGGGAGTGGCGCTGTTTC
>JANNLB010000208.1:0-11804 GCA_031396605.1 Geobacter sp. | reverse complement strand
TTGTCGTGTGAGCCGGAATAGACAGTTTTGCTGAAAAAAGTTTTCGAACTCTCCCCTTTCCTGGCAAGAAGATACTCGGGAACCAGCTTGCCGGAGTTGGAGAGAGGGTCGCTGAAGGCGAAGACCTTTCCTTTGAGATCATCAAGCTCCCTGGCCGGGCTGTTTTTGGGCACAATGATGTAGGAGTAGTATACCGTACCCCCGTAGGCCCTGGGAGCGGCCAGAAGCTCCAGGCCGAACTTGCCGTTGCCGTCGACATATGGGCCGCTGCAGACAATGGCCCCATCGACCTCGCGGGATTCGAGCTTGCTGTTGATCTCTTCGTAACTTGTCGCATCGACATACTCGACCGGCCGGCCAAGCTCGGTGCCGATGTAATCAAGGAACTCGCGGTAGTAGGCAAACCCCTCCCTGGGCGTTATCATTCCCCCTACAGCGATCCGAACCGCGCCGGACTTGCTACTTCCTTCATGGTTGGTCGTCTCGGTTTTTGTGAGATCGACTTTTTTCGGCTCCTTCCGGTTGCACCCTGGAAGGGCCATGATGAAGATGGCAGTCAATGCGATAAAGAAACGGCGCCTGTGCATGATGATTACTCCCGTTCAGGGTATGCCGCATTAATCCGGGATAGCGGAAAGGGCGAGCAGAAAATAATTTTTAGAACATATCACCATATTTTTGCAACTACAACAATTTCGAGCCTCTGATTGGCTGCAGCGGAGCGTAGTGAACGGGGCAACTGAAACATGAAAAACAAAAAGCCCGCTATTTCTAGCGGGCTTATGTGCAACATCGGCGGTTGCCGGATTCTTGTTATGGCGAGAGAGTTAATCGAACTGCGGTTCTGCCCAGACCTCATCATACAACTGTTCCCGGCTGACTCTGGCATTCTCTTTTTTTGAGTATGGGTATCCGTCCATGATGTCTCAATGTTCTCCAAATTCAGATCAACATACGAAGCAACTTTTACTATGTATTAAACCAAAAAAACAACAGTTAATGTTGCTTTTATGGTTCGTTTGATGTATCGAAGAGTCATGGTTATCGCGCAATATATTGATAGTCTGCTTGCCGAGGGACTTTACTGTTTCACTGGCGTTGAGGCAGCCGAAGTGCTTGGTTCCGGCGTTATAGCGACCCGGGCTGCCTTGCGTCGTCTGCGACATAAAGGGGAGATCGCCATGCCGTTCCGGGGGTTTTATGTGATCATTACCCCGGAACACCGGAAACTGGGATGCCTTCCGGCAAATCAATTCATTCCGGCACTGATGGCCCACCTTGAAGAGCCCTATTACGCCGGACTCCTTACCGCTGCCGAGCACCATGGCGCTGCTCATCATCGCCCTCAGGCTTTTCAAGTTATGATGCAACGTACTCGCCCAGGCATAACCTGCGGCGGAGTGCGGATTGATTTTATCGCAAGGAAAAATGTTGCCGCCATGCCAACCCAGGATTTCAAGACTCCTCGCGGCTATTTGAAGGTATCAACACCTGAAGTCACTGCCTTTGATTTGGCTGGCTATCCACATCATTCCGGGGGGCTGGACAATTCGGCTACAGTTTTAACCGAACTGGCTGAAACCCTTGATACCAAGAAGTTGGTCGACATTGCCGAACTGTCACCCGTAGCGTGGTCCCAGCGTCTGGGCTACCTGTTGGAATTAATTGGCGAAGCCGGGTTGGCCGAAGGTTTGGCAAAAATTATTGACACTAGAAATCCGGTCACCGTCCCGCTTTCACCATCACAACCCCACAAAGGGGTGCGCCAGGAAGCACGCTGGCGTCTGCTCCCAAATGAAAAGGTAGAACCGGAAATATGATCCCTCTCGACTACATAACCGCCTGGCGAACCCATGCACCCTGGCCGCAGTTAAGCCCTTGGTAATTGAAACCTGTTTACTCCGCCGTCAATCCTGATAAATTTTCTCAATTTTGTACCATCACCCGGATTTTAATGTCACAAATGTTGATTTTTATGACGTTTAGGTTATTATGCCGTCACGAACTACGTTACGAGACAAAAAAGGGTGTCCTGTGCCGAAACATATCGAGGAGCAAGACCTTAAAGCAATTGAGCAGCAGATAGCCGTCTGTCATAAAGGAATCGGCATCTCGGCGCTGGAAACTGCTCTTGCGGCAGCAGGTATCGCCATGAACCGGCGTGCCCTGCTGCGCCGAATGACTATTCTCATTGAAAGCAAACGTATCCGCGCCACCGGTGCCTTCAAAGGGCGTGTGTACTGGCCGCTGACAACAGAAGTATCTGGAGATCAGGAACTCGAAGAATCACTCATACCCCTGTCCGGGGCCGGTCGTGAGATCCGCGGGCATGTCAGCCAGCCGATCCAGCGTCGAGAACCGATAGGGTATCGTCGCGATTTTCTCCTGTCCTACCCGGACAATAGGCCGTATCTTGACGACGCCACTCGCAAACATCTGCACCAGATTGGTCGTGCTCACCAAGAATCCGTACCGGCAGGCACCATGGCCCGCCAGGTTATGGGCAGGCTGCTGATCGACCTCTCCTGGGCATCCAGCTATCTGGAAGGGAATACCTACTCCCTGCTGGAGACAGAGCGCCTGATCTCCTTCGGCCAGGCCGCTGAGGGGAAGGATGCACTGGAAACCCAGATGATCCTGAACCACAAGCAGGCCATCGAGTTTCTTGTTGAATCCGCGGAAGATATTGGTTTTAACCGGTATTCGATTCTTAACCTTCATGCCATTCTGTCGGACAACCTGCTCCCCAACCCGGAGGCCTGTGGGCGCTTGCGCCAGATTGCCGTCGGCATCGGTGGGTCGGTCTACTCGCCTTTGTCCACTCCACAACTCCTGGACGAGTACTTCCAGCTGGCTCTTGATACTGCGGAAGCCATCAGCGATCCATTCGAACAGTCGTTTTTCGCGTTGGTGCATCTCTCCTACCTGCAGCCGTTTGAAGACATCAACAAGCGGGTGGCACGGCTTGCCGCCAATATCCCGCTGGTCAAACACAATCTATGCCCGCTCTCCTTTATCGATGTGCCTAAAAAATCCTATGTCGAAGGGATACTGGGAGTTTACGAGCTTAATCGCATTGAATTGATGCGTGACGTCTTTGTCTGGGGATACGAGCGATCCGTCAAACGCTACCTGAGTACCCGGGAAGAGCTGGGCGAGCCGGACCCATTCCGTATGAAGTACCGTACGTTACTGACGGAGATAATCCGTGAAGTGGTTCTCAATGGTGTAGGACAGGAACAGGATGGAGTAGCAACCTGGGCCACAGAACACATTCCGGAAGATGACCAGCAGCGTTTCATCAATCTGGTGCAAGCCGAGCTGAAAGGCTTGCACGAGGGTAACATTGCCAGGTTTCGCCTGCGACCGGCGGAATTTGCGGCGTGGCAGGAAAAGGCCAAATGATGGCATGCTTTAAATTTAGAAGTATTTTCTGCGATGTTCAGGCAGAAAACTACTTCGTTAACGCACTTATCCTGTTTATCAGGGCCAGGCAGAAGGCATGGATGCGGCAGCCGAATTTCTCGACGACAGTCTGAAGGAAGAGGTAAAACCCGTACCGGTCGCCATCCTCGAAGAAGATGTCCTGTTGCGCGTTGCCGCGCAGGATTACGTGGTAGAGTGCGCCAGGGAAATGTATGCGTTGTTTGCGTGCCATGGGGAGGTTATAAGGGATTTAAAACAATAAAGCAAGCCTGACCCCAGAGGGGGCCCATTGTTTTTGAGAATCGACGCCACAAACTGAATGCCCTGTTGAACTCAAAACAGACGCGCTACCAACTGCTGAGTTTCAATCCTTCTATGTTCTGAAAATGCCTCGTATTACCTGTTACCAGCTCAGCCTTGTTGGCAAGAGCAACGGCAGCGATCATCGCGTCAACCTCGCCAGTCGGCTTGCCGATCACAACTCTGAATCGCGGCCAAAATAGGCGTGCCGTTCTTTTTCGATCTCCGTAAAGAGGGGATCAATGCTGGTGTCTTTCCCCCAGCTTCCGGCAAGCTCACGCGCAATTTTCTTTCGCTGAGCATTTTTCAGCAGCGGTTCTATGTTAACCAGCACCCTCATGCCGTCTGGCAGACCAATGGATTGCGGCAGTTTAATCGTGCCATGGTCAATAATACATTTAGCGGTTATGGACATTGCTGTTTACTCCTTTCACTCGTCATGGTAACCCTTCAAATTCACAAGATCAATCGCCATGCTGATCTATTTACCATTTCCGCCAATCGCGGACCTTTCCTGTTGCGCATGTTTTTCCTTCATTGCCTGGGCAAAGGCCTCGGATTCACGTACACGAAGTTCAGGAGCGGCATGTCGCTTTAATGCCCCTCGCAGGGCCAAGGCTTCTCCTGCATCTGCTGTTATACGCCGTTTTGCCTGTGGTTGGCCCGTGAATGCATGTTTGAGATGCCTGACCATCCTCTCCAGAAGTTTCAATTGATCAGCAGGCTGAAGCGCCTCTATCTTGTGTTCAATCTCGGAAATTGCGGCTGTTTTGCTCATGGCTTACTCCTTCATTTGTTGCCCATATCGGCATTTCCAAATAAATCGTTTCGCAGACTGAAGATCGGGGAGCGTCCAGAAGCGTCAGATCTCAACCCTGATTACAGATTGTTGCTGAGATTACAAACGCAGCTGAAAAATGAAATACGTATAACATAGCCAGGCGGGGTAATGGTAGGGATTTTGTATGGATGGGTAAAACGTTTGAGAGGCGGCTTGCCGGATTACAGAGAAAGGTTGCCAGCTAATGTTTTATTATCATCAGCGACAAATAATCCGGGGTATGGGCGGCAATCTGACTGAAATCGGTCAATATTTTCTGGCGTGAACCGCCGACCCGCTCGACAAAAACGGTGCTCTGTTCCCTCCCGGTCGAGCGGAGAAGCTCCACAATTGCCGGGAAAAGCGGTTTCACTTTCAGAAGCACGACCGTCTCGCAGGTTTCCAGGGCTGTTTTGATCACCTCAATTCCGGCGGTCGCCGGAATCACGATCATTTTTTCGTCCCCCTCCACCAGCGGCAGAGCCGCCTGAGAAGCTGCGGCATTGATGCTCGAAATGCCGGGGATAATCTCGATCAGGAGCTGCGGCCACTGCTCACGCAGGATGCGCAGCAGGTAGATAAATGTCGAATAGAAGAGCGGGTCACCGATCGTGATAAAGGCGACCGAACGTCCCGCCTCCGCATGGGCAGCGATCAGAGCTGCCGCACCCTGCCAGGCGGGGATCAGGCGCGACCGGTCGGAGGTCATCGGAAACTGGTGAACAATGATCTCCTGTCGATCCTCATCGATGAACTCGCGAATCGTTTCCAGCGCCACACTGGCCTCGGATGGATGTGAGACCGGAGCCAGAATCACATCGGCACTCCGCAGAATCCGTTCAGCCTTGCGGGTTAATAGTTCGGGGTCGCCCGGACCGACTCCTACAGCATACACAGTTGCCATCTATTCGCCACCCTTACGGGCTGAAATTACATAGACCGGGTTCTGGGCTTCAAACATCTTGTATTCGGTCAGGTTACGCGTCTTGGCGACATTGATGCAGGTCGCTTCAACAGTAAAACCATGATCTTCAAGAAATTCCACCGCTCTGGTGAGCGTATCCAGAGTCACTGCATTGATTACCACAACGCCATCGGGCCTCAGACGCTGAGAGACGATGTCGATGATCTCATCCAGTTTACCGCCGGCCCCGCCGATGAATACCCGATCCGGATCAGGCAGATCATCAAGGCCATCGGGGGCGTACGCCTCGATCAGCTTAACATTGCGCGTACAGAACTTTTTCAGGTTTTCGGTGATAAATCCGATACACTGCAGATTCTTTTCTACGGCAAAAATCCGGCCGTCCGGCATAAGATTGGAAGCTTCGATCGAAACGGAACAGCTTCCGGCTCCGATGTCCCAGAGCACAAGATCATCCTGTAGCTGGAGTTTCGCCAGGGTGACGGCACGTACTTCCTGTTTGGTGATCAGTTTTTTTGAGGTGTGGAACTCGTCGTCATCGATTCCGATCAGCGGATAATGGACAAGGTTCGGTTCGTAGGTGCGGATCAGAATCAGGATGTTGAGCTCGGAGGCCGCTATTTCGAGCAGACCGCGCACAGTCGTCTTTGTGAACTTTTCGGTCGGCATGCCGAGATCTTCGCAGAGCCAGGCCTCATATCCTTCGGCGCCCCGCTCGATCAGTTCGGCGGCGATTGCAGCCGGGGTGTTGGTCTTGTCGGTCAGAACACATGCTTTTTCGGCGGCGATGATCTTGTCTGCCGCCTGGTGCATACCGCGTCCATGTACCGAAACAAAAATGCCATCGTCCCACGACTCTTTGATCCGGGCAAAGGCGTACTGCATGCTGGTTACATTGGGGAAAATCTCGATCCGTTCCTTGGGGAGATTCCTCAGCAGGAAACGCGAAATACCGAAAAATGTCGGATCGCCCGAGGCGAGCAGAACTACTCGCTGATCGGTCTTTTTGAGAAAATCGATCAGTTCTGAAAGATCGCCCAGCTCTCTTTTCTCACCGGCAAAATCGGGAAAAATTGCCAGATGGCGCTGATGGCCGATCATGATGTCGGCTGAGCCGATAATCTCAAGCGCCTTGGCCGGGAAGCCATCCCAGCCGGTAAAACCTGCCCCTATCAGATAGATCGTTTTCTGTGCCATTTGTCGTGCTCCGCGAGAAGTCTGATTTTCAGCGGACTATAGCACCCACCCGGCCAAAAATCACCAGATTATTCCAATTCGAAACAAACCCGGATAGACAGGATACGTGCGTTAACGAAGTTGTTTTTTGCCAGAAACCGCAAAAAAACTAAAACGAGCCGGGGATAAATCCTCGGCTCGCATATCCCGTATTTATTAAGCGCCTACGCCTTGTTGGCCCTTTTGCGGCGGGTCGGATCAAGCTCTTTCTTGCGCAGACGGATCGAAAGCGGCGTAACCTCCACCAGTTCGTCGTCCTCGATGAACTCCAGCGCCTGTTCAAGCGTCATTAACCGTGGCGGTGTAAGCTTTATGGCGTCGTCCGTACCGGAGGCACGCACGTTGGTCAATTTTTTCCCTTTGCAGGGGTTGATATCCAGATCGCTGTCCTTGTTGTTCTGGCCGATTATCATTCCTCCGTAGACTTCAACCCCGGCGCCGATAAACAGAGTGCCGCGCGGCTGCAGCGCGTCCAGCGAGTAGGCGGTAGTTTCGCCATGGTCCATGGCCATCAGAGCGCCATTTTTTCGGCCGGGGATGTCACCTTTGTAGGGGGCATATTCGTGGAAAGTATGGGTCATAACGGCGGTGCCGCGGGTATCGGTCAGAACCTCGCCACGCAGGCCGATCAGTCCGCGTGCCGGTATGATGAACTCGAGACGCACCATTTCGCCCATCGGAGCCATGGCAACCATCTCCCCTTTGCGTGGTCCCATTTTCTCAATGATCGCCCCCTGAAACTCGGCAGCAACATCGACCACCAGATACTCCATCGGCTCCATTTTGACGCCGTCCTTTATCCGGACGATGACTTCAGGTTTGGAAACAGCCAACTCAAACCCTTCGCGTCGCATGGTCTCAATCAGGATCGAAAGGTGCAGTTCGCCGCGGCCGGAGACCATGAAGGTATCAGCGCTGTCAGTGTCATCCACGCGAAGCGAAACATTGGTGCGCAGCTCCTTGGTAAGGCGCTCGCGGATGTTGCGCGAAGTGACCCATTTACCTTCACGACCGGCAAAGGGGGATGTATTGACTATGAAGTTCATCGACAGAGTCGGCTCGTCGATGGAAACGTAGGGCACTGCAATGGGATTCTCGGCCGAAGCCAGTGTCTCGCCGATACTGACATCCTCAAAGCCGGCGACGGTTACGATATCGCCCGTTCCGGCCTCTTCAATATCGACCTGCTTCAGTCCTTCATAACCGAGCAGCTTGGTAATACGTCCCTTCGTGATGGTTCCGTCCTGCTTGATCATGGCAACCGTTTCACCAGCCCGTACCTTGCCATTGAAAATGCGACCGGTCGCCATACGGCCGATGTAATCATTGTAATCGATGTTGGCGATCAACATCTGGAACGGGGCATTGACATCCCCTTTGGGAGGACGGACATTGGCCTCTACCACCGCGAAAAGCGGTTCCATGCTGTTTGACTCGATGTTGATATCCAGTTTGGCGTAGCCGAGCTTGGCGCTGGTATAGACTACCGGAAAATCAAGCTGGTCGTCGGATGCGTTCAGTTCGCAGAACAGGTCAAATACCATGTTGAGCACTTCGTCCGGACGACAGCCGGGGCGGTCGATCTTGTTGATGACGACGATCGGTTTCAGGTTCAGGTCGAGAGATTTTTTCAGAACGAAGCGGGTCTGCGGCATCGGTCCGTCCAGGGCGTCCACCAGCAGCAGCACGGAGTCAACCATTTTGAGAACACGTTCGACCTCCCCGCCGAAGTCGGCATGGCCGGGGGTGTCAACGATATTGATCTTGTAGGGGCCGTGGTGGATCGAGAGGCTCTTGGCCAAGATAGTGATGCCGCGCTCTTTTTCAAGGTCGTTCGAGTCCATGACCCGTTCGGTAATAGTTTCATTGGCTCGGTAGACCCCGGCGTGCTTAAGCATGGCGTCAACCAGAGTGGTCTTGCCATGGTCGACGTGGGCAATAATGGCGATGTTTCTGATTCGTTCCTGCATGGGTAAAACTCCTCAATTCCGCAAAATAAAACGACGGGCATTGCTGCCCGTCGAAGATTTATCACTATGTCAGGTTTTAGTTGACATGGCAAGTATTTACTTACCGTCGTCTGTATCCAGAGTTGGGAGGCAATCGATTACCCAAACTTGTTTTCGACCCATCCTTGCAGTCTCTCCAACGCATGTTTCTGATCCGGCGCCGGGGGGGCTATTGATCCCCGGGGTGATTTTTCGGCAGCCGACGTTGCCGTGGGTACCGATTCTGCCGGTTTTATTGTATGAACCACAAACTGCTCGGGAGCCAACTTTTCAATTTTCTTGATGGCTACATTCATGGAAATGAACAGGAGCTGGATGTTTACAGCCGGTTGACAAAGTACGACAATGAACAGGTGCGGAAGAGCCTTGATGATCAGGCGACCCAGCTCAAAGCGGATATCATAGAGCTTCACGCCGCCGGTCACGTCCTGCAGACCGGCGGAAGTGTCCTGAAGAAACCCGGCGGCATCCGAGAGAGCAGACTCGTCAAAGTAGGGGGGGAAAGAGTGTGCCAGAACATTTCCATTCTCATCGGAGAGCATCCCACCCATTACTCCGGGAACTGTGGTCAAACCGAGCATGATGGTTTGCAAGTCAGCCCCCTACTTTTGACCGATAACCCGGCGGATTTCTGTATCAAGTAAATTTACGTTGGCGCTGCCGTTGGCTGAAACACAGAGATGGTGTCGTTTGGAATCAAAAAGAAACAGGTGATGTTCAGTGCCATGAACCGTAGCCGCTTTAAATTCTCCGATGCCGAATTGTGATCCAATCTGCTCCGAAAAAAGAGCCAGAAAAAGTCCGTTTGCTCCGAGAAGTTCTGCCTGATAGGATGTGTCATCAACGACGACCCCATCTTTTGTCATGATGAGCGCCTGCTCAATATCCGGAATTACCGAAAGCTTAGTACTGATATCACTCATACCTGCACCCTCCCTGGAAGAGTCGGAATCAACCGCTCCTCTCTGTTGTGAACTGTTTTTTGCTTCGTCCATGCGGCGGAGCGCTTCGAGGATCAGAAATCCCAATGATTGATTGATCGTCATTCTGGTAGTTGAAATCTTCGGTTCGCTTTTGAATGTCCCTCCAACCCACCCCATGATGGTGTAGAAGGCATCTTCTCCCGTTAAATCGGCCTGTTCCGCATGAACTACTTCTCCATCGCGGAAATACACAACGCCGCTCTTGTTCCCGTTCTCCACGACTAGGCACCCCGAATAACGGTTGCCCCCCTTGACCTGAATAATATCAGCCAGCGACAAGCCGCTAACCGCGCCAACAAAGCCAAGTTGTTCTGTATCTAATGCCGGTAGCCCCATGTTGTCGCCGGTTCCTTCACCTGTTACTGACGATTGAACTTCAGAGTTGGCACAGTATAGCATTCACTAGTATTTAGCAAAACATTTTTTTTACATAATAAATTTCTCAATAGCACGATATTATTATGTAAATATCATAAAGTTTTTATTGATAAAGTGTGTTTCCGGGGAGGAAAGTTTTTTAATAAACAGCCGTTCTATCAATAAAAAGGGGATCCAAAAAGCGGCGATTATTGAGCGCGTGCGTCAATGGTCGTGATATCCCATCACAACCAGCAGACAACTGCCGTCGGCGATGACATTGATCCCCCGTTCGCGACAAAGTGCCACCGCCTCGGGATGTTCGGCGCCCGGCTGCATCCAGATGTTTCTTATTCCCTTTTCGATGGCAAGCGGTACGAGCTTCGCGGTGACAGCCGGCGGAGTGATCATTGATATGCTCACGGCGTCCGGAGGCAGATCGCTGATCGTAGCGGCACAAGGTATTCCTTCAATTTCAGGTTCATTGGGATTAACCGGAATGGCTTTTTTGCCGTTCTGCTGGTAACAGCGCAGCACTCTGTTGCCGTATTTTTCACGGTTAGTGGATGCGCCGACCACTCCGAATGCGGACGATGAGAGGAACTGCTCGATCTGCTCCTGGATGGTCATGGTGGTCTCCTGTCGGTTGGTATTTAACGAGCGGCAAAAATAATATCAGGCATTGGCGGCATCGGTCGTGATTTCATCCACCCCTTGAACCATCTGCTTCAAGGTTATATGTTGATGGGGGGTCAGCATGACATTGGTTCTGATCATAAGTCACCTCGCGTATGTGTAGCAGGGTGTACTTATGGTAAGGCGGAATCAATGTTTAGTCAAGCAGGATGGAGTAGACGTTTTTGTTTGTAATCTTGTTTGTAATCTTGTTGGCAATATGCTAACAAGAATTGAACGCCATTACCTAAAAAGAAGAAATTCAGATTAATTGAGGGATTGCAGCTGAATGATATTTGATATTTCTCTTATTAGAGAACTTGCTGAACATGACAGAATTGCATTTAAACGCCATGCGGTAATACGTATGCAGCAACGAGCAATTCATGCTGATGATGTCAGGGAGATTCTGCTGTTTCCGGAAATAATAGAGGAATATGCTGATGATCATCCTTTGCCGAGTGCATTACTATTCGGGATGGCTTCAGCGCGGCGCATACTACATGCTGTGGTAGCCATTGATCCAACAGACGATGGTATGTTGTGGGTAATTACCGTTTATGAGCCGGATCAAACAAGTTGGTGTAGCGATTTGAAAACAAGGAGAAAAATTGATGTTGTGTCCATTATGTAAAGGCACCATGGAAAAAGGCGCTGCCAATCTTCCCTATCGCCTCTCAGACAAACAACTCGTTGTTCTGGTTGACGTTCCCGCGTTGGTATGCGAGCAATGCGGCGATGAATACATTGAAATCGCAGTTGTTCGAAAGGTCGAAAAGATACTTGAAAAGGTTCAGGCTGATGGTGTCAGCATGGGATTTGTAGATTATGATCTGGCCGCATGAGTTAAAGTCTTCCGCTTAACGAAATGGCTGACGGACCGGATGGCTGATTCGCTCGAAATTAAATGAAACGTCACACGAACATGTCATTGTCAACGCCGTTTCCCCTGTTCAATACTGGGGGGACGGCGTTTTTATGTTTGGGTATGGCTGTTATGGGGAATAAAAAAAGGGTTTAATACACTGTCACCAATATTCGGACCATATACAGTTTGTCTTCACTTTCGGTCA
>JANNLB010000098.1:0-12969 GCA_031396605.1 Geobacter sp. | reverse complement strand
ATGACGCCCGGACACTCCCAGGGAACCAATGCCCAGGAGTTTTTCGGACGCTATTCCCACTGGTTCGGTGTGCGCAACAACCTGGCTTTGGAGTATTTCTATACCGAGCGGGGGCGCTCCAACCGGGTGCCGGGCCAGGTAATGGAGTCGAAGCATGCAGGGCGGCTCTGGTGGGATCTGCCGGTTTATGGTGATATCGATGCCCGGATCGGCTACGGTATTGAAAGGATCTCCAATCTGAATCTGGTTGACGGTGCCGGGCGGACAAACCAGCTGCTCAGGTTCGAACTAAGGTACAACTACTAAATGCCATCAATACGCAAGTGATTTCACACCCGCAACGGCAATCGCCAGCCCTATGGCAGTCATTGCCATCACAAATGTCAGCCACCCGAGAAGACTCTTCCCCCTCCTCCCCCGCCCTGATCCCACATATTGTACTTTTTCTATCAACAGCAGTGCGGCAGCTAAAAGCAGAGCGAAAAAGATCGTGACACAGAGAGGGCACCAACTGCCGATAACGAATTTTTGAATCCAGAGGAGACGAACCTCGGCTCCGATTCCGGAATAAACCATTGCTGCAAGCACCAGGTCCAACTGGTGAAACTTTTTACGCAGCCAGAGCAGAGTCAGAATGAGACTGAAGTAGGCAATACCGAACCACCCCATACCTACCCCGAAGAAGGCAAAACTGGCCGTGTCTTTGCATGCAGTTGCAAGACACAACTCTTCAACCACGGTAAAAACAGAAACCGCAAAACCGGTAGTCAGTGAAAGCCAGAGCAGGAGAGAAACTATACGGCTGTCACCCTTGCAGACAGAAACATCCAGCGTGCCGGACACTTGAAACATGAACAACTCCTGAGTAAAGGTTTATTGTAGTTATGTCAGAGTATGGAGGATCTTACCTGCCACTCTGTTAACAACATGATTGCGCGGCAATGAGGACACGGGAGGAGACCGGCGAATTCCGAGAAGTCTGAGCTCTGCCACAATCCTGGCATCCTTGCGGATCTTGAGCCCTTTTCTAAAGGTCCTGATGGCATAATCCTTTTTTTTTGCAAGGAGATAAATGCGTCCCAGATGCAGATAATGCTCTATGTTGTTTGGATTTGATGCTATCGCCTTGAGGCACAACTCAATCCCTTTTCGAAACTGACCGGCCTCCTTGACCAGAGTATATCCCATAAGAGAGAGCATTTCCGGAGAACTCGAATGCAGATGGTCATGTTGATTCATGTAAGGTCCTTTGTAAGTTATACAACTGAACTGAAACTGCCGGAATACAGGAGAGCCCATTGGAGTCAAGTATACTCCCGGCTTGGCTAAAACGCAATAAACCGGGGCGACCGCACTCCGTCAGCCGGGCACGCTGCGCCGGTAACTTACCATGTTATCATTCGTTTTTCCATGAATAATGATACACATACAGCGAGCCATAGAAAAACTTCTCCCCGGCATTCTAGCAACCTTCCCTGCATGGCGGTTACTATCTCTTCCCGGCTCAAACCTGTTGCAGAAGAGGAAGTTTATACCGCCAAATCAAGCGTAATCTTCCCGCAGGTAAAATCATCAACAAGCAGATCTATATCAATACACCATCACCCCGGCATAACCGACCACCTGCTGGTTGTCTCCGGTCACGTCTCCGCTGGTGCCGTACGCAACCAGTTCCGCCTGCGAAGCCCCCAGCTGAAGGGCCGCCTCGATCATGACGGTCGCCGGTACGACTCCGCACATCGTTATCCCCCGGCTGTGACAAATTTTCAGCAGCCCTTTGCCGTCTAACGCAAGCACCCGCTCCAGCGCATGATGATCTTTCCGGCGGGCCGAATCGGCCGATTCATAATGGGTCATATCCGAACTGGCGATGATCAGCACATCATCACCGTATTCCCGGATGGCAGCAGCGATCCCCTGCCCGATATCCCGCAGAGGGATGTAATCACCATGGCCGAGACAGAGCGCGGAAATGGTGACATCGGGACGCAGATACTGAATAAAAGGGAGCTGGACTTCGAGTGAGTGTTCGTGCTGGTGAGCGATACTGTCGCTTCGGAGGCAGGGACCATGCTGAAGCAGAAGCGAGTTCAGCCGGAAGTTTATTGCCGTCACCCCAAGCGGGGTCAACCATTCGCCATCCGGGTAAAGCGCAGCGGCCGCCCCGGTTCCATGATGATTGGGTCCGATGATCAGAACCGTGTCGGGTATTGTAATCCGCGAATACAGCTGACCGGCGATTGCACCGGAATAGACGTAACCGGCGTGAGGTGAGATGATGCCTTTTACCCCTTTTGGGGATGCATTCTCCGGTATCAGCTGCGACAAGGCGGCACGAAGTTTTTGTTCACTCCCCGGATAGAATTGACCTGCTACGGCTGGCTGTCGACGCATGACCCACCTCCCTGTGGTTATTCAAACGGCAAATCATTCTCAACCGGAATCGCCTTCGCCGGTTCAAGCTGCAATTCCTCCTGGCGTTCATACCGTGGCGGTTCGTCCAGGGCCTGTATTTCGCGAAGCGTCGGTAGACTTTTCAAGTCCTTAAGTCCGAATATTTCGAGAAATTCTTTTGAAGTACCGTAGATCAGCGGACGTCCGGGAATATCCTTTTTCCCCAGTATACGCACCAGATGCTTCTCCAACAGTGATTTCAGGATTCCGCCGCAATCAACCCCCCGCAGATGTTCAACCTCTGCACGGGTAATCGGCTGACGGTAGGCGATGATCGCCAGAGTCTCAAGGGCGGATTGTGAAAATTTTGACGCCCTGGTTTTGATGTGACGGGTGATGTAGCTGTGAAACGCGGGACGTGTCCTGAATTGCCAGCCGCCTGCCACTTCAATCAGTTCAAAGCCCCCTCCCCTTGCCTGATGATATCCTGCCAGTCCGGACAGGGCGGTTTTTATCTCATCCCGCTCGAATTCGTGCAGTAACTCGCAGATACGATCAGTCGAAAGCGCCGATTCAGAGGTAAAAAGGAGACTCTCTATGATGGAGGATAATTCAGAACTCATTGAAAATCAAACCTCAAGGGGATCTGCTGCTACAGCGGGAACAAACCAGATCGAGCCATGCCCGCTCACCTGAAAAATACGGACCAGCTTGAGACGGCATAGTTCCAGAATCGCCAGAAAGGTAACGATCACCCGTTCCCGGGTACATTCATCCCTGGTCAAATCATCGAACTGGACGGTATCCTGTTCCTGAAGCAGTGACAGTATTTCATTGATACAGTCGGCAATGCTGAGCGAGTCTCCCGGAGCAACGTCATGGAAACTTTCGGCCGGAATCCGTTGCAAGAGCAGACGAAAGGCGTCCACCAGCTCAAACAGGCTTACTTCCAATGGTCCTTCCATGTTTTGTGCCGCAGCAAGTACCGGCTCCGAGGCTGTCCGTGAAAAGACCTCCCGTCCCAGCAGCGCACGAGCACCAATAACCATGCCGGCTTCCTTGTATTGCTGGTAATCCTGCAGACGACGCACCAGTTCGTCCCGAGGATCTGACTCCTCTGTTTCCGGATCGTCCTGATCATCTACCGGGAGCAGTTGGCGGGACTTGATCTGCAGCAGGGTCGCCGCCATAACCAGAAAATCACCCGCCACTTCCAGATTCAGATCCTTCATCAACCTGATGAATTCAAGATATTGGCGGGTTATGACCGCGATCGAAATATCACAGATGTCCAGCTCATTTTTCTTGATAAGATGCAGCAGCAGGTCCATCGGCCCGTCAAATTTGTCGAGGTGGACGCTGTACTGCTCGTGGAAACCGTCCAGCAGCGGCAGATGCTCCTCGTGATGGCCGTGCGCTCCGACAGACATGTCAGAATTTGAGCGCCATACGAACTTCCCTCATAACGGCGTCCGATATCTGAGAGGCCTTCCGGCTTCCCTCCTGCAGTAGTTCGTCAACAAAGCCGGGGTTGGCGGCCAACTCTTCACGTCGGGCACGGAACGGCGCCAGACGCTCGTTCATGCAGCCTACCAGGATCTTTTTGCAATCCACGCAGCCGATGGTCGCGTTACGGCAGGCCGGGATGATCTCGTCCAGCTTCTCCTGCGGCACGTAGATTCGGTGAAGGTTGAAGGCAACGCAGACGTCCGGATCGCCCGGATCGTTGCGCCGAACCCGCGCAGGATCAGTCATCATGGACATGATCTTCTTGCTGGTTTCCTCGGCCGTATCGGAAAGATAGATCGAGTTGTTGTACGACTTGCTCATCTTGCGCCCATCCAGACCTGGCAGCTTGGGGGTCTCGGTCAGAAGCGCTTCCGGCTCCGGGAATACCGCGCCATAGAGGTGGTTGAAACGGCGCGTTATTTCTCGGGTAATTTCCAGATGAGGCAGTTGATCATGTCCTACCGGTACGCGTGTAGCCTTGTACAGTATGATATCGGCCGCCATCAGAACCGGGTAACCAAGGAACCCGAACGTCGACAGGTCTCGCTGTTCGATGTTGTCGAGCATCTCCTTGTAGGTCGGATTACGCTCCAGCCAGGAGACCGGCGTAATCATCGACAGGATCAGGTTAAGCTCGGAGTGATGCGGGACCAGGCTCTGACGGAAGATGACGCACTTTTCCGGATCGAGCCCGAAAGCCACCCAGTCCAGCACCATATCGCGGATACTCCGCGCAATCTCTGAGGTATCGGCATATTCAGTCGTCAGAGAATGCCAGTCGGCCACAAAAAAGAAACAGTCGTAGGAATCCTGCATCCTGATCCAGTTTTCCAGTACGCCGTGATAATGACCGATATGCAGTCTGCCGCTCGGCCTCATGCCGCTGACAACTCGTTGTTTCATGGTAAAACGCTCCTTGTGCACCGCAGGTCTGATCTGCTAGAGTGAGCCGTTAAAACTCCTCCGGAAGACAGGGAAATCTACATGAAGCGACCTGAAATTGAAACCAAAATCATGAATCCACTGATCGGCGCAACCATTCCACTGCCGTCGTACGCGACAAGCGGCGCTGCGGCGCTGGACCTGCGCGCATGCCTGGAAGCACCGATAACAGTGCAGCCGGGTGAAACCGTTCTTATTCCAAGCGGCATTGCCATCAGTATTCATGACCCCGGCCTGGTGGCGCTGCTGGTGCCGCGCTCCGGCCTCGGCATCAATCATGGCATCGTATTGGCGAATACGGTTGGAGTAATCGATTCAGACTATCAGGGGGAGATCGGGATCGGCATCGTCAATCGCGGGGCTTCCCCCTACACGATCGAACCGGGGGAGAGGGTCTGCCAGATGATGTTCGTGCCGGTGCTGCAGGCGGATTTACAAGTAGTGGCGGAATTCAGTCAGGACAGCCTGCGGGGGGCCGGAGGTTTTGGTTCAACCGGGAATCATTGACCGAAATGAGTGGCACCGCAAGGTAGAGGATCTTTTAAAACGGTGAGTCTGCTACATTTCAAAAGTGACTACCCCTCCGAATGTTTTTTCGAAGAGATCTTTTTTGGCGTTCCCTCCTCTTCGGGAGGAGGGATATGGAGGGGGAAAAAAATATCGGATAGGGGGTAAAATACTCGGGCAACAGCCGCCTTATCTCGGCACAAACGCTTCTTTTGTCGTAATCTTCGACAATACAGCGACAATCAATCTTGCGGCATCTTCCAGGTCAGTCAGTGAGAGAGTCTCTACCGGTGTATGCATATAGCGCAGCGGTATCTTGACCAGCGCCGTAGCTACGCCGCCGCGTGAAATCTGCATGACATTGGCATCGGTTCCGGTTGCACGAGGGGTTGCGGTGTGCTGGATCGCAATCTTTTCTTTTCCGGCCGTTATCGACAACAGGTCAAACAGGTGCGGGTTGATATTGGCGCCGCGGGCAAGAACCGGCCCTTTGCCAAGCGCAACCTCACCATTGTGTTTTTTCTCGACATCAGGTTGATCGGTGGCAAAATCGACCTCGACGCAGATTCCGACATCCGGATTCACCGTGTAACAGCTTGTAGTGCCCCCCCGCAGACCGATCTCCTCCTGGACTGATGAAACACCATACAAATCGACGGCCAGCTTTTTGCCGGAAGAGGCCACCAGTCGCAACACCTCGGCGACCACAAAGCAGCCGGCCTTGTCATCGAAACCACGTGAAGCGACCCGGTCTCCATGCAGGCGGGTAAAGACGCTATCAAAGGTAACGGCATCCCCTACCCTGACCAGCTTCTGCGCCTCCTTCTTGTCGCTTGCCCCGATGTCGATATACTGTGATTCCAGTTTTACGACCGTTTCACGATCCTTGCTGTCCATCAGATGAATCGGCTTTTTGCCGATCACCCCTGGAAGCGCACCGTTTGCAGTATGCACCGCAACCCGCTTGCCCGGAGTCAGATGGGCATCCACCCCGCCGACAGCGGCAAAATAGAGAAAACCTTTATCATCGATGTACTTGATCTGAAGGCCAATTTCATCGGTATGACCGACGATCATCACCCGCGGAAGATTCTTTCCCTTGCCACTGATACGTCCAAAGACATTGCCCATGACATCGGTTGTCAGCTCGTCGCAAAACGGAGCAACATAATCACGAAACACACGCTGGGCCGGCTGTTCATAACCGGATGGACTAGGGGCATCAAGCAGTTGTTCAAGAAATTTCAGTGATTCTTTACGCATCAGTTACACCTCATGAATGGAGTAGTGAAGATCTTTAATTATTGAATATATGGTGCTTATTTCTTCTATTTCTACTTTAAGTTCTTCCTTCTTGAGAGTGACATCCGGAACGACCTGCATCTGCACCTCTCGTTCAGCCTGACGCTGCAGATTACCCCGCTTCACCCCCACCACATCCGACAGACGCGCCGGGTGACAATACACGGTCACACGCTGGCCGGGCGAGACATAACTACAGACGAGGTCCGCATAGAGCTGTGAACGGACCATCTGCCCCAGTGCCGGGTGCCAGCAACCGGCCAGTACACTTTCGGTATTAAGCCCTGTATCGGCCTGCAAGCCGATGCGGATAACCGGTATATCCGCCTGCATGGCACGTTGCAGAAGCAGTTTGCAGAGAGACACCCCACGATCAAGGGGTAACGGAACGAACTCGCCTGCGGTATAACGCCGTGCCAACTCCGTTCCCCGCAGAACCACCGTCGGATAGATGCGCAGGAAATCAGCGCCTGCAGCAATGACCTGCTCCAGAGAAGCGAGTGAAGAGTCCGGAGTATCACCCGGAAGCCCAGGCATCAACTGGGCTCCGACACTGAGTCCCCGGCTTTTGATGCAGCGGATGGCATTCACCGATTTTGCTGCAGAATGGCCACGCCCCGATGCCGCCAGAACAGCGTCGTCCATCGACTGCACCCCCAGTTCGATCGTACTAACGCCCCTTTCTGACAGCCACGCCACTCGATTGACTTCAATATAATCCGGACGGGTTGATATCCGTACCGAGTCAACTGTACCGTCTTTCAGAAGTGCCTGCAGGGGATCAAGCAGTCCCGCCTGAGCGGCTTCCGGAAGCGCAGTAAAGGAACCTCCGAAAAAAGCGACCTCCAATGGACGTCCGCGCGCAGTAGACCGCCAGAGATGAATTTTATCACATATGTCCTCTGTAGCAGGCAGAGCGCCGTCCGCTCCGGATATGGTACGTTGATCACAGAATATACAGGTGTGAGGACACCCTTGGTGGCTTATAAAAAAAGGAACAGTGACCGGTTTCACACAGGCTGCCCGACTTTTGACTGAAGTATGCCCAGCGCTTCGGCAGCCGCAGCCTGTTGAGCAATTTTCTTTGATTTCCCCCGGCCGGTACCGGCAACGGCATCGTCAACCAGAATTTGAAAACTGAACAGTCGATCGTGCGGAGGACCGGATTCTTCTATCAGCCGGTATTCCGGCGCTGAATAGCCGTGTGAAGAGAAAAATTCCTGCAACTCACTCTTCGAGTCACGCCCCAACGCAAGTGACTCCGGAGCGGCTGCCAGCTCTTCAAAAAGCCGTACAACCAGAGTGCGCGCTGCCTGAAGGCCGCCATCCCGGTACAGCGCGGCAATCAGAGCCTCCAGAACATCTGCAAGGATTGAATCTTTCTCCCGGCCGCCGCTCTGTTCCTCTCCGCGCCCGAGCAGGAAAAAACCGCCGATTTCCAGCTTTCGCGCCCGGTCAGCCAACACGTCCTGGCCGGCCAATCGGGAGCGCAGTTGGGACAAAGCGCCTTCGTCCCAATCCGGATACCGCATAAACAGTAGTTCCGCCAACAACAACCCTAATACCGCGTCGCCGAGAAATTCAAGACGTTGATAGTCGCCGTTATACCCACTGTCTTCGTGCAGCAATGACGGATGTGTCAGGGCCTGAACAAGAAGACTCTGGTCCTGGAACGTGTATTCCAGTAGTTGCTCAAGTTGATGAACATTCGCAGTCATATACACCTCTAAAACAGTCTGACTATAGCCATCCGGTCCTGTTTTGGCAACTGAAAGTCTCCGGACGAACAGATGGTGCAGGAATTTAAGTTGATAATTCAGGGGCGCTTGCCTATAATTCCTCTTTTAAAAGCGGAGAAGGATGATCCTCGTGGGCTATTTCATTACATTCGAAGGTGTTGAAGGGTGTGGAAAAACCACCCAGATCAAGCTCCTGTACGAATACCTCTCAGCTTGCGGCATGAGTGCGGTTCTTACCCGCGAGCCGGGCGGCTGTCCAATCGCCGACAAGATCCGCGCAATCCTTCTGGATGCCGATAACCGGGCGCTTTCACCTCTGGCTGAACTTATGCTGTATGCCGCAGCAAGAGCCCAGCATGTCACCGAGGTTATTACTCCCGCCCTTGAAGCGGGGAAGATAGTGCTCTGTGACCGCTTCTGCGATGCGACGGTGGCGTATCAAAGCTTCGGTCGCGGCATTGACCGGGGCGTTATTGACAACCTTAACCTTCATGCCTGTCAAGGGATAACACCAAACCTCACGATACTTTTCGATTGTGACCCTACAGTCGGACTGGAGCGGGCACGCCGCAGAATCGAGGCTACCAGCGGCCCCCGTGAGGAACGCTTTGAATTGGAGGCACTGGCCTTCCACCATCGAGTTCGCGCCGGTTACCAACAACTGGCGGCCGATGAACCGGGCCGTTTTATGATTGTCAATGGTTCCGATTCAATTGAAGAAATTTTCATAACGATTTCGACACAGATAGTGATGCGGATTCCGGAGGGGTTACGTGCCGTTTGCTGACATCCGGGGACATGATCGAATTATTGAGGTTCTGCGACGCTCTCTGCGGGGTGGAAAAACAGCTCATTCCTATCTGTTCGAAGGTGTGCCGGGGTGTGGTCGAAAAAAAACCGCCGTTGCCCTTATTCAGGCACTTTTCTGCACGGCTCTGCCTGACGATGCCTGCGGAGTCTGTGCTTCCTGCCGCAAAATAGACAGCGGCAATCATCCGGACATCCATCTGATCTCTCCGTTACCGGATAAACGGGACATCAGTATTGATCAGTTACGCGAAATGCAGCGCGATCTGTCATTACGTCCCTACGAGGCCCCTCGTAAGGCGTGCATAATTGAACCGGCCGAACGGATGAGCGTCGGCGCCGCCAACTCCCTGCTGAAAACGCTTGAAGAACCGCCCGGCAATGCCCTGATCATCCTGCTGACCGAAAATGCCGGGATGCTGTTGCCGACAGTCCGTTCGCGTTGTCAACTGATAAGGTTTGCGCCGCTTTCTCCGGAACACGTACAGTCACTTCTTGAACGGAGCGGCATGTCGTCTGAAGCCGCCGTTCTCGTTGCCCCCATGTCGGGCGGCAGTCTGCAGAGAGCCCTGGAGCTTGACAATGAATCGCTGGTCGCACGCCGTGAAGCGGTATTGTCCAGAGTGAGCCAGCTTAATACCAACCAGATTGCGACCGTTTTTGATGCCGCCGAAGAGCTGTCCGGCAACCGTGACGCGACGCTGGAACTGCTCGATATGCTGCTCTCCTTCTTTCGTGATGCGGTTCATCTCGGAGCGGGTAGCGTGGAAATTGTCAACCGGTCCATACGGCCTGCAATCGAAGCAATTGCAACGCGACGGTCATTTCCCCGCAACCTTGAGTTGCTGGAATGCATCTATGAAACCAGACGCGACGTCCAGCGCAATGCGAATCCAAAACTGGCTCTGGATCATTTATTCATGACCATGGCCGACGGCAGATAAGCTTTTAGTTCCCAATATTTCAGGAGGTCTTTTTGTCACATATCGTAACCATCCAATTTACCAATGCCGGCAAGCTGTATGATTTCAATGCCGGATCGCTTGAACTTGCCCAGGGAGACCGCGTTGTCGTTGAGACAGAACGGGGCGTAGGAGTCGGACAGATAGTCAAACCTCCCATGGAAAGAGATGCCGGAGCAGCCGGTTCTCTCGCGCTTGTCAAACGCAAGGCTACGCCCGAAGATATGGTGGCTGTCGAGCGTATTTCCCAGAAAGAGAAGGAGGCGCATCGCTTCTGTGCCAATCGGATAACCGAACGCAACATGCCGATGAAGCTGGTGCGGGTCGAGTATCAGTTCGACAGCAGCAAGGCGGTCTTTTACTTTACTGCTGATGGCCGGGTCGATTTCCGTGACCTGGTAAAAGATCTCGCCCACTCTTTTCATACCCGTATCGAAATGCGCCAGATCGGGGTGCGCGATGAAGCCAAGATGACCGGAGGGATCGGCATCTGCGGCCGCGAACTCTGCTGCAGCTCCTGGCTGCGTGATTTCCAGCCGGTCTCGGTCAAGATGGCCAAAGAGCAGAATCTGGCACTCAACCCCAACAAGATATCGGGACAATGCGGGAGACTGCTCTGCTGCCTTGATTATGAATACGAAACCTATTGCTGCCTGCGCAAAAACTTCCCGAAATCCGGAAAACGGGTCCGCACCGTCAACGCAGTCGGAGTGGTCGATAAAATCAACATCCTGACCGGAAATATCACGCTCAAACTTGACGACAACAAGATAATATTCATCAAACGTGATGAAATTCTTGGGGAAGGAGATCCTGCTGCGGTTCCGGCTGCTGCTGCAGCCCCGTCACCTCCCCGGTCTCCTCAGCATGCACGCGAACGTCGCCCTGAACAGCGACGCAAGACGGAAAAGACTTCACTCGAATCTTACACTCAATCTGAAAACATCGGAAAAGCGGCGCCTGCTCCACCCGCACAGCAGGAGAATTCGGCATCGTCCACTCCGCCGGAAGCCCCAAATACCGGGCAACCGCGCAAAAAGCACCGTTCCCGCAAGCATGGCCACCGCAGACAGTCCGGCACCTCTCCCGACGGTCGCACACCGACACCATCATCAGGAGCCTGATATGAAACCGACTTTTTATGTGACTACTCCCATATATTATGTAAACGATGTGCCGCATATCGGCCACGCCTATACCACGGTAGCGGGCGATGTGCTGGCCCGCTACAAGCGCTTGATGGGGTATGACGTCTATTTTCTGACCGGCAGCGATGAACATGGCCAGAAGGTGGAAAAGGCCGCCACGACCGCCGGCGAGACTCCGCTGGAGCTTGCCGACCGGGTGGTCAAGCGTTTTCAGGCACTCTGGGAACGACTGGGAATATCTCACAACGACTTCATCCGCACCTCCCAGGAGCGCCACAAAAACGGGGTCAGCCGCATCTTCACTGATATCCTCGCCAAAGGGGACATCTACCTCGGCGAATATGAAGACTGGTACTGCACCCCCTGCGAAACCTTCTGGACGGAGACGCAACTGATCGAAGACCGTTGCCCCGATTGCAACCGTCCGGTAGAAAAGCTCAAGGAAGAATCATACTTCTTCCGCATGAGCAAATATCAGGAGCAGTTGCTGGCGCACATCGAAACCAATCCGGACTTCATCCAGCCCAAGAGCAAGCGCAACGAGATCATCTCTTTTATCAAGGAGGGGCTGCGCGACCTGTCGGTTTCGCGCACCACCTTTTCCTGGGGCATTCCGGTACCGGGGAACGACCGTCATATCATCTATGTCTGGTTCGACGCCCTGACCAACTACATCACAGCTCTCGGTTATCCCGATGTAAGCGGTAACTACGGCCGCTATTGGCCGGTTGATGTCCACCTGATCGGCAAGGACATCCTCCGCTTCCATGCCGTCTACTGGCCGACCTTTCTGATGGCAGCCGGCCTGCCGCTGCCGAAAAAGGTCTTTGCCCACGGCTGGTGGACGGTCGAAGGGCAAAAGATGAGCAAGAGCCTGCAGAACGTAGTCGAACCGAACATGCTGATCGACAAATACGGCGTGGACGCGGTCAGGTATTTCCTGCTGCGTGAGGTTCCTTTCGGCCTGGATGGCGACTTTTCCCACTCCGCCCTTGTTCAGCGGATCAATTCCGACCTGGCCAACGATATCGGCAACCTTCTCAGTCGCTCGACCGCCATGGCGGTCAAATACTTCAACAGTGTACTGCCGGCGGCAACAGAGTTAACGGAGATCGATCAAACGCTGAAGCTGAAAACAGAAGCGATGGTAGCCATTGTCGATAAATTTATCGATGAACTGGCATTCAGCAAGGCACTGCAGGCGATCTGGGAGGTCATCTCGGCCGGGAACAAATACATCGATGACACGGCGCCATGGGCATTGGCCAAAGACCCGGCCCAGAGCGGGCGGCTTGCCACAGTCATGCATACCATGCTTGAATCGCAACGTATCACACACTGCATTCTGTCTGCCTTCCTGCCGGCTACTGCGGAAAAGGCGTTGTGTTCCTTGGGGTGGAATGAAGCGGTTTCTAAAGAGGGGCTGGTGTGGGGCGGCATGAAGGCTGGAACAACGATAACCAAGGCCGAGGCGCTCTTTCCGAGGATAGAGGAGTAATTTTTCGCAGAATTCCCTGCTCACGAAATTTTATCAGCAGTTCCTGCCCCCCAGGTGAATGAAAAAAACTACGGATGATTTTTGCCGTACGGGTATCGGTAGCGGAAAGGACCGTCAGTTGTTCCTGTTCGGCAGTCAGCAGCGCATCCAGGGAGGCGAAC
>JANNLB010000203.1:0-4438 GCA_031396605.1 Geobacter sp. | reverse complement strand
GTTGAAGCTGGAGGATGAATAGGATGTGGTCAGAATTTTGTAGTCGGAGGTAAAGGCCAACATGGCCGTATTACTCAAGATCAGACCCAGTCCGATGGTCAAAAGGATCTGGTTCTGGGGGAGCGAGCCCAGGATGCGGTTGATGAAGACCTTCTGCATGAACGCCCCGAACAGGAACATGAGCGGCATGGTGATCAGCACTGACATGAAGGGGTCAACACCGAACAGGGTAAACAGGAAATAGGTCATGTACATGCCGACCATCATGATATCGCCGTGAGCGAAGTTGATCACCCGCATGACGCCGAAGATTATGGTCAGGCCGACACCGATCAGGGCATAGACGCCGCCGATCAGGATACCGCTGATTATAGACTGCATTAATACGGAAAAGGTCATGGAAATCTCCGGTAAATTACTCCCCCTCCCTGTCCCTCCCCCGCTGGACCCAAACAGCGGGCCTAAAGGGGAGGGGATTATTCAAAGCCTCCCCCCAGCGGGACCCAAAAGCGGGCCTAAAGGGGAGGTTGGAGGGGGGATGTTATTATTTCCACTTGAACGGATAAACCGGTTTCTTGGTGGCGAACTTGGGCGGATGGATGGTTTCGTATTTGCCGTTCTGAACCTGCTGAACCAGCATCTGGTGGTTATTCTGATTGGTGAATCCGGCGTAATCGCCAAACTTGACCTCGCCCATAATGCCGTTCCATTGTCCGGTTTTCAAAGCATTGCGGGTCTTGTCGCGGTCGCCGTCATTTTTGGAGGCGGTCTCGGCCATGATCATCATGGCTTCATATGCACAGGCGGCGTGATAGGTCGGTTCTTTCTTGAATTTGGCAAAATAGCGCTTGGCGAAATCGGCTGCGCCGGGCCAGTTTACGTCGTCGGTCCACTGGGTGCTGGACATGACCATGTCGGATATTTCCTTCTGGGCCAGAAATTGTGCGGTGGTAAAGCCGGCGCCGCCGCCCAGGAAGGCTTTGGGTGCCAGGCCGATCTCCTTGGACTGACGCATCAGGGTGATGGCATCGACTACGTAGGAGACCATGAGGACCAGATCCGGATTCTTGGACTTGATCTTGGAGAGGGTCGAGCGAAAGTCGGGAGCGCCTTTCTGGTACTTCTCGTCAGCCACTTCCTGGATGCCGAGCTTCATGGCGTATTCCTTGGCGGTCTTGACTGTCGAAGTGCCGAAATCGGTACTCTCATAAATATAGGCGATGGTCTTGGGCTTGTCCAGGGTCAGTACGGCGTCCATCAGAACCGAGGAGTAGACGTTGGCCGGTGCGTTGAGGCGGAAGACGTACTTGTAGCCCATACGGGTGATTTCTTCTTTTGCTGCGGCCGGGATCAATAACGGCACCTTGTACTTGTCCGCCTGGCTTGCGACGGCGCTGGAGCAGGCCGAGGTGTAGGGGCCGACTACGCCGGCCACATTGTCGCGGGTAGCCAGTTTCTCAAAGGCGGCCAAGGATTTCTCAGGTTTGCCGGTGTCGTCCTCTTTGGTCAGGTCGACTTCAATCCCCTTTTTCTTGAGATCCTCAATGGCCATGGTGACGCCGTTGGTCAGGTTCTCTCCGATAGGCGCCTCGGCGCCGGTGATCGTGTTGATAAAACCAATTTTTACCTTTGCCGCTTGGGATACGCCCGGAAGGGCAAGTCCCAAAACAAGAGCTGCTGCTGCAATTTTTCTGAACATTTTCAGTCTCCTTTTAGTAAGTTAGAAGATATTTTTGCGCATTTTCGGCAGAAAATATCTTCGTTAACGCACTTAACCTGTTTATCAGGGTTGGTGTGATGGCGCATGGTGTCTACTGTAATATTTGATTATTGAGATAACGTTCTGTTTTAATGCAACGCTAGTGCCAATCTGCATGCGTCTTTATAAGGTGCTGATACAACGTCGTATAATCGATGACTGCCGAAGTATTTACCGATTTAAAAAAAGCCAGGTGGCTAAATTCGGCCAGACGAAGTGACGGATAACCGCCACTTGTTGGTGGGATGAGGGAAGGGGTGAGGTTGAACTACAGTGATGCAAAAAAACGATTGCTCATTTCGTTAAGTTCCAGCGAATTCAGCAGCTCATTCAGACGTTCCAATGGCCGCTGCCGTGGTAGATCTTTATAGCTGGCGATAATCAGCTCGTTTTTCATGGAATGTTCCCACCCTACCAACTCGGTTACGTTGACCTGGTAGCCATGCGCCTCCAGCTGCAGGCAACGCAGGACATTGGTGATAAGACTGCCGAATTCACGCGTGTGCAGCGGGTGCCGCCATATCTCGGCCAGGCTGCTCGAAGTAACCGCTGCAGCTTTGTTTTTACGAAGAACGGCAGCTACTTCAGCCTGACAGCAGGGCACCAGCACAATAAAGCGGGCCTTTTTCTTCAGGGAGAAAAGTATGGCGTCGTCGGTGGCGGTATCGCAGGCGTGCAGCGCAGTAACGACATCTACCGTGGCGGGAATCGCATCCGAATGGATCGACTCGGCAACGGACAGATTCAAAAAAGACATGCCGGGAAATTGCAGCCGCTCTGCAAGCACCCGTGATTTTTCAACCAGTTCATCACGGGTTTCAATGCCGAAAATATGCGAGCTGCCGTCCTGATATTTGAAAAACAGATCATACAGAATAAACCCAAGGTACGATTTCCCGGCTCCGTGATCGACCAGAGTAATACCGGAGTGATCCAGTTGAATCTCTTTCAATAATGGTTCAATGAACTGATACAGGTGGTTGACCTGTTTGAGTTTGCGTCTGCTGTCCTGGTTCAGCTTGCCGTCACGAGTGAGGATGTGCAGCTCTTTCAGCAGCTCAATCGATTGCCCAGGTTTTATAGCGTACTTTTCTGGCATGGCAGTCACAATCCGTATTTATCCATTTTATAGCGAAGCGTGCCGCGGGGAATTTTAAGCATGGCGGCAGTCTGCAGAACATTACCCCGGTTCTTTTCTAATGCCTGACGGATGATGTTTTTTTCAAAATTCATCACAACGGCATCCAGGCCGGAATCTACCGACAGTTGAGTCGATTGAGCGGTCTGCCCGGCAGTAAATGTACTGCCAGTCAGTGTGACCCCGCGTATCTCCTGTGGCAGCTGTTCCGGTAGAAGTGCCGGGCCATAGTTCATAATACAGATACGTTCGATGACATTTCTCAGTTCGCGGATATTTCCCGGCCAACCGTACTCCTCCATCAGCTGGGTCGCTTCAGGTGACAGCGCTTTAAAATCGCGACCAAAGGAGCGACTGAAGGTATCAAGGAAATAGGAGGCTATGATACTGATATCGTCTCTGCGCTCCCTGAGCGGCGGGATATGAATCGGGAACACATTAATGCGGTAATATAGGTCCTCGCGAAACGAGCCGGTAGAAATTTTATCAAGCAGGTTGCGATTCGTCGCCGCAATAATTCGAACGTCAATGTTGATATCCTTGATCCCGCCGACACGACGGATGGTTCGCTCCTGAAGAACCCGAAGCAGCTTTGCCTGCATGGCCAGATCCATCTCGCCTATTTCATCAAGAAAAACCGTACCGTGGTGCGCCTCCTCAAACAATCCCGTTTTTCGACCGATTGCGCTCGTAAAGGAGCCTTTTTCGTGGCCGAAGAGTTCGCTTTCCAATAATGTGGCGGGGATTGAAGCGCAGTTGATGGCGACAAAAGCAGCTTCGTGGCGGTCGGAAAGATCGTGGATAGCCCGGGCAATAAGTTCCTTGCCGGTACCGGACTCACCGGTAATCAGAACCGTTGAAGGTATGCGGGCGATCTCCCGAACAAGATCGATCACCTCAAGGAAAGGCTTGCTCCTGCCGATCATCGGTGAGCGTCCCGGCAGGCAGCTGTCGGCGCGTTTCAGATTGCGTACTTCTCTCTTCAATGTCTGGGTTTGCAGCGCAAGCTTGACGATCACTCTCAGGGCATCAGCTTTAAACGGTTTTTTCATATAATGGAAGGCGCCCATCTTGAGGGCATCCACGGCACTTTCCACCGATCCGAATCCGGTAATGATAATAACCAGCAGTTCGGGATCAAGCTCCTTAAGAATTTTCAGGACGTCGATGCCGTTTTCAGGTCCGAGATTCAGATCAAGCAGAGCCAGATCGATTTCACCGGAAGCTACCTGCTCGCTTGCCTCTGCGGTATTGGCCGCCTGGCAGACCTGATACCCTTCTTCAGATAAAATCCGCGAAACCGTTTCCCGGATAAATGCTTCGTCATCAATTATAAGAATTTTTTCCATAGTCCCGGTATGTGCGTCTGTTTTTATTCCGATTTCAAATCAAGGATGAAATCAAGGCGGCGAGGATTGAGGCGACGAAGGCGTACAATACGTACGTTGAGGAGCTGAAGACGAGCCAACAAAGATAGCGCCTTGATTTGGAATTGGAATAAAAAGACTTTAAGGCGCGTAGAGAAGATTCACCCATACCCC
>JANNLB010000088.1:0-10342 GCA_031396605.1 Geobacter sp. | reverse complement strand
ACGGACACGACAGCCGGGAAGCGGCTGCCGTCCTTGCGGATGTAGGTCAGCTCGTAGATGTCCTCGATGCCGCGCGAGGCCTTGAACACCAGCGCCTCGAAACCCGGAGTAATCGGGGTGCCGAGCTCGGTGCTCAATTCTTCGGCGCGTGCGATCACTTCATGCGGATCGGAAATGTCGGCCGGCGTGATCTTGTTCATCACTTCGGCGGCCGTGTACCCCAGCATCCGTTCCGCGCCGACGTTGAAGATCTGAATAACCCCCTTCGCATCGGTGGCGATGCTCGAGAAGTTGGCGCTGTTGAAAATCGCGCTCTGCAGCGCCCCCGCCTTGAGCAGGGTTGCTTCGTTACGAACCTCGGAGGTGATTTCCCCCATATCTACAGTGGAGGGAACGACAGGATCGAAAGCTTCGTCGGACAGAGCTGAACTCTGAATGTTCTTACTGGTAGAAAGTGGCTTGAGGCACGTAGTGGCATGAGGGGAGGATTTTTTTTGTTCATCTTTGCTGTTCGCCAGCGGCATGGTTTTTTTCATAATTACATGTATATCAGCATTTCATTAAATGTACGAACGGTATTATTGCAGAGAAACAGAAATATGCCGGGAAACATGTGGAATAAGGCGCTCAAACGAAGAAAATCGGAACGGCATATATATATCGACGACTAAAAAAGCCTGCTCATCCGGTCGATGAGCAGGCCCCCCTGTTTTCAGTTATTCCATTTCCAAATCAAAGCGCTATCTTCGTTGGCTCGTCTTCGGCTCCTCAACGTACTATCTGTACGCTTCGTCGCCTCAATCCTCTCCGCCTTGATTTCATCTTTGATTTGAAATTGGTATTACAACTATTCCGACCTCTCGTCTACTTTCCCTTGATCATTTCGATTTCCAGGCTGATGGTGATCTCTTCCCCCACTGCAATGCCGCCGGTTTCAAGTGCCTTGTTCCAGACCAGTCCGAAATCCTTCCGGTTGATCTTTGTGCCGGCAACAGCGCCGCGTCTGATGACGCCATAGGGGTCCTTGCTCTCTCCGGACGGGCCTTCCACATCCAGTACTACTTCCTTGGTAATACCGTGCAGTGTCAGGTCTCCGGTTACTTTGAGCTTGTCCTTGCCGGCCTTGGCGACCTTTTTGGATACAAACGTCATGGTCGGATACTTGGCGACGTCAAAGAAATCGGCGCTGCGCAGATGCTCATCGCGCTTCTGGACATTGGTGTTGATTGAAGCGGTATCAATCGTAACTTCTACTTTTGATTTGGTGATATCCTTGTCGTTGATGTCAACTAAACCGCTGTGCTTTTCAAAGCTCCCCCTGACATTGGATATCATCAGGTGACGAACCTTGAAGCCGATATTCGTGTGGTCAGGATCGATGTTCCAGGTAGTGGCGGAGGCCAGTACGGGAAGTGACAGGGCGATGATGGTGCTGATCGATGCGAGCAATCGTTTCATGATGTTTCTCCTTTGTGTGGTATTGGTTTTGGTTTGAGCGATGCGATGATAACCTGACTTGTAATAAACCGATATTTTTGATCCAGTTCCCCCCTTTCTGCAGCCCGAGATTTTTACACAACCGTTGAGATGCAGTTTTTTGAAGCAGTATATCAGAAATTTTCACTCATTCAATGTGCAAAACCCTTTTGTCTTCTTGAATTATACCTACAGGAGAGTACAATCGCGCGATGTATCCAACATTTGTTGCTGGAGGACAGCATGAAACAGGGCGAAGAAGGGTTGCAGATCCCGCTGGAGCGGATCAACCCGGGTACATTGCGGAAGATGATTGAAGATTTCGTAACGCGAGGTTGGAGCGAACTGTCGGACTCTGAACATACGCTTGATGAAAAGGTTGATCAGGTGCTGTTGCAGTTGAAGGACAATCGGGCTCACATAGTGTATGACAGCACGACTGAAACATGGAATATTGTTCCCTGCAGATAACAGACATCATTGAGTACATCAAAGAAAAATCGATGCAGTAAATTTAAAAATGATAGCCGGAAATGAATTTATTGTTTGTTCATTAGAAAGTACTGCTGTATAACGAACCAAACTGACTATAGTTTGGGGACGTTACGAATGATTCAACAGTATGTGAGTGACATTGCCGCGAAAATGGGAATCAGGTTATCTAAAATAACTGTCGTCGAAGGATGGATCGTTGGATGTCTGGACGTACACCTTCTGCATCTGGCCGACTCCGATCAAGTGGTCAGCGCGTTAGTGCATCAGTCAGAATTGGATGATCTGCTCAAGGATTCCAGCTGTGATCGCCTGGAGTTGAAGATACGCTCCGCACTATCACGTCTGGAGATGAAATCGGAATCAATGGAAAGGTCAAAAGCATAATGATGTAACCTGCTTTTAGAACAAAAAAATGTCAAATCATTCTCCCTGCCGACGCCATGTATGTCAACACAGGCTCGTCTTCGTCTCCTCAACGTACTGTCTGCAAGCCTTCGTCACCTCAACCGCTGCCGTATTTAGTAATCAGAAATACTCAGTCAGGCCGGACGCAATCAGTTCGAAACGGGCTACCCGTTCCGGCGGTCTGCCCGCATCCAAATCCGACCGTTCTGCCGCCGTCAGTTCCAGAAAGGGCGTCAGCTGTCGTTTCTCCAGATACAGTGCACGTCCGGTTTCCAGCATAATCTTTTCAAAGGGATGGCGGTAGCTTGGAGTCTGCAGGATAGCCGCCTCACAGTAACTCACGCCTGTCGCTGACAGGGTCCGCAGATAGCCGGGCTCTGTCACCGTTTCACTGGAGGCGCAGACGATAAGGGCCGCACGTCTCCGGGTTGCTGCATGCTGGAAGCGCCTTTTGTAGGGGAAAGAGCAGTAGTTCACCGGGAGGGGAATCCCCTGTTCCAGGCCGAAACGAACAATCCGCAGGGCGCAGAGTTCCGAATCGAGTACCGTGACTTTCTCACCATGGAGAAACGTATACCCCCGCTCCGTTAAAGGACCGAAGTTGTGTGGAGTCAAACGCATCTGGTGCAG
Organism: Geobacter sp.; assembly: GCA_031396605.1. Taxonomy (GTDB): domain Bacteria; phylum Desulfobacterota; class Desulfuromonadia; order Geobacterales; family Pseudopelobacteraceae; genus JACRCG01. Next base: position 7,336 of record JANNLB010000088.1, on the reverse strand, counting down.
ATTGAGATGGTTGATTCCCGCATCACCCATTTCAATCATCTTCTGTTTCAACAGCTCTTCATCCTCCGGAACTGCCGGTATTTCCACCGTTACCGTCGGGATGCGCCCCGCCGCAAGGCGCAGTTTCTTGAGATGATAGCGGACAGCGCCAAGATCAAAGCGGATCTCGTTCAGGCCGGCGTCCCGCAGGCGACTGCAAAGATCCGCAGTCAGCAGGGTGCCGTTGGTATAGAGCCAGAGGTGGACTGTATCACCGCACCGCTTGCGAACGGCGCTCAGATAAGCCAACGTCAGATCCGGTGTCAGCAAAGGCTCGCCGCCGCTGATACTGACGCCGCTGAACCCCAGAGCGGCCACGTACGCGGAATACTCTTCCGGAGAGTTGAACGCCAGGCCATTGGTAACCGGAGGCCCATCGTCTTCCTGTGCCGTGGGGCAGTAGAAACAGCGTCCGTTACAGCGTCCATTGATGAACAGGCAGGACCAGTCGCCATCGCCGCAGCGCCGACAACCGGGAGACAGGTCGTTGCAATCCACCTTGGTACCAGAGTAACCGAAGCGGGCACGCTGATCCAGCCACTTCAGCAGCTCTTTTCGCTCGGCGGCGGCTGCCGCCAGCTGTTCAGGGCCGGCAAAAGTCAGCAGATCGTACATATGACCGTATTCGTTACGGTTCGACTCAATCAGACGCTGTCGAATGCTTTCGGTGAGAAGTACCTGTACATGGGGAGATGGTGGTGATGACACGTGGCAGTATCCTTCGGGAGTATCCTGTCCGGCCAAAAACCCCCGCTGTTTCCAGGGGGTTCGGGGAGTGTCCCGGTAACCGGTTATGCATTAACATACCGGTATTCATCCCTTACTACAACAGTAAAAAGCTCTGTATCCAAGTAGTGGCAAGTCGTTCGATTCGACAGCGCAATGAAAGGGGCTTAAACCGCCCGATTGAATTTTCTCCTGTTGACTCACGGGCCTCCTCTGGTAAAATTGTGCAGAATACCAATTACAAATCAAAGATGCAGTCAAGGCGGCGAGGACTGAGGCGACGAAGGCATACAAACAGTATGTTGAGGAGCCGAAGACGAGCTAACGAAGAGGGCGCTTTGATATGGAATTGGAATAACAGATGATTAACATCGGTCATGCAGGCCCTGGTTGCAGCAGCCAGTGAATAAATCCGGTCATGAAGGGGGTATGTAATGAAGATTCTGATTGTTGACGATGATGTGTTTAGTGTCACATTGATGTCGGACATCCTTTCGCCGTTAGGCAGGTGTGATACTGCAAAAAATGGTGACGAAGCTTTTAAGCTCTTTGAAAATGCCATTTCAGAGGGAAGCCCCTATAATCTTATTTGTCTGGATATCATAATGCCGGGAATGGATGGGCATCAGGTACTCAAACAGATCCGTTTCGTTGAAGATTGCATGGGAACCGCAACTCGTGAATCGGTGAAAATAATCATGATTACGTCCGACTCCGATGTCGATACCATCCTGTCATCGTATAATGGCGGGTGTGACGTATATATGACAAAACCGATTGCCAGGGAGCTCATTATGGACAAGATCAGATATCTGGGCCTTATTACCTGAAAGGAGGCCTCGCAAATCTTGTGCGGAATTTTAAGCAGTTGGTACGTATTTTCTGTCCTGTTTTATTCAGAAGTTACTCACACTGGAACGTTTTCGTCGGCAGCATCGATAGAGAACAGTTTTAATGAGGATATCACACACAATTTACTATCAGCATTCAATATCAGTTAGTTGAAAACCATGCCTATTCGTTGTACAAACCGATAAAATCCCTTTGTAATACGTGATGATGTAAGCCGATAATTATCTCTTATAACAGGTTATCTACAGACTTTGTTGTATCGGCCCAGGGTTTGGGCTGCAGGGGGGCGTTATCGGAATAAATGATGGGGCTCATCAACCGGTGACTTCTGCTCATGACTAATGACTACGCATGACCTTACCCTGTTTCTACTTGTTTGCCTGATTTGACGTTCCGAAACAGTCCTGCTATTATAAATTCATAAGAACCATTGCCGGCTCCGGTAACGGTGAATTTTAGCGGTAGCTATCTGACTGAACACAAAGGAGGAAAATCATGAGTACCAGAGACGAGTACATACGCAAGATGCATGCAAAATTGGATGAGTTGAATACCGAGATCGATTTGCTTACCTCAAAAGCAGGGGGAGCCAGGACGGATGTCATGCAGGAGTACCACGAACAGATCGAGTCATTGAAAGCGAAACAGACTGTTGCCCTGCAGAAATTGGAGGAACTTCAGCACGCCGGAGGGAGCGCCTGGGGAGACATGAAGTCTGGCATCGACTTGGCGTGGACCGCCATGGGAGAGGCCATTGACTCGGCCAGGTCCCGTTTCAAGTAGCATGAGGCACGATTCGAAGGCAGATAGTCTTAAGCCGTGTTTCTATTACTGATGGGAGGAGTTCATGGCTGTAATGATCGATACCGGGAATAGCAGCCTGTTGCGGGTAGCGCCGCGGTTGATGCGAATCTTGTGCGTTCTTGCCCGGCACAAGTTTTTTGGCGCCTTGCGTGGCAGGGGGCATTGGCCGCCACCGAAAGAGGTGCGCAAAACATTTGAGGAATTGGGGCTTGCCTTTCTCAAATTTGGACAAGTTCTCGCGTTGCGGCGCGATCTGCTGCCGGAAACCTACATCGCCGAACTGGAACAGCTGCATGACCAACTGCCGGCTCTTGGCATTGACGCAGTGCGCGCTACGGTCGAAGAAGAACTGGGCGCTCCGCTGACGGAGTTGTTTGCCTCGTTCAGCGAAATACCAATTGCTGCTGCCACCATTGCCCAGGTGCATGAGGCGACATTGCTTGACGGGCGCCATGTGGCCGTGAAAGTGCAGCGGCCCGGCCTTGAAGAAATGATTTCCACCGATATTGCTGCGCTGACCTATCTGGTTGCGTTGGGAGAATGGCTCTTTCCGCGCCTGCTTGCACTGGATCTCCCTGTTATCGTGAGTGAATTTGCCGACAGTCTGAACCGTGAAACTGACTTCAGCCGAGAAGCACGTTCCATACTGCTGTTTCGTTCCGCATTGGCTGATATCCCGGGCCTCTGGATTCCGGATGTTGTGGCGGAGCATTCAACCGGAAACGTGCTCACGATGGAGTTTTCAACCGGCGAACGGATCGATCTTTACGCCGAGACCCACCCGGAAATAATGCCGCAATCGATTAACACCCTCGTGCGTCTGATGCTGCAAACTATTTTCGAGGAAGGGCTGTTTCACGCTGATCCGCATCCCGGCAACGTTTTAGTTATGCCGGATGGAAAGCTCTCTCTTCTCGATTTTGGTATGACAGGTGAGCTTGACGAGCAGATGCGCGAATCACTGACACTTTTGCTCGAAGCGGTCGTCAAAGGTGATGCGCGAGCCGCTAAAGAAGCGTATCTCGAAATGGCTCCACAAGGAAGTGAAAGGGTAAATAGCGCGTCGTTGTTGATTGACATAAAAGCCGTAATGCACGAAATACACAGCAACGATCTGACAGAAGTTTCAATTGGGGAGGCGTTTGATTCGCTTCTGCGCGCCGGAAGCAGGAACGGAGTACACAATCCGCCGGAGTTTTTTCTTCTCACCCGGGCATTCGTCATTCTTGAAGCGATGATACGCCAACTCGACCCGGATCATAACTATCTGGGATCGTTTCGTGAACAAATCACGCGGCTGACTGAACAACACTTTTCACTGCCACGGATAAAGGAAAAGACCGGCAAGTTTGCGCGCGAAGTCGAGCGATTGGTAATTGAAGCACCCGGCGACACACGCCGTATCCTGCGGCGTATCGCCGAGGGAAATCTGGGGCGAATGCAGGCTCCGGCAGTTGAAGCACTGGGAGGCCGCATCAGCCGCAACCTCGAACGGCTCACTGTTGCCATGGCAGCTGCGGCTCTCGTGATCGGCGGATCGATGCTGACCATTTCTGCATTGAGCGGCTATCATCATATTCTCGGAGAAGCAATGGTTGCTGCCGGTATATTCGGTACTCTCATCGTCTGGATCGGGACAGTGCGTCGCGACCATGGCCGTGGCGGCGGACGCCGCTGACGTCCGCTACAAATGCATTGGAGGTGGAACTGCGTGAGGAGAATGCGAGACGTAAGAAACTTCTTCAGCCAAACAAACGAGTAGTACCAATTTCAAATCAAAGATGAAATCAAGGCGGCGAGGATTGAGGCGACGAAGGCGTACAACTCCGTACGTTGAGGAGCCGAAGACGAGCCAACGAAGATAGCGCTCTGATTTGGAAATGGAATAAAAGGGTCAGCAATGGGAAACGACAAAGACAAGAGCCTGTCAACAGCAGCCGAAGAACTGCGCCGCCAGGCGGAAGAGCAGTTGCGTGCGAAAGCGGCGGAACTGCATTCACCCCGGACCGAGGAAGAGGCACAGCGGCTCGGCCATGAACTTGAAGTCCACCGGATCGAGCTGGAGATGCAGAATGCGGAACTTCGCCAGGCCAGGGACAATGTGGAGGCATCGTTGGAGAAGTACACCGACCTCTACGACTTCGCCCCGGTCGGCTACATCACTCTCGACCGCAACGGGGCCATCAGTGCCGCGAACCTCAGCGGCGCCAGCCTCCTGAAGGTCGAGCGCTCCCGATTGATCGGCCGGAGGTTCGGGCTGTTAGTCGCCCCTGAAGCCCGGCCTTTCTTCGCTGAATTTATCGGGAAGGTGTTTGCGAGCCAGGGCAAGGAGTCCTGTGAGGTCACGCTCACGACAGAGGGGAATTCCCCGCTCATCGTGCAGATCGAAGCCATGGCCGCCGCTTCGGGGCAGGAGTGCCGCCTCGTCCTGATCGACATCAGCGCCCGAAAGCAAGCCGAAACAGCCTTACTGGCGAAAGAGGAGGCTCACTGGTCGCTGATCGAAAATCTGCCTGTCGGTGTTATTGTCCATTCCCCCGATACCCGGGCAGTACTCTGTAACCCCGAAGCCTTGCAATTAATGGGGATGTCATCGGATCAGATGCTTGGCAAGAAAATCCGCGACATGGAGTGGCAATTGGTACGCGAGGACGGCACCCCGATGCCGGCAGATGAGTTTCCCGTTAATCAGGTGATCGCCACGGGAAGTGTATTGAAGAATTTCATCATGGGGATCGCCATTGGCCGTGTCGGAGAATACAAGTGGGGGTTGGTGAATGCCTACCCCGAATTTGATAGCAGCAAGCGTTTGCGTCAGGTCGTGGTGATGTTTACTGATATCAGCGATATCAAGTGCGCGGATGAAAGGATTCGGCGGCATCTTGAGCATCTGACCGCCCTGGTTGAAATTGATCGCGCCATTAATTTCAGTTTTGATCTGAATCTCAGTCTGACAACTCTTCTCACTCATGTCATTGTTCAGCTGGGGGTTGACGCCGCCGACGTAATGTTGTTCGACCCCGCGTCCCGGATGCTGGAGTACGTCGCCGGGCGCGGGTTTCACACCAAAGCCATCGAACACGCGCGCCAGTCATTGGGCGAGGGTTATGCCGGGCGGGCCGCACAGGAACGCGGCATGGTTCATGTTCCCGATCTGGCAAAGGAGCATGACAGCTTTCTGCGCAAGATGCTTTTGGCGGGTGAAAATTTCGTCAGCTACCATGGAGTGCCGTTGATAGCCAAGGGGCAGGTCATGGGGGTGCTGGAAATCTTTCATCGTACCCGGCTCGTACGCGATGAAGAATGGCTCGAATTTCTCAAGGCCCTGGCCGCTCAGGCCGCAATTGCCATCGATAATGTCACCCTGTTCGATAACCTGCAACGCTCCAACACCGAACTTTTACAGGCGTATGACGCCACCATCGAAGGTTGGTCTCGGGCGCTGGAACTGCGCGACAACGAAACAGAAGGGCACACGCAGCGGGTGGCTGTTATGACCGTCAAGCTGGCGCGCTTGTTCGGACTGAACGATTCGGATCTGGTGCAGGTCCGTTGGGGCGCGCTGCTGCATGACATCGGCAAGATGGGTATACCTGATGGGATTTTGCTTAAACAGGACGCGCTGACCGAGGCAGAATGGGTCGTGATGAAAAAACACACGGTTTTTGCCTACGAAATGCTCTCACCTATCCGCTATCTGCGCTCGGCGCTCGACATCCCCTACGGCCATCATGAAAAGTGGGACGGCACCGGCTACCCGCTCGGCTTGAAAGGTGAACAGATCCCTCTTGTGGCGCGTATCTTTGCGGTGGTTGACGCCTGGGATGCGCTGAGGTCCGACCGTCCCTACCGTGTCTCCTGGCCCGTGAAAAAGGTGCGCAAACACCTCCGCTCACTGGCAGGAACGCACTTTGATCCGCACGTTTTGAAGGTGTGTCTTGATTCGGACGTTCTTGTGGACTGATAGAATTACAGAATAAGGATCCGCTTGAAGCTGAAAGTTAGCCGGGCCGCCACCGGCACATTTTTTTAACCTAATCCGGGACAAGAGAGGGATAGCAATGGGAATCAACAAAGACAAGAGCCTGAAAACAAAAGCTGCTGATACGGGAGAACTCATCTCCGAGGTCCGTAGCAAAGCAACCCTGCTCAAAACTGGAGCGCTGCAGAGCGCGATTTTCAACAGCGCCAACTTCTCCAGCATCGCCACCGATGCGAAGGGGGTCATCCAGATCTTCAACGTCGGCGCGGAGCGGATGCTGGGCTACACGGCCGCCGAAGTGATGAACACGATCACGCCGGCCGACATTTCCGATCCGCATGAAGTGATAGCTCGCGCCGAAGAATTGAGCCTCGAGCTCGGCACCCCGATTACTCCGGGTTTCGAGGCGCTGGTGTTCAAGGCCTCGCGCGGCATCGAGGACATCTACGAGCTGACCTACATCCGCAAGGACGGCAGCCGCTTTCCGGCGGTGGTGTCCGTCACGGCACTGCGCGACAAGCAGGACGCCATCATCGGCTATCTGCTGATCGGCACCGACAACACCGCGCGCAAGCAGGCGGAAGAGGCGTTGCTCAAGGCGGGGGCGCTGCAGAGCGCGATTTTCAACAGCGCCAACTTCTCGAGCATCGCCACCGATGCGAAGGGTGTCATCCAGATCTTCAACGTCGGCGCGGAGCGGATGCTGGGGTACACGGCCGCCGAAGTGATGAACACGATCACACCGGCCGACATTTCTGATCCGCAGGAAGTGATCGCGCGCGCCGAAGAATTGAGCACCGAGCTTGGAACCCCGATTACTCCGGGTTTCGAGGCGCTGGTGTTCAAGGCCTCGCGCGGCATCGAGGACATCTACGAGCTGACCTACATCCGCAAGGACGGCAGCCGCTTCCCGGCGGTGGTGTCCGTCACGGC
>JANNLB010000083.1:0-12498 GCA_031396605.1 Geobacter sp. | reverse complement strand
GGCAGGGTTATGTTGTCCCATGCCCTCAAGCGGTACTATGAACCCCTCCGACTCCCGTTACAGCCCACCGCGATTTCGTTTCCTTATACGCGCCGGTTGATGTTCCTTAGGCATCACCATAACGGGTCTCCAGCACTGGGTTGAGTATCTTCCGCAACATACCATCCCTGCTACCCCGGAAGATTACACAGACCGGTTCCGTTATCTGAGTCTGTGACATCGGCCTTCCCCGAACGTCCACCGGGTCGGCATCTCCAAATGAGTTTAACGAGGCTACATCCAGGTTCACTTGCGTTACGGCCTGCTTCTTTGCCAATTGGGAACTTACGACCCTCTGTTACCAGAACGCCGCTCCCTTGAACTACCGGGGCGAATCGGATAATTCCCCGGACGGGACTTAAACCCGCTAGATATTCAACTGTTACTGCGTACGGACACCATACTTAATTATCCTTCCCCTTCGGTCCCGGTTTTCCCCGTTTCAAAGGCCGCTCAAGAAACGCTTCCAGCTGTTCAATAAAGTTCCCCCGGCCAAGCGGCCTGCCGGTTCGTTCATGCTTCCGGATTTCGTTGATCAGGATTTCTTCCCCAGTTCCATCCAGAAACAGATTCCAGTCCCCGGCCATTTCCAGCAGAGGCACGACTGTAACCAGCTTGTCATCTGTTCCGGCCAGGTGTGCCGCAGCGCTGCTCCATTGCCATTCAGCGGCTTTCTGTACCAGTCCGGCAGCTACCGGATTCATTTCCACATAACGTGCGGCAGCCAGCAGGTAGCTTTCATCCATGGGAAATGAAGCAAATCGACCCTGCCAGAGATGGCCACGCCAGTTCTCACGAAAGTTGATCAGGCGACTGTAGCGCCGGTGTGTCTCGCCGATACTGCGCCGCAGACTATCCTCGCTTTCCGGAACAGCAATAAGGTGGACATGATTCGGCATCAGACAGTAAGCCCAGATTGCCACACCACACTTTTTGCACCATTCACCTAGCAAGGAAATATATGCCTGATAATCTTCATCACTGAAGAAGGTTTGCATTCTCCGGTTGCCACGCTGGGTAAGATGATGGGGGATGCCGGAGGCTATGACACGAGCGATTCTGGCCATGTGCGGAGGCTAATGGAAGTTTACCTACAAGTCAAGCGATAATTAAGTATGGTGTCCCCTGAATTTTTTAAGTATGGTGTCCCCTGAATTTTCAATAATTAAGTATGGTGTCCCCTGAATTTTCAAAGCGATAATTAAGTATGGTGTCCCCTGAATTTTCATGAATTTTCTTGAATTTTCTGTTCTGGTGTCCCCTGAATTTTCTCCTGAATTTTTATGAGTTGGTATACCATTACAACTGACAATATCCGTGGTCCAGGCGGAAGTGCAGTATCGTTCATGGCGAAGGCCGGTTCCGCCATATTTCCTGGGAATATAGCTGAATTGAGACCCAGTTAGTCAATTGGAAAGGAGCGTCACCCAATTGTACCCAGAACTCTTTTAAGTTTGACAACACCGATAATCATAAGCGGCGCTACCTAACGACCGCGAAATTCATGTTTACGGCGTAGGCGTTATTGATCGTGACTGGATGGCTGGCAGGGGAAAAGGTGTAGCCCGACATATTCGGTGTGACGGTGTAAGATCCGTTCGCAAGGCCGGTGAACTGGTAGTACCCGATGGAATTCGTCGTGGTCGTAGCTGCAGTCGCGCCGGTCAGCGTCACCGTTGTGCCCTGGGGGGCTCCGGACACGATGCCCATTATGCTGTAGGTTATCGGCGGCAGATTCGAGGTCACGCCTCCACCTCCGCCACCACCACATGCGGACAATACTGATACTGTCGCAAGGACAGCGATGATCGAGATACATGCCCTCAACGCTTTCATGGTAAACCCTCCTCGAATTGTCCTATCACGGATAACGGCCCACGTAACAGTTGACCACTAAATACGGTTTATAGCAAGAATAACCGCTTTCAGCGGTGGTTTCCTTTCACGCTTTCTTGAAGAACTCAGATTTCAGCTGCATTGCGCCGATGCCGCCGATCTTGCAATCAATATCGGGAACACCTCTGGGGTCAGGGGAAACCAGGGACATCCCCGGTTTTTGGTCGCTTTTTGTGTCCGATAAAACTATATCGCATCATGACAAAATAAGTTGTAGCAGAAAATACACATAAAAAAGGTTGGCGACAACGTCACCGGTCATCTACATTTAAATAAATCAACTCAGCAAATCTGCGATCGTTACAGCGATATGTTTCCGGAAATCAATTCCGTCAGCGGTAGCGCCTCAACCCGTTCGGCCAGTGAGTAGCAACGATTGCCGGGATAGATTACCAACAGCCGATCCAGCTCCAGGTCAGCCAAAGCAATTTTTATGGACGGAGTGATGCGGGGGGCGTCGGCACGTTTGCACTCCAGACCAATCCGTTTGCCATTCTTTAGCAACAGCAGATCAAGCTCCGCACCGTTATGAGTCGCCCAGAAATACGCCTCGTCCGGCTGTATGGCGCTCAACGCTTCTTCGATAACATACCCCTCCCACGACGATCCGCATCCCGGATGGGCCAGCAAATCGCCCTCACTGCGAATGCCGAGCAGAGAATGCAGCAAACCGCTATCCCGCAAATACACCTTGGGGGCTTTGACCTGGCGCTTTTTCAGGTTTGCATGCCATGGTTGCAACTGACGCACCATGAAGACCCCTTCCAGCAGATCCAGATAGCGGCGCACAGTTGGTTCACTTACCCCCAGCGACCGTGCCGGGGGAGCGGCATTCCAGATTTGACCGTGATAGTGGGCCAGCATAGTCCAGAAGCGGAGCAGCGCCTGGGCCGGTATTCCAATGCCGAGCTGGGGTATGTCCCGTTCCACCAGGGTCAGAGCGAAATTTTTGCGCCACGCCAGACTATCCTCGTCCGCTGCTGCCAAGTATGAGCAGGGAAATCCTCCTCGTTGCCAATGAAGTGACTGATTTTCCTGCCCCACCTCTTTCAGGCTGAAACCGTGCATGCGGATGACTTCCAAGCGACCAGCCAGCGATTCTGACGATTGTCGCAACAATTCCGGCGCCGCGCTCCCCAGTATGAGGAAGCGTGCCGACAGCGGATTACGGTCAGCCAGCACCCGCAGCACCGGAAAAAGCTCGGGACGGCGCTGGATCTCGTCAATCACAATCAACCCGGTCAGACCGGTAAGAGCGGTCATCGGTTCATCCAGTCTGGCCAGACTGACAGGGTCTTCAAGGTCGAAATAATTAAGGGATTCAGAAGGGACAAACTGCCGTGCAAGGGTTGTCTTACCGCACTGGCGCGGGCCGATCAGGGCCGTTACCCTGCTGCGGGCAAGTGAGATCTCAATTGCCTGTAGGTGAGCATTTCGGGTTATCATAGCCAAATATTACCATGAAAATAGAATATGTCAATTTCCATTTTCATTGAATAAAACATTGTATGTCGGCAAAAAAAAATCAATCAGCAATTTGTTACCGGCATGAAATTCCACGAAGATTTCCCCGCCAGAAAAGCCTTACAGCGGCAATGACTTAACACCCGCTCGATAAAGCTCTCCCGCAAATTGGGATCATTCAGGCTCTCGTCCCCTATCACCGGCATAAGAGGCCAGCGACTTACAATCTCATTTGCAAACAATCCAGTTGTGAACAACCCAGAAGCGCCGCCTCCTAAGACAGGAACCCCCGTAGTACCACAACTGGGAGAGCGCTCCTTGAAGATGAAACCGCAGAGGTCCGCACTCTCCAGCTCACTGACCTTTCCGATGCAATAAGCCAGCATCTGCTCGGTCCTGTCGATACGAGTCCGGCGGGTCATCAGGCGCGGAGCGGCCGGATCCCCCTCAAGCCGCATCGCCTCGCGGGGGGTCGGTAATCCGCACCCGACCTCGGGGCAGACCGGTACAAAAGTGAAATACGTCCCCAGGGTATCGGTGATGTAACGATCATGTTTGTGTCCACCGTCATAGCGGACGTGCTCCCCCAGAAGGCAGGCGCTGACACCGATTGTGATTGGCGGCGTCATGAGTGGCCATGCCTGGCAAACACAAAATCAGCAATTATTTGGGCAATTCCGTCCGGTTCGATGCGGTCATTATTGAAGAGCAGATCGTAAAGCGCCGGGTCATGGCCGTTATGATCGAGAAAAACCGTGTTGAAATGATCACGCGTCTTCTGCTGCCGATGCATGAGTTTTCCGGCAGCCTCCGTTTCGATATGTAACCGGCGGACGAGCGTGGCGGTTTTGAACACTTCCGAGCCATATATCCTGAAATGGCAGGAATGGTCGATATGCCGGGTAATAATGGCGCCGCCAAGCTCGACGATGATAACATTTCCCTGCTCCGCCAGCGCTAAAATGTGGCGGGAAAGGAGCCGGAAGTTCTCCTGATCACTTTTCCAGCGTGGCGAGAAAGTTGCAAGAACATCGTTCAGGATCCGGTTGTTTTCACCCAGAGTCTGTAGAATCTCCTCGGAGATATTGTGGCGCCGTGCAACCTCCTCAAGGACCGCCCTGTCTATCATCACCCATTCATCACCGCTCTTCCGCATCATTAACTCGCGCAGTCGTTCAGCTACGAGATATCCTTCGCAGCCGAATTCACGTGAGATGGTTATACAGGGTCGCGGTCGCGGCTTTCTATGCTGCTCCGCAGCTTTTTCCTTCTGTCTGCGGTTGTACTCCTCAAGGGAGCCGATCCTCAGGTCAACCGATGGAATCAGCAGATTTTCCGGCATCGCAGCCTCCTTCAAAAAAACTTTTTCTGTTTTGTGACAGTAGCATCCTCATCGTCCACCAGGGTTGCTCGCTTTTTCCTCTCCCTTCGTTTCCGGGACTAACACGAGGTCAAAGGTCGCCCCCTTTTTCCCTTTTTTGGGATAGTGCTGGGTAATAAGGCCCTCAAACCCCTTCGCATCAACCAGTATGTGGATGTGTGGTGGCCGCCTTGCATACGGTGGCGGGAATCCGGTCTCCAGCCGATAGCGGCCGGCCTGGTCGGAGAAAAGTGTCGCCCGGTGTGCATCATCATATGTTCCCCCCGGTCCCGCCTGCCATATTTCAATCCGCGCATTGTGCAGCGGACGGCAGTCGTCAGCTGAGAGGACTGTACCGCTCAACAGATACCCCGTGCCGATACTGGTTCGCACCGGGGCATTCGGGAGGTAAAACGGGCCTACTTCATCCCACGCAGTCGGCTTGCAGGTGACTGCCAGAGCGGATTCTCTGTTCGTAAGCAAGAGCAGCAGGATGCCCACCCCTGCCACAACGTATCTGGTAAGAAGATGTTTCAGCATATCTGCCATGAGAAATTCCCCCTTATCTCCTACGGATGTATATCTTTGCTCTCCAGACCAAAATTATCCCTCATCCAGTCATCAGTGCCAGTATACCACACAATGCCGGCAACGCTCCGGAAGTGAAGGCGAAGGCGTTGGCGGTTGTCCGGTTGATGGAGGTTCTGAAGGGGGTCTAAAAACCGTAGCTGACGAACAGCCCCCCGATCGCCTGATTTTCGGCGCCTCGTACCTTCACCAGAGGGGAGTTGGCAACCGGGGAAGGCAGGCGATCGAAACCGGCTATCAGGGAGACGGAGACCGATTTCGTCAGCGGCATCAGGGCGAATGCGTTGATGCCGTACGCCGTGATCCCCGCAGCGGCGTGATACTGTTCCAGTCCGGTGCGCGCCGACTGTTCCGGACTAATCCCCCAATAGGCATTGGTGAATTTTTGATCACCGAATTTTATATGCGGGCCGAAAGAGTAGATCAGCGGGGGACCGTTGCGGGTCAGAACCCCGCCGTAACTGGCCCTTCCCTCTGCAACGAACCCCTCATGGCCGGTAACACCCTTGTGCAGACGCAGTTGGACCTTGTACGGCTTAAGCGAATATTCGACAAACCCTCCCAGCGAAACTGTTCCATCGACATCACCCATCCCCTGCAGGGCACTCTTGCCGCCGCCGGCAATCCGGAATATCGAGCCACCATCCTTTTCAGATCGTTTGAAGGTATAGGATACAACAGGCCCGAGGCGCCAGCGATCGTTATTAACCGCCACATAGCCGATGCCGTCCCTGACATTGGCAAAGAACAGATCCTTATAGGTAACCCGGAGGTCCGGGACGGCGAGAAGACTGTAGTTTCTCGCTCCGGTAAAGGCCGGAGCAACGATCAATCCGGCGCCGGCCGATACTTTCCACTCTTTTTGTGATTCTCTTTGAACAGGCTCAGCGGCATAGCCCTGTTCTGACAGGACTAAAATTATCAGCACCAGACTTGCTCTGAAAAAAATAACCAAATTCACTGTTACCTCACAAAATTGTTGTTATATTCATCATGACATCAGCTGAACACACATTTCCTCCCATAATATGAGCTGCTTCTCGGCAACCTCCATCACAGTTGCAATACTTATTCATGTATTCCACCTGAACGGCATGTCATCTTCAATCACCGTAAATTCTGACCCGGCGTTCATCAACACTCCAGATTGTCCCCGCCAATCGTTCATTCTTCAGCAATGATACAACTTTTCTCATGATAACTGACAGGTAGGGAATGCTGTGGTTCTGTATTCGCAAGACGATAATACCTGGGTATTTTTCCGGAGGGTATGTTCTGATATCAGAAAAGTCCAGGTCGAGTGTTACCAACGCACGCCCCTCTTCCAGACAAACCGACGCAATGGAGACATCCGGGGCACCACCAAGTCCTTCGTTCAGAACCGTTTCAGCATCAAAACCGGCTTCGCGCAGAATTTCTGCGACTGCTTGCGGTAGATTTTCATCAACCTTGAATTTACCGGTTTCAGGCGGCATCGAGATACATCATCCGTTCACGTGCCAACTCAGCCCCATACGCAATGGCAGCGCGAATGTCGTCATGCTTGATGGAGGGATATTGCCGCAGAATCTCATCTTCCGGGCACTCATCCGCAACGTTGTCAAGAATTGTCGAAACCAGAACACGTGTGCCGACTACACACGCTTTTCCATGACATACCGTCGGATCAACTGATATCCTTTCCCGCCAATTCATATTATCTCCTTTGTGTACCTTCAGGTGTCAATGCCATGAAGTATAAATCATAACGATGAATTAATAAACCGGCAAAATGAAACGTTCCCGAGACATTGATGCTCCTGCCATTACGTCACAAGGCCGAAGAATCGCTTTGCTGTGGTTCATCGGTAATGTTCATGTTGTAGTATCCTCGTATGCCGGGCGTTCATCCATACGGCAGGCGATCATATACCTGAAACCGGACTCCAGCACTGTTTTCCCCCGTTGGTTACGCGCTGCAAATCGTACTGTTGCCAGACCCTGCTGCGGCTTGCTTGTTGAACGCCGCAGATCTGACCAGTATGCATCAACCGAAAGAATGTCATCGGGCCGCACTTCATTCGGCAGAGCAACTTCCAGAATGCCGAGGCCGATAATGATTTCGACGCCATTCAGTGCATCCACAATTACCCGGGTACAGGCGGATAGTGTGTGCAATGAAGACGCAATGATACCGCCGAATCGCGAAGCATCTGCCGCCGCATGATCGATATGAAACAGCTGAGGATCGTACTTTCCGGCAAACTCGATGATCTCTCCAAGGTCAAGCGCGAACGACCGGCAATCCAGTCCCTTCCCCTCGACAAGGTCGTCCCAATATTGTATCGAACTCATAGTTATTCCTTCCTTATCCGATTGCGCAGTGACTTAAAAACCTTACAACCGATAGTATATTACATGTGTGCAGAATATATAGATCAATTTACACCGTCAAGAGCACAACCGGTTGCTCACATCATGGGACTAACAGCCCGATGCGCCCCAGGTCAGAGTGTATCGGGGTGCGGTCGGCGTAACGGTCATAACAAACCCCTCACTGTGCCAATACAAAGAAAACCAGCTGAGTTTTTTCGTTGTTTGGTGTACAGTGGGATCGAGGACCATTTGAGTCTTGTTGGATATTCTGAGAGTTTACATTATTTCCATGCAACAATGCGAAAGGAGTTGGGTGCAATGAGAGCTGCCTTGACATGCAATGAACTGAAAGAACGTATAGCGGACAACGCCGTGGTGGTTGATGTAATGACACCTGAAGACTACGCTGCCTGCCACATTGCCGGCGCCAGAAACGCCTGCATTTATGAGATGGTTTTTCTCGATCGAATAGCCGAATGCGCTCCTGACCGGGACATCTGCCTCGTGTTGTATGACGCAAGCGGCAGCACCCGAACGGCCGGGGAAGCCCGTGACCGTTTGATTCAGGCCGGGTACCGCAATGTTTCTATTCTCGATGGCGGGCTTTCAGCGTGGCGTTCATCAGAGCTGCCGGTTGAAGGCGAGCAGACCACCGGCGTGACCGAACCTCGGTTAATGGATGGTACCTATCAGGTCGATACTGAAAAGAGCGTATTTGAGTGGGCCGGTCGCAACCTGAACAACCGCCATCACGGCCGCATCGCGATCCAGGGGGGTGAGCTGGTCATCCAGGGGGGCAAGCCCGCCGGCGGGAATATCGTTCTTGATATGAACGGCATTACCAATGTCGATCTTCAGGATCAAGGGTGGCGGGACATGTTGCTCCGCCATTTGAAGTCGGGAGATTTCTTCGCGGTGGAACAATTTCCAACCGCATCATTCCGCCTGACCCGATGGGAGGCTCAGGGAGGGGCTCCGCCGGAAGCGCCTAACGGCATTGTCACCGGGGCACTGACCATCAGGGATGTTACCCGCACGATCAGTTTCCCGACAATTGTGTCCCCGCAAGCGGATGGCAGCATCAAGGCCCACGCGACCTTCGACATAGACCGAACGCTCTGGAATGTCTGCTATGGTTCGGGGAAGTTGTTCGAGCGCCTCGGCATGCATCTGGTGCATGACATAATCAGCCTGGAGTTGTTCATACAGGCGCGGTAAGCCTAACGGAAGTTCCGGAGACACACTCGAAAACCGCCGGTCGGTTCTATGCGGCGCTTCTGGCATTTAAATTCGTTTTCCCTGTAGACCCTGCAGGGCCGTCGTAATACACCCGAAGGGAAAGTCCATATATTTATGTTTCAACTTTTATTGAAAAGTAAACGAAATGTGGCATACTCAATTACGACAGGGAAAAGTGTCGTTTGCCCCCTCCCGCAACCGGCAGGTAGCAGCATTTGAATAACAAGCTTATTATTACGAATGTTTAAGGAATTTTCACATGTCATTATTCGTCTGGAAGCCGGAATATTCGGTTAATGAAGCAACGCTTGACAGCCACCACCAGAAATTGTTTTCCGTACTTAATTCAGTGTACGAAAATGTCATGAACTCACCTGAAGTGGATTGCGTCCTCCCGAAAATTGATGCGCTTTCAGAGATTACGAAATATCATTTCTCAGCTGAAGAGCAGTACATGAGAGAAAAACTGTATTCCGGTTTGGCAGAGCATACCGAGAAACACAGGGAATTCTCGCATACGATCGAGGCGCTGCGGACGAGCTACCATGACAATAACCTGGAGACAGCAAGAAATTTGATAATTGTTCTTGGCGAGTGGCTGCTTGGTCACGTTTTGAAGGAAGACCTGAAGTATTCGATTGGCAGTTGACCTCACGGACTGTAATCCGGAGGGGACTGAGAACGTTAGCTGTACTTTTTTAAGGAGGATCACGTCATGTGCAAGATTGCAATCATCGAGTACAGCATGTATGGACACATTTTGAAAATGGCCGAAGCGGTCGCGGAGGGAGTTCGTGAGGTTCCCGGCTGTGAAGGTTTCATAAAGCGTGTACCCGAGACCCTTTCAGGTGAGGTTTTGGGGATGATGGGCGCATTGGAGGCTCAGAAGAGGATGGCACATATTCCGGTGGCAACGGTCAATGACCTGACTGAAGCAGATGCAGTTATCTTCGGCACACCGACCCGTTTCGGCAATATGTGCGGGCAGATGCGACAGTTTCTGGATGCAACCGGCGAGCTCTGGATGAAGGGGGCTCTGGTCGGTAAGCCGGGCAGCGTATTCTGTAGTTCAGCCACACAACATGGCGGTCAGGAATCGACGATTCTCAGTTTTCACACAACTCTGCTGCATCAGGGCATGATTGTCGTAGGTCTCCCCTACTCGTTCGCCGGGCAGATGGGTTTTGCGGAAGTTACCGGCTGCAGCCCTTATGGCGCATCTACCATCACCGGTGGGCAGGGTGAGCGGATGCCGAGCGAGAATGAACTTGCCGGGGCCCGTTTTCAGGGCGCCCATGTTGCCCGCATCGCGCTCAAGCTGAAAGGGTAGATGTCTTTAAATTTCACAAAAAAAGGGGGTACTTTTCAGTATCCCCTTTTTTCATATTCTCTCCACCCTGTCGTCAGCTTTAAGGGCCTCCGGCGAGTTCCTTAATTGTGGGAATCGGTATACTGTTTCAGGCAAACCCGCGTACTGAAGGCAGCACACCACAGCAGGGAGCGACTCCCGTTTATTTAGCATTCCGCCCGGGCGCATCATCCAACGGGCAGGGTAGAGAGAACAATCTTGCGTTCAATTATTACTCCGATGGATATATTATTTCAAGAGTTTTGTATACGCTTTAAGCGTTTCTGCAAAAAAACAGTTAATTGATCGATTTCATTCATCATTTTCTCAAAGCCGGGGAAGGTCAACGACTGAGGTCCATCGGAAAGGGCTTTTTCCGGCTCGGGATGAACTTCTATAAGCACACCATCCGCGCCGGCTACCAGGGCAGCCTTTGCCATCGGTGAAACCAGCGAGCGTTTGCCGGTGGCGTGCGATGGGTCAACCATGATCGGCAGATGCGACAGTTCCTTGATCAGCGGCACAATCGAGAGATCCAGAGTATTGCGGGTAGCGGTCTCAAACGTACGAATGCCACGTTCACAGAGGATGACCTGATCGTTCCCTTCTGCCAGGATATATTCGGCCGCCGCCAGAAACTCTTCGACCGTGGCACTCATACCCCGTTTTAAAAGCACCGGCTTACGGATTCTGCCAACTTCGCGCAGCAGGTCAAAATTCTGCATGTTGCGGGCGCCAACCTGCAGCAGGTCGGCGTACTCGGCGACCAATCCGACATTGTCCGGGCTCATGACTTCGGTCACAATCGGCAGGCCGCTCTCTTTTCCGGCAATTGCCAGCAGTCGCAGCCCCTCTTCACGCAACCCCTGGAAAGTGTGCGGCCCGGTGCGCGGCTTGAAGGCACCACCCCGCAGCATATCCCCTCCGCACTTTTTCACGAAGAGCGCCGTCTTGACGATCTGCTCCAGGCTCTCCACCGCGCAAGGACCACCGACGACGACCGGACGACATCCCTGACCGACCTTGACACCAGCCACATCAACGATGGTATCTTCAGGATGAAAATCGCGCGAAACCAGCTTGTAGGGCTTGGAAACGTGGATAACCCGCTGCACACCCGGCAGTTCCAATATTTTGCTGTCATCTACATACCCGTGATTACCCAGCACGCCGATGGCGGTCCGTTCACTCCCCGGAATCGGCTCAGCCCTGAAGCCCATCTCCTGCACTATTCTGCTAATGGCATCGACATCCGCCTGGGTGGCGTTGTGATTCATGACTATCAGCATTCCGGTCCCCCTCGCTTTACTCGTGACGTTCCGACATTTTCTGCAGTTTTTCCATCTGGTGCACTACAACCCGGTTCCCCTGCACTTCAATGATCCCCTCATCCTTCAGCTTCCGCAGGGTGCGGGAGATGGTCTCGCTGGCGGTTCCCAGACGGGAGGCCAGTTCGCCCTTCTTGATCCCCAGATCGATGTAGGTGATTCCTTCAAAACTGGTCGAGCCCTCAGCCGCACGCCGCACGAGAAAGGAGGCCAGTCGTGAAGTGACATCGGCAAAGGAGAGCTCTTCAATCTGGCGGGCAAACTGACGTAGCATGAGCGAGAGCGACACCACCAGGTTAAGGGCAAAGTTGGGATTATGACTCATAAGCTCCATGAAACCCTGACGCGGAAGATACAGCACCTCACCCGCCTCCATGGCGCGGGCTTCGGCCGGGTATTTGCCATCACCGAAAAAAGCGGCTTCAGCAAACGTTTCGCGCGGCTTGACAAAATGAAGCACTTTCTCGCGCCCGTCCGGTGACATCCGGCAGAGCTTGATGCTCCCGGACAGCAGCAGATAGAAACCGGTAGCCTCTTCCCCTTCGCTGAACAGGGTCTCCCCCTTCCGGAAAGCGCGACGAACCGTAATGGCAGCCAGCTCGACAAGATCTGCATTATTCAGACCGGAAAAAAGAAGCGGTTTTTTCAGTTGTTCGATCAGTTCCATATAAATCCTAGGCCTGTATTTTCACAAATGCAGCAATCCGCTCAGCCACCTGCGGCGTGGTGAAACCAAACCGTTCAGCCAGAATCTTGTCCGGAGCTGAAGCCCCAAAATGATCTATGCCGATAAACAGCCCGTCACAGCCGATCAGACGCCCCCATGATTCACCCCGCCCGGCCTCAAAAGCCACGCGCGGAATGCCGGCGGGAAGGACCTG
>JANNLB010000030.1:0-6070 GCA_031396605.1 Geobacter sp. | reverse complement strand
ATGGTTGTGGTGTCTGTACGCAGCTTTGTAAATTTGACGCTATGTCCGTGGCGAACCCGGACAGGCAGGATAAGTGCGTTAACTAAGTTATTTTCTGCCAGAACAACGCAGAAAATAACTTCTAACTTACTAGCCCTGCTAAGCAGGATAAGTGCGTTAACGAAATCATTATCTGCCAAAGACAGCAGAAAATGATTTCTAACTTACTAAAGGATAGGTGGGAAACAATGAATGTATTCAATATCGTAATCGCCGGGGTAGGTGGACAAGGGGTCCTGCTGGCTTCAAAGGTTTTGGCGGAAAGCGCCCTTGCCTGCGGCATGGATGTCAAGCAGAACGAGGTTCATGGCATGGCCCAGCGTGGTGGCAGCGTCATCTCCTTCGTCAGGATCGGAGATCTGGTTAATTCGCCGGTAGTCATGCCGGGGAGCGCCGATATCCTGCTCTCCTTCGAGCCTCTTGAGGCTCTGCGCTACGTCCATTATCTCAAACCGGGCGGCAAGCTCGTGTACAACAATGTCACCATCAACCCCAGCACGGTAGCCTCAGGCCTGGCCACATACCCTGCCGATGTCGAGGAACAGATTGCCCGGGCCTGCACGGATGCTCATGGCATCGATGCGCTGGCCATCGCCAAAATGGCAGGTAATGCCAAGGCCGTCAATATGGTCATGGTCGGTTCGGTCATGAAAAACCTCCCCATGGAAGCAAAGGTGGTAGAAGGGGTCGTCAGATCGATTTCGAAAGACAAGGGAGTTGAGGTGAATCTGAAGGCCCTCGCAGGGGGCGCCGCCGCCTGATCCCGGCTGTAGTAAGGTCACCGACTGAAAACATTGCCTGGGGAGAATCCTATGAAGCTTAAACAGTTGTCCATTTTTCTTGAAAACGCGCCGGGGCGGCTCTGTGAAGTCACGCAGGCGCTCGGAGATGCCGGTATAAATCTGAGGGCTCATTGCATTTCGGACACCTCCCACGATTTCGGCGTCCTGCGGATTCTCGTATCGGATCTGGCGAAAGCCCGCGGCGTCATTATGGACCGGTTCTTTCCCGCCCGGGTTGACGATGTCATCGCAGCCGAGATCGAAGACAGTCCCGGCAGCCTCTCCCGCATACTCAGGCTGTTTCTGGGAACCAAGGTGAACGTCGAGTACATGTATGCCGTGGCTGGCGCCACACAGGGAAAGGCCGTGATGGTATTCCGTTTCAACGACAATGACCTGGCAATCGAGATCATGCAGAAAAACGGAGTGAAACTTCTTGATGCCGCGGCATTCGGCATTCTGGAAACCCAGCCGTAGTACAGCGTAACGTCTGATTCGAGGGGATCCTTTATGAAGAAGAAAAACGGTTATAACCCGAAGAAATTTGCCGTAATCGGCGCCGGTCCGGTCGGATGTATCGTTGCTGCTTTCCTTGCCAAAGGAGGGTATGATGTTACTCTCTGCGATGTCGTTCCGGCTCTCCTGGATCCGGCCCTGGATCCAGGCATTATCGTGGAAGGGAGTGACAACTTTCAGTCCAAAGTGTCACGGATAACTACCCGGGTTGATGATCTCGCCAAGGATCCGCCCGACGTCGTTATCGTCACTGTCAAGGCCACTGCGCTGCCGTTGATCGCCTCCGCTCTGGAAGGTTTTGCCGGTGAGGGTCGATATGTTGTCAGCTGGCAGAACGGCATCGATACCGAACGTGTGCTTTCAACAACACTCGGCGCCAGATCGGTCATGCGGGCGGTCGTCAACTACGGCTGCACCCTGCTGAAACCGGGCCACATACATATGGCATTCCATCAGCGTCCGCACTACCTTCAGGAACTTCATTCCGACTCCAGGGAGGCTGCCATCGGCATCTGCAGCGCTCTTACCGGGTGCGGACTCGATACACACCATACCGATCAGATTCGCAACATGGTCTGGAGCAAGGCGGTCAATAATTCCAGCATGAATCCAATCTGCGCTGTAACCGGCAAAACCATGTTTGACGTCATTAACGACCCGATCCTGTTCAACCTGGTTGACTCGCTTCTCAAAGAGGGAGTTTCGGTGGCCCGTGCCAACGAATTCATTCTCGGTCCCGACTTTTACCCGGACACCATTATCTACATTCGCAACGCAGGACATCATAAGCCATCCATGCTCCAGGATATCGAAGCCGGACGACGTACCGAGATCGACTTCATCAACGGCAAAATTATTGAATATGGTGTCCGCGTCGGTGTGCCCACTCCATTCAACACAACCTTGCGCAGCCTGGTGAAGGCACTCGAAACATAATCCCCACCCCCACCCTAACCCTCCCCCTGAAGGGGAGGGAATTTAAGAGGGAGACCGTCATGAAGCTGAAGCAACTATCCGTTTTTCTTGAAAACTCTCCCGGACGCCTGTATGAGGCCACGTATGCCCTCGGGGCAGCCGGCATAAACCTGAGGTCTCTCTCCATCTGTGACACCATGGAATTCGGCGTGTTGCGCATTCTTGTATCCGACATAGCCCTGGCACGACGGGTTATTATGGAGAAACAGCTTCCTGCCCGCGTCGACGATGTCGTTGCGGTCGAGATTGACGATATCCCCGGCAGTCTGGCCAGGGTACTGTACCCGTTCAAGGAATCACAGGTAAACATCGAATACATGTATGCCCTTGCCGGAACCGGCGGTTCGTCCGACAAGGCGGTGATGGTTTTTCGTTTCAGCGACAATGACAGGGCCATTGAAATTTTGCGTGCACACAGCATCAAGCTTCTTGATGCCGGGGATTTCGGGATTGTTGATACTGTCAGATAGCCGGCTTATGAAGGAGATCTGCGATGAAAGAAGAAAGCAGTTACAAACCAAAAAAATTTGCTGTCATCGGAGCCGGTCCGGTAGGGGGCATCGTTGCAGCCTTTCTTTCCCGGGGAGGCTACGAAGTTACCCTTTGTGATGTTGTCCCGGCGCTGATTGAACCTGCACTTGACCCCGGCATAATCATCGAGGGCACTGATACCCTTCAGGCAAAGGTAGCCAAAATCACCACCCATGTTGACGACCTGCTGTCTGATCCGCCGGATGTAATAATTGTCACGGTAAAGGCCACTGCGCTGCCGTTGATAGCTTCTGCACTTGAGGGTTTTGTTGCCGATGGACGCTACGTCGTCAGTTGGCAAAACGGTATAGATACTGAGGCTGTACTTGCAAAACACCTCGGAGCAAAATCGGTCATGCGGGCTGTCGTCAATCTCGGTTGTGTCCCGCTAGGTCCGGGGCACTTTCGGATTGCCTTTCATCATCGTCCTCACTATCTCCAGGAACTTGACCCCCAATCCAGAGAAGCCGCAATCGGGATCTGTAACGTATTCACCGAATGCGGATTGGATACCTGCCATACCGATCAAATTACTGACATGGTCTGGCGCAAGACTCTTATGAATTCAAGCATGAATCCGCTCTGCGCCGTAACGGGGCGGACAATGGTGGAACTCATACTGGATCCGATCCTTTTCAATCTGGTTGACGCTCTCATCAAGGAGGGGGTTGCGGTTGCCAGGGCAAATGAAGTTGCGCTCGGGTACGATTTCTATCCGTATTGCATAAATTATATAAAGGGCGCCGGCAATCACAAGCCATCCATGCTTCAGGATATCGAGGCCGGACGGAGAACGGAAATCGACTACATCAACGGCAAAGTGGTTGAATACGGTCTGCAGGCCGGCGTGCCCACTCCCTATAATACCATGATCCGCGGTCTGGTGAAGGCGCTCGAACCGAGATAGACCGGGTAATCCTGATGTCCACTAACCTCCCGCGAGCATGGCCAGGACGGTGATCCTGTCTCCGCTTTTAACAGGAGCGGCCTGCTCGTTTGCCAGCACCATGTTCCCGTTGACCACGATATTCAGAGTACTGTCTTCAAGCTGGATTACCGCATGGGGAAGCCTGTTTTTCAACGCCTCGCGTAACTCGGCAACAGCGGACAGCGTACGTAACTGGTGGGATCCGGCGCCACTTTGCCGCCGTACAGTGCGGTCTTAAGCTCACTGTTTGAATTGATCCTGGCGTTGATCTCCAGGGTGGGCCGATTGCGGAGATGATCCATGCTGCGGGTCGCTACTGCAAGGCTAAGTGCAAATCCCTTGAGAATGCGTGCATCGTGAGGGTCGGACTGGAACAGCCCCTGTATCATGACCGCCTTGAGTTTGAGGGAGCCCATCTTGGCCCCGCCGCCGCCACGGGCGTAAATAGCTTTGACACCGCCCATTATACCGGCGAAAAGGTTCAGGTTTTCCCCGGCGCTGGTGATGCGGGCCATGCAAGTCGTTCGGACTTTGCCCTGATGTCCATGATTCACCTCTGAATGCCTTGCTTGGTGGTGGATACCATGCGCCCTCTATGTACTGTCACGGGAAATACGTACCATAATTTCCCGGACAATAGTACCAATATACATCGTATGCTATATTATGTAATTTAACTGATGCCGAATCATAAATAAAGGTAACATGCTATAATAAAAAGTAAATTTATGTAAGATCGTTGGAATAAAAGTATTAATCTGAATTTTATACGCTTTTATATTGTCTTGTATGCAAGATAACATGTTGCCATCAGAACTGTCAATCCATAAATATTTTAATTGATCCACTTCATTCTGCAAAACGATCTTCCGCGAAAAATGCACTGAGAAAATGCTACGGAATTTGGGCCGATCAAAGTGATATTACAATAGTGTTGAATATGTTAATGATCTGAGAGCTTCCTGGAATACGCGTCGAACGGATCAAGACAAATGTCAGTGAGGTCATTGCTGATTGATTCAGATGTGCTGATTGATTTTTTGCGTAAGATCAGTTCGGCGCGAGCTTTTTTTGATTCTGAAATCAACGCCGGTTCTGGTTTGTTTTGTTCTGTTATTTGGACTTTTGCATGAGAGTTAGATATTATATTGATTCAGTTACGGAATTGCCTCACATATACAATCACGATGTTTCGGAAGTGGAAGTAGAAGAAGTACTCAGACAGCCTGGGGAAGACCGGCCTGGTTGAGAGGGATCAAGGGTCGCGCTTGGCAAGACAAAAGAGGGAAGATATTTGAGAGTGATATAAGTGGCTGACCCCGGGCCTCAAAGTATTTTTGTGATAACAGCATATGATCTGGAAGGGAAACCTTTGACGGCATATAAGCGGAGGCATAGAAAGAAATGAAACAGAGCAAATTCCCAAAAGAATGGGATGACTCAAAGGTTCAAACAGTCCTTTCCCATTATGAAAGCCAGACTGAAGATGATGCTGCCAGAGAGGATGAGGCTGTTCTTGACGACCGAACCCAAACCCTGATGGAAGTTCCCAAGGATTTGGTCGCCGTGGTGAGGGAACTTATTGCGAGGCATAATGCCAGACATTTTCAGCACGTCTGATAGGTTTATTCCTTCACCGAAAAGGCACAGCACGGGCAACCGTATGTCGCAATACTACCATTTTCCACCTCCCCCTTTTTTAAAGGTACCCTCTGGGGCATAAAGGGATCGAGGGGGATTTTAGAGGGGTTGTCGAAGTGAAACTGTTCCTTCACGCTGCAATCAATTGGCATATCGAGTTTAACCTCCACAAGTTTTATGCCGTTGCTTGATTCTTCCGCTAGTCCCCAAATTTGTCATTCCCGAAGCGTTTCTGATCGGGAATCTGGTTGTAACTGCCTGAAAAACCAGATCCCCGATAAAGGCATTCGGGGATGACAATCATTTTAGCGGAAGATCCGTACTAATCAGGTAATACTTTGATCAACTCGAATATGGTCTCTATGCAAGCGATCATTCCGGACATTTACATGATTAAAACTTTAAGGTAGCAGCCAGTTCCTCGTCCGTAATATCGAATACATGCCCGCTGTTTGGTAGTGCCTCACTGTACATGAAATCCGGCAGCCGGTCATCCTTGGCGGTGAAACCGGCATCATTGTTGAACTTTTTCTCCATAATAAGTGTCTGAACCCCGAGCCCCATCAGTTTCGGAATATCCCATTCGCCGCCAAACTTCGCGCCCACCATATTTGCAAGAATGGCAATGTTGTCCGGATTCTCAAATACGAAACTGGTG
>JANNLB010000307.1:0-11479 GCA_031396605.1 Geobacter sp. | reverse complement strand
TCCGTTACCTTCTGCAGGTCTGTCTGGTGTTTGGCAATCACCCCGACGGTATTGGCGACCACCTCCGGCGAAAGTTGCGTTGCCTTCAGGATCGTAAGCACCTGGGCCCAGTCGAGGGTTTCGGAAACACTGGGGGGTTTGCGTAGATTCAGTTCGCGGACCTTACGCAGGAATTCCACCATCTGGCGTGCCAGTGCCTCGCAGAGGTCGGGGAATTTTGCCCGGACGATCGCTACTTCCCGCTCCAACTCCGGATAACCGATATAGAGATACAGGCAGCGTCGTCGCAATGCGTCGGAAATCATCCGCGTGCCGTTACTAGTCAGGATCGTCAGCGGTTTTCTCTTGGCCTCGATGACACCCAATTCGGGGATCGAGACCTGAAAGTCGCTCAGACACTCCAACAGCAGCGCTTCGAACTCGTCATCGGAACGGTCGATCTCATCGATGAGCAGTAAGGATCGCTTTTCGGACAGGAAACTGCGCAGAATCGGTCGTTGTACCAGGAAATTTTTGGAGAAAAACAGACTCTCTTCGGCAGAAAGACGCTCGACGGCTTCCCGCAGGTCGGCCGATACGGAGAGGTAGGTATCAAGCTGGGTGCGCAGCAATTGGGTATAGAGCAGCTGCTTGCCGTACTCCCAGTCATAGAGCGCCTTCCCCTCGTCGATCCCTTCGTAACACTGCAGTCTCACCAGGGGAAAATCCAGGGCAGAGGAGAGGGCCTTGGCCAGGCCGGTCTTCCCTACGCCGGGAGGGCCCTCAATCAGGATCGGCTTCTCCATGTGGAGGGCCAGAAAAACGGCGGTGGCAATGGTGTCGTCGGCGATGTATCCGCTTGCGTTGAGAAGATCCTTAACCCCTTGTTCGGTAATCATGACGGCCTCGTATCGTTTGATTTTAAATCTTCCGGAGATTTATTTCGATGCAATCTTTGCGCCTATGCGTGAACACTATGCATGGTTTTCAGGTACTGCGTCGTTTCTCAAAAAAAACCGCCGGCACCCGGTGAGGGGGTGTCTTCCCTTCGGGGCCAGCGGCATAACATTGCATGGAACACAACGAACTAAATCAACAAATTACATGCACTGGTGGAAGATGCCGATCATATCCTGCAGACCGGTATCAGTAGGGTTACCCTCTGTGCAGATATCGTTCACGGAGAAACGTGACAGCCCTTCGACGTCTTTTTCAACCAGACCAAGATCCGTGAAGGTCTTGGTGATGCCCAGATCGGCTTTCAGTTCCAAACAAGCGTCAATAAATGCATGGCCAGCTTTCATATCAGACATTCCGCTTACGTCGATACCGGCGGCCTGTGCCATCATCTTGAAGCGCTCCGGGCAGGCCGGGAGGTTGAACGTCATGACAGGAGCAAGACCGATGGCGTTGCAGAGACCGTGAGGAGCGTCGTACATACCGCCCAGAGCATGGGCCATGCTGTGGATAAGGCCAAGACCGGCGCTGTTGAAGCTGTAGGCAGCGGCCATTTCAGCCCAGACCATCGCCTCGATAGCTTTGTCGTTGTTTCTGTTCATTGCCGATTGACGCAGGTTGCCGAAGATCAAAGATATTGCGCTCAGGCCGGGACCATAAGCGGAGATAACACCCAGGCGGGAAGTGATGGCTTCAACGCCATGAGCCAAGGCGTCCATACCGGTGTATCCGGCCAGGTCGCCAGGCATGCAAGCGTGGATCAACGGGTCATTGACGGATTTGCTGGGTGTACAGTTGGGATCAAAAAGGGCCATCTTGTATTTCTTGTCGGTATGGTTGATGATCGAGAAGCAGGAAACTTCCGAGCCGGTTCCTGATGTCGTGTTGATGGCGAGCTGGGGAATGGTGTTGGCCTTGGTTGCTTTAAAAGCCCCTTCAAAGCTTCTGACATCCTGACCGTCATGGCTGTGAACGAGTTTAATGGCCTTGCAGCAATCGTGGGAACTGCCGCCGCCGAGGCTGATCAGGCCGTTAAATTTGCCGGATGCCAATACTTTGGCGCCAGCCATGACTTCATGATCTTTCGGGTTGGGAGTTACCTTGTCAAACACTTCGGAAGCAACCCCGGCAGCCTTCAGCACGCCCTGGATTGTCTCGACAATGCCGGTGCCGCGAAGGCCGGTGGTTACGATCAGAACATTGGTCATGCCCAGAGCCTTGGCGTCATTGCCAACCATTGTATGCGCGCCCCAGCCGACATTTACGGAAGGATATGCGTGCATCATCTTGATCGGGTATTCCAGTCTTTCATTCTTAAGGGTCCGTTTGACGTCTTTGTTGTGTGACATGGGTACTACCTCCTTTTTTGGTGTGTGTTTTTGTTTGAACTGACTCGATTACATTGAAATGTTACGTATTCTTCTGCTGCTGTCCTTTCCAGAATCTGGCCACCACCTCCTCATAACCTGGTTTTACGATCATCTCTATATGCCGTAAATGAGTCGATTATCACTACTTCAAGACCCATCGTGATCGAGTTATCACTAGTCTTAGCAAGTTAAATGCCAACTAAAATTATTGTGTATTTACGGCTTGTTATGATTGTTTTAGTGGGCGGGGGCGACAGGCTGGCACAGGTTACGGGGTGATATGGAACAGTTTTATATAAACATGTCCACAATATGCGCTTTTTTAGCTAGGGATTTTGTCTACAGTGGGGAATTTTAACCCAGTTGTTTGTACACAGCTTTCTTTCCCAGAGGGAGAGGGCCATGGTGAAGGGGAAATGCCGAATCCAGCTGACGAAAGACCTTTAATGTTGACATGGCCAGACTTTTTCCCGCTGGAATGTAGCTTTATTCTACACTGTGTATTTTTTCCACGGTGCGTCGGGTGATTGGTGTAGCAAAATACTACAGCATTATGTGCGACGAAGGTTGAAGCGATCCGTAACGGAAAGCCGCAGTTAGTTGATGGTTCAGACGGTAGAGTCGTGAAACACCATAATCTCATACTCAGGTTTCCATGCCGTAGCGTTCCAGCTTGCTGTAAAGAGTTTTACGGTCGATTTCGAGCAGTTTGGCTGCCTGGCTTTTGTTTTGATCTACGAGCTCAAGAACCTTTTGGATATGGTTGCGTTCGACAGCCCAGAGAGGTGCCGGCGCGAAGGTGGTCTCATTCTCGCTGCGAACTGCGATTGCTGCCGGTGAATAGATCGTTTTTTGAGGCGCAAACGGAAACAGGTCCGGGGTGATGATCGGCTCGTTCGCGAGAATGCATGCCCTGCGGATGGTATTACGCAGTTCTCTGACGTTTCCCGGCCACTGATATGCGCAGAGCGAAGCCATCGCTTCATCGGTGACTTCCCAGCTACGCGGGTCATTTTCATTACTCTGCCGGATGAAGAACCAGGTCAGCGGGATAATGTCGTCGGTACGCTGTCGCAGTGGAGGCAGGGGGATCGGCAACAGGTTTATCCGGTGGTACAGGTCTTCACGAAATTCACCGCGGATGACACAGTCCGCCAGAATCTTGTTGGAGGCAAAGACGAAGCGGACGTTCACCCGGATATCGTGGTTCCCCCCCATACGGCGAAAGGTGCTGGTTTCGAGGATGCGGAGAAGTTTGACCTGGACATCGAGCGGCATCTCTGAGACCTCGTCCATGAACAGGGTCCCGGTGTCGGCCAGTTCAAACAGACCTGCCCGCATTTTGTTCGCACCGGTAAACGCGCCCTGCATGTGTCCAAAGAGCTCGCTTTCAGCGGTATTGGCGTCAAATCTGCCGCAGTTGACCGTTACAAACGGCTTGTTCGCCCGACGGCTGGCATCATGGACCGCCCGGGCAATCAGCTCTTTGCCGGTGCCGCTCTCTCCGGTGATCAGCACATGCTCGTCGGTTACTCCCCATCGCTGCACCGTATCGAGAACCTTCTGAATCACCTGGCTCTTGCCGATAATACGGTGATTTTCAAAACGTTTTATCTCTTTTTTGAGATTTATGTTTTCGAGCCGCATACGGTTCTTTTCGCACGCTTTATCGATCAAAAGTTCCAGCTCATCAAGCTTTATCGGTTTGGTAAGGTAGTCATAGGCGCCCAGCTTGATGCATTCCACTGCAGTTTCAATGGTACCATGACCGGTAAACATGATGATTTCAGGGATAGTTGACTCTGCGCGCATCATCTTTAGTGTGTCAACTCCGTCCATACCGGGCATGCGTATATCCTGAAGAACCACGTTGAAGATCTCCTCGCGGTAGGCGTCAAGTCCCTCTTCTCCACTCGAAGTAGCAGTGACAATATATCCGGAACGGGACAGCTCCATCTGTAGCAGTTCCCGGAGTGATTTATCGTCCTCGACAACAAGAACTTTCGTATCTTTTCGAACTATTTCTTGCATGCCGGCATCCTCACACTGAATTTAGATCCTTTGCCAACCTGGCTTTCCACACTGATATCACCGCCAAGGCGCTTAATAATGTTGTACGTAACCGCCAGTCCAAGTCCAAGGCCCTGACCGACATTCTTTGTCGTAAAAAACGGATCCCAGATCTGTTCGATGACATCTTTGGAGATCCCGCAACCGGAATCGCGGATCTGAAACATAACAGTCGCCTGTTTTGTCGTTTTGGTGGTTATTTCGACGATTCCAGGCCCGTTGATTGCTTGATGGGCGTTCATCAGAAGGTTCATGCAGACCTGACGAAGACCGGCAGGGTCGCCAAGAACATCCGGAAGATCCTGTTGAAGGTCGATTCGAATCTCGATCTTTTCAAAGCGGGATTTGAACCGGACCAGCTCAAGAACTTCGTTCAGGATATCATTAATATTTATGTTGCTGACAGAGCCGTCAGACTTGCGGCTGAAAGAGAGCAGACTGTCGATGATGCCTTTACAGCGGTACGATTCCCGGACGATCACGTTCAGATATTTTTGAAAATCATCAAGCCGCGGATCATCAGCCAGCGACTGTTCATCCTTGAAGCGCCTGAGCAGAGCCTCTGCATAGCCCGCCACCGATGAGAGCGGGTTATTGATCTCGTGGGCGACCCCGGAAGCCAGGACTCCGATACTGGAAAGTTTTTCGGCCTGCATCAGCTGGAGTTCCTGCAGACGTTTTTCGGTTACATCGCGCAGAAACACGAGCACACGATTCTGCTCCCCCCTGCTATCTTCGATCGGTGTGGCGGTTACATCGAAGTAGCGGGCTTTCCCTGCTGAGGATTGAGGCGCAATTGAAATTTCTACCCGTTCACCCGTCAAGGCCCGCTCAACGGGGCAATCAATAGGGGCTGATTCGAGCTCCGGATGGAAAAGTTCACGGCATGAACAGCCGGGGAGGGTCTCCTGAGGAAAATACCTTGGACAGACATGATTGCGATGCTGAACCTTGCCGCTGTTGTCATACACAATGACGCCGTCACTGATCGAATCGAACATGGCCTGAAGTTCATTGCCTTTGCTGCGCAAACCGAGATTGGCGGTCTCCAGTTCGTGAATCTTCTGTTTGACCTCGGCATAGAAGCCGATTTTTGAACTGTCCAGCCCAAGCAGCCGCTCAAGCGATGATTCATCTATCTTTGTTCGAACAGCGACCTTGTCCATCAGTACGCCCTTTCCAGAATGCGCAGTAGATCCTCTTCATCCGCCTCACGCGGGGAGGTAACTATGCAGACATCCTTGAGTGCCTGGCGCGCCAGTTCCGGCAGATCCTTGCGAAGGACTCCGATGCTGCGCAGGCTGCGTGGTGCTCCGCTCGCTTCCAGAAGCGAGTCGAGTGTTTCCTGAATTTTTTCACTGGCATCGCTGATATCGCCGTTGGAACGATGTCCGAGCCCCCAGGCAAGTTCTTGAAGCTTTTCGGTAACAACCGGAATGTCGTAGCGGATCACTTCCGGCAGCAGAATCGCATTGATACTGCCGTGGTTTGCGTCATAGAGGCCGCCTATCGGGTGTGCCAGAGCATGGACGATGCCAAGCATCGAATTGGAAAAGGCCATGCCGGCATGAAGGCTGGCCCGCGCCAGATTCTCCAGATCCTCCGGTCTCCGTTCATGAACAGCGGTTGCCAGGCTGCCTGCCAGAAGCCGCAGCGCTTTGATGGCATGAACATCGGTAAGGGTCGTAGAGGCTATCGAAAAGAAGGCCTCCATGGCATGACTGAGGGCATCGGTAGCAGTGGTGCCGACAAATTCATCGGGCAGGGTCGAGAGAGTGTTCGGGTCTGTAAGGCTGATATCCGGAGCGACGCAGCGACTCATAATGCAGATTTTACGAAGGTGCTCGGTATCACTGATTATGGCAAACTGCGAGACATCGGAACCGGTACCGCAGGTAGTCGGGCAGAGAACCAGGGGCGGGAGGGGGCGAATGATCCGGTCCGGCCCTTCAAAGTCGCGGATTTTTCCACCGTTCGAGACAAGTATGGCGATTGCCTTGGCCGCATCCATGGAGCTGCCGCCACCAAGACCGACAATCACATCGGCGCCGTGGCGCTGGTATTCTCTCACCCCCTCTTCCACCTCATGATCCTTTGGGTTCGGGGTAATCCCGTCAAAATAAATGAATTCAAGACCGGCATCAAGGAGGCTCCGCATGGCCAGATCAACCCAGCCGGCATGAAAGAGTCCCTTGTCGCTGACCAGGAAAATTTTTTTGCCTCCAAGCCTGCGGGCACACGGACCTACCTGGCTCAGCATCCCTCTTCCAAAAATTATTTCAGGCACCTCAAATTTATAATTGTGCAATGTGCTATCCCGATTCTTTTCCATTACCGACCTTTCATGGCGAACCAACCACTCGCATCTCACTCTGACGTGGAGGGGCGTCAACGTTGTTATCATATGCCACAAGCAATGCCCGTGCCCAATACAGAACCCGGTTCTATATTTTTAGCATCCCTCTACCCGCCACACCTATTTAATTACTCATTTCCCCCGCTGCACGCACCACCCCTTGTGCGGAGGAAGGATCATGGGACTATTCTCTACGGTGTAGAACTCTGCCTCATTAGTATATCACACAATAATTACAGCATGTTATAAAATATGCCCTTTTTGTCTACACTCGCTTTACATAAGACCAGCTTGAGATGTAACGATGTAACCATCTAATATTTAATGACAATACCATTGTTATATTTTTGGCACTGCAGTTGCACAAGCATCGCTATTCTCGTATGAGGGCCGCAAACGCTACAGATGGCGAGGGTTCCATTCACAACTTGCTTCATGAACCTCAAGAAAAAGATCGCGATCATGTTTTATCGCCGGACATAAAATTAATTGCAGCACGCAGGAATTCACAATCCAAACGAAAGGAGATGGCGTACGCGTTCAGCCGGAGCGCATGAACAGAAATGCTGATGAAACAGTAAAAGGAGATGTTTAACCGTGCAATGGTTTTTTTATTTGATGGATTTCAAAATTAATTGAAAGAGGGAGAACACCTATGAAAAAGAGCACACTGGCGACACTGGGAGTATTGATAGCGGTTTCAATTGTCGCAGGCAAACCGGCAAGCGCGGCATTTACAATTGGCGGGGCAAACGGCTGGGAGCTCAGCACGGATGGCATTGTTGATTTTTATGCCACCTACGCTTCGACCAGTCCTTTGCCGACCGGCGCTCGTTCACTAAGTCTGCTGAGTGTTGGAGGCAATGAATCTAAAAGCGATCAACGCTTTGGCACAGGTATCGGCTTGCTGCCGTCGGTAGTCGCCTTCAATGTCAAGGCCCCCACAACCGAAGGGGTAGACTCGTCCGTCCGGGTCGGTATTTATCCGGCTTTGCAGAACAAAAGCGGCACCCGTTTCGACACATCACCTAATATTGATTTCCGGGAATTTTTCTATACCGCCAAGAGCGCCTACGGTGAACTGCTGGTCGGTCGCGCTCTCAACCTGTATCAGGGGAAGAACATCCTGACTGATATGACGCTTCTGTCGGCGGGAGTTGTCCCGGGCGCGGCATTCCGAGGCAATACCACCCTTGGCCATATCGGCTACGGCTATCTCTATACCAACTTCGGTCCGCAGATCCGTTACACGACTCCTGACCTTGGCGGGACCAAAGTGGCTGTCTCCATCGGGGAACCCTACAAGATAAGTGCCGATACGAGCAAAACCGATTCACCTCGGGTTGAAGCCGAAATTTCCTATGCCAAAACGCATGGCGGCACTGCGGTGCAGGCGTGGTTTTCCGGTCTCTACCAGACCGCAACCCGAAGTGATATCGCAGCTGCACGCCCGGGAGAGAGCAACACATCCATCGGTAGTGCCGCCGGTATCGGTGCCGGTTTCAGCGGCATCAACCTTCTGGTCTCCGCCTACGGCGGCAAGGGACTCGGCACGGTCAGCGTTCAGGACGGCGACTTCCTCGAATCAACCTCGACTGATGCATCAGGTAAAGAGAGAATCCACTGGGGCTTCCTGGTCCAGGCAACCTACAAGCTGTCCCCTGCGGTGGTGGTAGGGGCCAACTATGGACAGTCCCGCCAGGAAACCGGCGACGTTGAAACCGTTAGTCCGATCAAGAATCAGGAAGCGGGTACGGCGTCCGTTACCTATAGCCTCAACAGCTTCACCAAGTTTACCGGTGAATATACCTATGCGCAAAACACCTGGCATGATGGAGCAAAACAGCATTCGAACCAGTTGGCTCTCGGCACGACGTTTTTCTGGTAACCGTCTGATCACAATTTGAAAAGGAGACATCATGCCGAAATATGTAATTGAACGCGAACTTGCAGGTGCGGGACAATTGCCGACTGAAACATTACAGGCTATCTCGCAGAAGTCATGCGGCGTCCTGCAGGGACTTGGCCCACAGATTCAGTGGGTACAAAGCTATGTAACCGACGACAAGATCTACTGCATCTACATTGCTCCCGACAAGGAGATGGTGCTCGAACACGCAAAACTGGGCGGATTTCCGGCCAACAGTGTAGCTGAAGTACGAGCAATGATAGATCCGACGACCGCCGAGTAGGTTTCCCTTTACTCCCCTCCCGGCTCTCGCCGGGAGAGGGGCATTAAATTAATCAAGGAGAATGTCATGACGTTAGCACTGCTTGTTTTGATCAGTATTATGTGGGTTCCGGTAGGTATGTTTTTCCTCGGTTACGGCGAGGCCAAAAGTACCGGTTTTGTGAGTGCAGTTGTCGGTACCCTGGTTGTCATCGGTGCGACGCTTCAAGCCGCAGTCTTTACCGATCCCTTTACCGCCGGACTGCTGTTCGTATTCGGAGTCCTGTACCTGCAGACCGGACATGCCCTTTTGACGGGAGTAGAAGATCTGCGTACCGTCGGCAACGGTGCCCTGCTTGTCGGCATAGTATGCGCCGTGTATGCATTCCTCTACGCTACGGGCGGTGGAGTGAAGCCCGATGGCAAAACCATCATCGGAGTTGTTCCCTATCTTGCTTTCATGAACCTGACATTTGTCGTGATCTGCTTTACTGTTACGGGTGTGACCTACGGCAAGATCAACCCGAAGGTTGCAGCCACCATGTTCATTGTACTCAGCTTCACCTGCCTGCTGGCCCCCGCCTTTGGTCTGATGGGTTACGGCAAACTTCCATTTTAGAATTTCGTACTCGATAGCGCGATTTCTATTAAACGGCCAGGACCCATTGGCGGCATGGCAACCATAGCGGTATGCTACCGAAAAACGCGATACGAGACCGGACAGGGGCACTTAGGTGCCCCCGTTTTAATGAATGTACCAAGAAATAAATTGTTCACATAGTCAGTATTGATGCCCTCGCAATTTGTCATTCCCGAAGCGCTTCTGATCGGGAATCCGGCCTTTAAGTTACTGAAATCATGGATCCCCGATAATAGCACTCGGGGATGTCAGATAGAATTTGCGAATGTATCAGTATTAGCGAGTATGCTTTCTTTAGTTCAAACGTTTGATAAGCGCGTTTACTACAAATTGTTGGAACTCCCGAATGCCGACAATTTCCACACGCGGAACAGTTTCCGGGGATATTCTCCCCATGATCGTCATCGAGACCGCCGATTACTCGCCGTTCATTCATAAACAACTACCATAAATTCAGTCTGTTACCAATGTGGCGCAGCTTTTGCTATTTATGACATATACTTCGCTCTGCAAAGAAGGCACAGGAACAATACTTGAAAAAGAAAAAGATGATCCTCTCCCAGGGTACGATGGACGTCGACTTTGTGCGCAAGGTCGAAGCCCTCTCCGGCACCTCTGTGCGCCGTTGTTTCCAGTGCGGTAAATGCTCTGCCGGCGGCCACATGGCCCAGCTCTCCGAGACCTTCCCGACGCTCGACTGCTCGCAATGCATCATGACCCCCAAGATGGTCGACGTCGCCAACCACCCCAAGATCAAGCTCTACACCTACAGTGAAATAGAAAAGGTCGATGGCTACATCGGCAACTTCCAGGTCACCATCAAGAAAAAAGCCCGCTCGGTGGATGAGGACAAGTGCACCGGCTGCGGCCCCGGCGCCGTTGATTTCTAACAACAGGACTCACTTGTAGTCGAAGCGGTCGGCGCCATCGTCGTCGCCACCGGCTTCGACCTCTACTCGATCTCCGAAAAACCCAAAGGCTCCCCCATCAAGGGGTACGGCGAATTCGGCCACGGCAAGATCCCCGACGTCATCGACGGCATGACCTTCGAGCGGCTGGCAAGCGCAAGCGGCCCGACCGGCGGCAAGATCCTGCGCCCCTCCGATGGCAGGGAACCGAAGCAGATCGTCTTCATACAATGCATCGGATCGAGAGCGAGAGAAAAAGGGATCTCCTACTGCTCCAAGGTCTGCTGCATGTACACCGCCAAACATACCATGCTCTATCACCACAAAGTGCCAGGCGGTCAGGCCTACGTCGTCGTCATGGACGCCCGTACTCCCGGCAAGGGGTACGACGAATTCTGGAGAAGATCTATCGAGGAAGAAGAAGCGGTCTACATCCGGGGCATGGTCTCACGTCTCTACCAGAAGGGTGACAAGATCGTCGTCAAGGGGTGCGACTTGAAGGCCCTCTCCGGACTGATGGGAGAATCGCAGCTCAAACGCGAGATGGCCAAGGAGCTGAAGGAGCTGTATGACTATGAAGCCGGCTTTGAAGTCATCGAGAAGGGACCGCTGACGATGTTCACTGATAAAGACGATCAGAGCTTTATAAAGTAACCATCACAAAAAGGTTTTAAAATGCACAAATACATCTCACATCAAAATCTGAACACCCTCCTCGACTCCCTGATCACGGAAGGCATCCGCGTCGTTGCCCCTCGCATGAACGGAGGTACCCTGCTCTACGAACCGCTTACGAGCGCCAGTGACATGATAACCGACAAGTTGCCGAGAAGATCCGCCAAAGAAGCCTTCTTCCCGCTCTGTGAAGAGATCATGTCCTACGAGAAGGAGGGGCAGCAGGTTACCATCACCGGTATCGACCCGGCCAGATTTCCCGAGACCGTCCTGGTGGGGGTGCGTCCCTGCGACGCCGCAGCCATACCGGTGCTGGATGCCGTCTTCTCCTGGGACTACAAGGATGAATTTTAC
>JANNLB010000261.1:0-10196 GCA_031396605.1 Geobacter sp. | reverse complement strand
AACGGTGTGGGAGAACAGCGGCGGTTTTAGGCCGCTGCTTCTGCCTGGTTGGCAACTTTCTATTCGTGCTTAAAAATGCCCTTGATCCGCCGTAATAACGAGGGCCGGTCAGACAAATCGAAGTGTTCTAGAATTAATGTGTTCATAATCTCGCCGCCTGTTTCAAGCACCTCAATAATTTCTTGTGCCAGTTTGGGCCAATCGTTCTTTTCAATTCCTTTGTAGTAAAGCCAGTCATGGCCGCCCGAGTCGCCCCAGCTATCCATAAAGGTTAATGCAATGTTTACTTGTCTATTTGAGATTCCTCTGAGCGATGAAACTTCTGAGGCAGTCTCGTCGTATAAAGTGTAAAGCGCCCGATATTCGCCAGCGTCATGCAGTTCTACTGCTTTACGAAGTCTACGAGCGACAATTTGGGGTGCCTCTATCAGTTGGGGTTTATCCATTTTTTTATGTCCGTTTTCATTCCGACATAGAATACAGCGTCTTATAAATTTACGTCGTTCCGTTCTTCTTCGCATTCTGAACATAACCCAGATTCATGGAGCTTCAGCTCTTGTTCGTCTTTATAAATATTTCGCATTCCATAATCTCCGTGCTTTGTCCCCAGAATGCCGGGCTTCAGGCCAATTTTATGGCAATTCCAGCATTCGTGAAAAAGCTGCTGCGGCTGTTTGTTCCGTCTATTGGTCATGATCGCTTCATTCTCATTTTTTGTTTTGCCAACATCTTATTATGCAGTTAGAATCTGTCATCTACCTGTAGATGCCTTTCAAGCATATACATATAGATGCTTTTTCGGTTTTCCGTGGTTATCCTTTGCATCTACCTGTATATGCTTTTCTAATGTAGTGCCGACAATTTTTTCATTCTTCACAAACCAGAGTTGCTTCTCTGGATTCCATCTTGCACCTGCTGCTTTGGCTTGAGTTCGCAATGACATATTTGATGCTTCGATACGGAGTAAAACAAGATCATTCGCCGCATAACGGGAGAGTGGAGGTGTCCAGTTACTCTCTTCGACAATCAGTTCGACCGTCTTCAGCCGTTTTCGGGTTTCCTCGTCATAGCGGGATCGTATGCAGAGCAAGACATCCCCGTATTTTTCCGCCAGCCGTTTTGTCCCTTTTTGTCCGGGTTTAAGAATCAGCCTTGTTTTCATACCTCGTCTCCTGTTGCAGCGGAATTTATATCACAAGCGTCTGCTAATAAAAAACGAATCTGAATGTCATTCTGCATCGCCGATGTGCAGAAAGCTATATCCAAAACGGCCCGTATCCCACTCTAATTGGATACGGGCCGTTTTAAAGCTTCTCTACTTCTTTTTTTGCAACTACTTTTGCCTTAGGCGTAGCCTTGAGAGGTTTGGCAGTGAGATCCTTGAGTACCTTGCCGGGAGAGAATTTGCCATTCGTCTTGACCGCAATCTTCAGAGCCTTGCCAGTCTTTTGTTTGATTGTTTTACCACATGGTACAACTCCGTAAAAGCCCGCTTTCATCTCATGTCATATTCCAGATCATCATCTCCAGCATGTCTTTCCAGCTCTTGCCGATTTCGTTGACAACCGTAGGCTCGAAACCACAGTGCATCATGCACTGGGCACAGCGTGGATCTTTCCCTACTCCATACTTACCCCAGTCCGTCTTTGTCATCATCTCCGCAAAGGTCAAATAATGGTCGTCTGTGATCAGATAACAGGGAGCCTTCCAGCCGCGTGGATTACGGGTCGGATTGCCCCAGGGGGTACATTCCAGTTTCTTTTCGCCCTTGAGAAACCGCAGGTACATCGGAGTAGAATAGAAGCGATATTTTTTGCTCATCTCGTATACGTCAATAAACTTTTTCTCAATATCCCGGCGTTCGAGGAACAGTTTTTCACCAACAGCTTCATAGCCGAAGCCAGGTGCTACAAGAACTCCGTCAACACCAAACTCCTCAAGTTTGCTAAAAAGCATTTCTATTTCTACCAGATCGGTTTCTTTGAAAATGGTGGTGTTAGTACAAACTCGAAACCCCTTCTCTTTAGCTTTTTTGATCGCTGCCAGCGCAATTTTAAAGGCGCCTTTGCGCTCCAGAATTCGATCATGGGTATCTTCAAGACCATCAACGTGAATATTGAGCGTAAAATTGGGGTGTGGCGTCATGACGTCGAGCGCCTTTTCAAGCAGGATGCCGTTCGTACAGAAGTAGATATGTTTGCCTCTCTGCAAAACCGCGGCAACAAGTTCATGAATCTGAGGGTACAGGAGCGGCTCTCCACCTGTGATGGTTACGACCGGAGCCGGGCATTCATCGACTGATTTCAAACTGTCATCAAGGCTCATCATCTCCTGGATAGTGTCGGCATATTCGCGGATTCTGCCGCAGCCGGAACAGGCGAGATTGCAGAGATGGGTCGGCTCCAGCATCAGTACCAGCGGATACTTGTCAATTTTCTTGATCTTGTTGCCGATAATGTATTTTGTCAGATCATAATTGAGACGCAGCGGAAAACGCATAGGTGAAGTTCCTTATGAGGATGCTCACATGTTATTAAAACATATTTAATTCGAATGAATCATACTATGAGAGCCCTGCGGCAAAGCTTTCCCCGGTATAGCCATTCACGACAACATCAAGATGGCCATCGTTCGGGCAAAACAGAAGACCATGAATCGGTACATCCTTTGGTATCAAAGGGTTATGTCGGATTATTTTGACTACCCGCTCTACGTTTTCCACCGGGTGCGCAAAGATACCCAGCCACTGCTTCAGATCCGGGATATGAATATCGATGATATCGGGTGAGATGCCTCGACTTATCATATCACGCTTGACCGACTCGGCATCAATCTCGGCCATACCACAGTCCCGGTGCCCGATAACAAAAACTTCGTCCACTCCAAGCATGAAAATTCCCGCAACCAGACTGCGGATAACGGCGCCGGACATCGGATCAACAATGGTATTACCGGCGTTCTTGATAACTTTGGCCTCACCACGCTTGAGCCCCATGGCCGGTTCTAGAAAATCAACAAGTCTGGTATCCATGCAGGTGAATATGGCCAGTTGCTTCTGCGGTGACTTGGGAAGCGGAGGAAATGCATCCGGTTTTACAAAATTACTATTGGCAGCCATGATCGCTTCAAGTCGCGTCGATATAGCATCATTTCCTGAGGGGATTGTTGTCATCAGCATTGTCCTTTTCGTACAAATTCGTAAAAGTGAGTTGATAAAACATTTTGTAACCTTACTAAAACTGCTTTCATAATGCAATTTGTTTGAAAAATGCTGCCAAAGTCCCCTCAATTTATTTTTATGAATCGAGCGAATATCCGGCAATATACTCCTCTCTACTTGACAAAGTGTTCATACGAGGTCAATAATTCCCACTTGAATTCCCACATTTTCAGAAGGAATCAACATGCGCATCGAAAGCGATTTTCTCGTCATCGGCAGCGGAATCGCCGGTCTCTCCTTTGCCCTCCAGGCAGCCGACCATGGCAGAGTCGCCATCGTTACCAAACGCGATATTTCCGAATCAGCGACCAAGTACGCCCAGGGCGGCATCGCCTCGGTATATTCTGATGATGACTCTTTTGATGCCCATGTCGAGGACACACTCGTTGCAGGGGCCGGAATCTGCCATGAAGATGTTGTCAGGATGGTGGTGGAGGAAGGTCCGCAGACTATTCGGAATCTGATTGAGTGGGGGGTAAAGTTCACTACGAGCGGCGAATCCTATGACCTGACCCGTGAGGGGGGGCACAGCGCCCGTCGTATTCTGCATGCGGAAGATATCACCGGTCGCGAGATCGAGCGGGCACTGGTCTATGCGGTCAGACAGCACCCTGCAATTACGATCTATGAAAACCACATCGCCATCGACCTGATCACCTCTGCCAAGATTGAACGCCGCCAGCTGGAGCGGAACCGCTGCCTGGGTGCGTACGTACTGGACATTACCGGCGATACCGTCGTGACCTTCAGCTCAAAGATCACTCTTCTGGCCAGTGGCGGCGCCGGCAAAGTGTATCTCTATACCTGCAACCCCGACGTGGCATCAGGGGACGGCGTTGCCATGGCGTATCGCGCCGGCGCCACGATTGCGAACATGGAATTCATGCAGTTTCACCCCACCACACTGTTTCATCCGCTGGCAAAATCATTTCTTATTTCGGAAGCGGTACGCGGCGAAGGCGCGATCCTGCGGCGACGTGACGGCACCGCGTTCATGGAGAAATACCACAAGCTGAAGGATCTGGCGCCCCGTGACATTGTGGCCCGCGCCATTGACAACGAGATGAAAACCAGCGGCGATGATTGCGCCTTCCTTGACATCACCCACGAACCGGCCGATATCGTCCGAAGCCGTTTTCCCAACATTTATCAGACCTGTCTGGATTTCGGCCTGGATATGACCAAAGAGTGGCTTCCGGTTGTGCCTGCCGCCCATTACCTGTGTGGCGGAGTTGCGGTCAATTTTGATGCAGAAACAGACATCCCCGGTCTGTACGCCATCGGTGAAACCGCTTTCACCGGCCTGCACGGCGCCAACCGTCTGGCCAGCAACTCGCTGCTGGAAGCAGCCGTTTACGCAGGACGCGCTTACAAACATTCCAGCCATGTCATCACATCGCTCCCAAGTGACCATCGCGAAATCCCGGTCTGGGATTCAGGGACCGCCACTAATAGTGATGAGATGGTTGTAGTTTCCCAGAATTGGGATGAAATACGGCGTACTATGTGGAATTATGTCGGAATTGTCCGGACTGACAAGCGATTGGCACGTGCCATGAGCCGCATAAAGCTGATTCAGGGAGAAATAGAAGACTATTACTGGAATTTTAACGTAACATCTGACTTGATAGAACTGCGCAATATCGCCACCGTAGCTGAGTTGATCATAACCTGCGCACAAAAGCGCAAGGAATCGCGCGGACTGCATTATAATCTCGATTACCCTTACCTTGATGATGTTGATGGGAAAAAAGACAGTTTTGTCAAGA
Source organism: Geobacter sp. (assembly GCA_031396605.1). Lineage (GTDB taxonomy): Bacteria > Desulfobacterota > Desulfuromonadia > Geobacterales > Pseudopelobacteraceae > JACRCG01. The sequence goes on along the minus strand of JANNLB010000261.1, from coordinate 5,207 downwards.
AACAGTTTTAAAAGGAGCGGTAACAGTGGATATCGATGAAACCCGCAAGAGGATTGATCTTCTCGATGATGTTCTGTTGCGCATTTTCAACGAACGCGCCCGGCTTGCACTTGAAATTGGACATGCCAAAAAAGATCTGAATCTGCCGGTATTTGATCCGGCCCGTGAAAAACGGATTTTTCACCGGATGAAAGAGGATAACCCGGGCCCGCTGGATGATGATGCAATTATCAGGATGTTTGAGCGAGTCGTCGATGAGTCGCGCCGTCTGGAACGTATCATGTCACATAAAGAAGAAGTGTAAGGGAGTATATATAACATGTTAATTATTATGAAAAAACATGCAAAAGAAGAGGCACTGGATGCAATTAAGGAATATTTGATCACCCGTGATTTTGACATCCATCAGTCAACCGGCGCCAACCGCACAATTATTGGAGTGATTGGAAACACGGACAATCTGAATGACCAGGAAATTGAGATCATGCCCGGGGTCAGTCAAGTCGTTCGAATCCGGAAAGATGACTAGGAGGTACTTTGTCCCTAAACGGACCAAAACCAATTTCAAATCAAAGATGAAATCAAGGCGGAGAGGATTGAGGCGACGAAGCGTACAGATAGTACGTTGAGGAGCCGAAGACGAGCCAACGAAGATAGCGCTTTGATTTGGAAATGGAATAAGTACAATTTACTTGACATAACTTGAGGGAGAGTGCTAAAAAACTAGTTCAATTTTGTTACTTACTCAAAGAAATTTTGGAGGTGCAGTTTGGCTCATCATAAGTCGGCAATCAAGAGAATCAAGCAGAGTATAAAGAAAACCGCACGTAATCGTCACGTATCATCGACGCTGAAAACATATATCAAGCGGGTTCGTGAAGCGGTAGAGGCCAAAGACAAGGATGCCGCAGTTGCAGCACTTAAGGTAGCTATACCCGTCATTGATGCCACTGCTACTAAAGGTGTTATCCACAATTCAACAGCTTCCCGCAATGTTTCACGCCTGACTAAACTGGTTAACACTCTCGGCTAGAATTATTCCATAACGTAAAAAAGGGGGCTGCGATTCCGCATGCCCCCTTTTTCGCGTCGTATGGAGTTAATATGAGCTATGAGGCTTACCTCAGAGCCAATAAAACGCTGCTGATATATCTGAAATGATCATCACAGGGTTGTGTTTTGACGTATACCTTCTCTGGCTCTGTTATTTAACATCAACATTCTTTATTCCATCGGGCCGCCAGCTTGGCGGTATCACATGACTTCCCGCACCATCCTTGTCCTTTACCAGACTCCCGAAGGTTACAGCCATACTGCCGAACCGGTCATTTATCGTATCCATGGCCTGCGTCGCAAACAGCTTCTTCCTCTCGTCCTCGAACAATGGAAGTTGCTCCGCCTGATGCTTCAGGTTGGAGAGACAGATACCCAGGAGCCGGACCGGCTGCTGCAATTCGACAGTATCGAGGATTGACAGTGCCGCCCGGTAGATTTCGTCACTCTGATTGAAGTAGTTCTTTACCGTCGTCTGTTTCCCCCAACTGGTGAAAAAATCAGCATACCGGACGTACAAATGGATCGTCTTCCCAGAGACGTTGTATTTCCTCGCCCTGCTCCCGACCATTTCCGAAAGCTGCAACAGGAAGCGTCTAATTTCGACCGGATCGTCAATATCCCGCTCCAGGGTTCTCGAATGCCCGACCGACTTCACCGCATCCTCCTCACCGAACTGAACCACCGGAGAAGGGTCTATCCCCTGCCCCATCTGTTTGAGTCGCGCTCCGACGATGCCGAACTTACGCGTCAGGCGTGCTTCGTCGCACCGCCCCAGCTCCCCGCAGGTGTAAATCGACATCATGTTGAGATGCCGTTGCATCTTTTTGCCGATGCCGCAGAGTTCCTTGATCGGCATTAGCTCCAGGATCCGCGAAATATTTTCCGGCGCGATAATCGTCAGCCCGTCCGGTTTCTGCATGTCGCTGGCCAGCTTGGCCAGGAGCTTGTTAGGGGCAATGCCGATAGAGCAGGTGATGCCGAAGCTGTGTTTGATACGGGCTTTGATCTGAAAGGCAATCGTCTCGGCACTGCCGAAAACACCGAGGGAATGAGTGACGTCCAGCCAGGATTCATCGATGCTAAAAGCCTCTACCTCGGGTGTGTAGTCGCGGAAGATCTCGTTAATTTTGCTGGAAGTATAGGTGTACTTCCTGTTGTCGCCGACAACGATGATCAGTTCCGGGCAGACTCGTTTTCCTTCCCAGATCGCCATGCCGGTCTTGACACCCTTGGCCCTGGCCTCATACGAGCTGGTGGTGATTACGGTCCGCCCGCCACCGCCGACAACAGCAATCGCCTTGCCCCGCAGTTCAGGGTTGGCCTGCTGCTCAACGCTTGCAAAAAAAGCGTTCATGTCACAATGAAGGATTGTTCTGTATTTCACGGTCGTTCCGATTGAAGTCCGTTCAGGGACCAGGTCTGGTCGAGGGTGTTGTAGACCAGCTCATAGAGAGCTTCGCCATCTGTGACGGCGTAGTGCATAAGTGGGATATCGCCGATCCGGTCCCGCCAGAAATAGGTCGTATCTTTAACCTCGTGCTTACGCCGGTTCAGTTAAAACCACTTGGGAGTGACCTTGCCACCGGGCGAGAATATTGCTGCTACGCGAATGGGTACTCTTGATGACTCCATTAAACTATGGCTTTTTCAGCATCTTCTTGCTTCCTGCCAACTCCTTGAAATTCTCACTGGACACCACCGGCTTACCGGCCTGCTTCTCAATATCCTTCCGCGTCCTCCCAGCCACAGCTCCACCATCCTGGGCATCCTTCTTGAGCGGATCAAATCCCTTGGTATCACGATCCCGATGGAGCTTGGTAGTCGTGGCCTCGCCCAGCATGGTCAAGATCAGCTCAATGTCGGTCATGTGATCCCGCAGATTCTCCCTGTCCAACCCTTTGACCAGTTTGTAATCATCCACCTTCAGATCAAAAGACCCCTGCATGATTTCGTTGGTCAGTATGGCGTACTCAAGGCTGGTGGTGGCTCCCCGGTTCTGCCACTCGTCGGTCAGGTCCTGCCTTACGGCGATTCCCCGCATCCGCTTATCAATCCACTCCTTCGGATATCCCTTTTTCTCATACAGGGATTGCATCCGCTCCATGGAAAGCTCAGGGTTTTCTATTTCGTCGAGACGCTCCTTGCCGACTTTTGCCAGCCATCGTTTGAGCGGTTCTACTTTAGGCGAAGGGATGGACTGGATAATACGGAACATGGTCTCAGTGTCAGCACAGTCGGTGGCATAGAGCTTGCCATCTGCTGCGGCAAATTTCAGTTGTACGATTTTATCGTACAACTCAGAATAGCCTTCCTTGGCAAGCTTTCGCTTAAGATCGCTCCAGTACCGTTTAGGGATGCGGCTATCGGTGAGTACTTCCACAATATCGATTACTGCAAACCACCATTCACCTTCATGAATGATTTTTCGAATACGCTTTCCTTCAAAAACAGCCACTCGTATCTGTTCTGTTTGTGTCATAAACATGTCCTCGTAAAATCCGATTTTAGCTCGACCATATTGCCGGCGCCGGCAAAATGGTTCCCATGAATCTCCGGTTTTTCAAGGGGGGGGGACAAATTGTCCCCTGGCTGTAATGCAAACCGTGACAAGCCGTCACGCTTTGCATTACACCACCCGCCAACGTATGGCAAACAACTCGCTTGCGCTAATCAGTTGTCTCAAACGAGCCTCAACGCCCTCAATCAAACCTTCTTTCCGGCTATCAATATCATCCTGAGCCTCGAACAGTGTACGCCGCTTGGTGTTGCGCTTCTTCTCCTGTTCCTTGATGTCCTTCTGAGCCTTCAGTTTCTCGTCCAGCTTGAGGATCTTCTTTGATTCAGTCTTCAGGCACTTGATCTCCCGATCCAGCTCTTTCAACTCGAATTCCAGGCCACTCTTCAGGTCATCGGCCCATTTCTCCAGCTTTTCCATCTCTTCATCGAAAAATACCGAATTCCTGGCGCCGATCAACTCAATGATTCGATCTTTACCGGCTTCAAATATCTGTTGGAGCTGGTCACGAACTGTAGGGGCGCACTGCTGTGCGCCCTTGCAGGTCCCCGTCAACGAGAACAGCTTGTGCGCCTGTTCATCGTCAATCATGGTTCCATCATCAGTAACTGCGGAAAAGATCAGGTGATCTTCTTCCTCAAAAGACTCTACCGATAACCTGGCAAGTGACAAATAACCTGATGTACCGACTAACGGCTCCAGGATGGAAATCTTCAATGGATGGCCGGAATAGTCAAAGGCGATCTCTGCATGTGGTAGCTTCTTGTTGCCGGCATCATCCAGGATGTGCTGGGCCAAAGGGTGCCCGATCCTGAATATGTGACCGTCTTCCACATGCCTCCCCATTCGATACAGACCGAGAGGGATGTTTAAATTTACTGTCATTCCCGAGGGTGTAATCGGGAATCCATTCTTTTTTTGCATCTTAGTATCTGGATCCCCGATAGAGGCATTCGGGAATGACAGTACGTGGAAGGGATTCTCTTTAAGGGAAAACGCCATTTCTCCATCAATAAAATCAGCATGCTGGTGAAGGGCATACTTGGCAAGCTCCCAGAGCCAGTTTTCGTACTTGTTCAGATACTCAGTGCTTTCCTTGAGGTTGACCCGCAGCTTCTCGTGTACCTCTTCATCGAAGTTCTCCAGAAGCTTCTTGCGGGTCAGCTTCATACTCTCGTCAATCTCGGTTTCAAGCTCCCGCTGCAACTCGTCAAATGACGCCTGGATCTCTTCGGGAGAACGGCACTCCTGATAAATCCTGACGATCCGCTTCTCGAAGTCCACACCAGACTCTATGCTTCCCAGCACTTCATCACTGGCACCGAACACTCCGCTGAATAGGGCAAACTTCTCGGCCAGGAGCTCAAAGACCCGCTGATCGGCAGCGTTACTCCTGTTGAGGAAGTTGACCACTACAACATCATGCTTCTGGCCGTAACGGTGACAGCGTCCGATGCGCTGTTCAATCCGTTGCCGGGGCCTTGAAGCCCGGCAGGCGGCGGAGTGACGCAAGCCCGGGAAGTACTTTCCCGTCAGGCGCCGACGTCGCCCGGCGCTGCCGGATCATGCTTCAACCGTGCGGCGATTGCCTCGGGGCGTGCCTTCCGCTTGCGGCGGGGGCGGCGCTTCTTGCGAT
>JANNLB010000256.1:0-6131 GCA_031396605.1 Geobacter sp. | reverse complement strand
ATAAACTGCATGCGCTGCGGGATGTGTCTGTCCGCCTGTCCAACCTACAGGGAAACGTTCCTTGAGACCGCATCACCGCGAGGGAGGGTAGCTCTGATCCGCAAGCTGCAGGAAGGCGAACTGGACCAGTCGGAGCTCCTTCTTGAATATCTCTCACTCTGCCTGGATTGCCAGGCCTGCGCATCGGCCTGCCCCTGCGGAGTCAATGCCGGTGAGCTGGTGGCCGTGTTCACCTGCGAACGAAAATCGGAAACCGGCCTGAGTTTCATGGAGGATCTGATCCTGCGCAAGCTGGTGCCGCACCCCGACAGGTTGGAGAGTTCCATGGCTCCGATGCGGATATACCAAAATAGTGGCCTGCAGAAGTTGGTCAGAACTCTCGGTATCCTCAAGATGTTCCCCAAACCTCTGGAGCGGATGGAAGGACTGTTACCTGCCCTGCCCTCCGGACCACTACGTCAGGAAATCAATGAGGTTACACCTGCAGTGGGCACGGAACGCGGGACAGTCGGGTTCTTCCTGGGGTGCGTCATGAGTCTCGTTTTCAGCGATGCCAGCCGTGCAACGATCAAGCTGCTCTCCTCGCTCGGCTTCAAGGTTATCACCCCTAAAAGCCAGGTCTGCTGTGGCGCGCCCAACATGCTGGGGGGGGACCTGGCCGGCCTGAAAGAAGCGGCCCGCACCAACATCGATATTTTTAGCGGCTATAATGTTGATTTTATCGTCACCGATTGCGGCGGATGCGGGGCTGAGCTGAAGAAATACGGGCACCATATCGAGGGAGAACCAGCCTCGGCATTCAGTACCAAGGTTCGCGATATTTCCCAGGTTCTGGCACTTCATGCAGAAGAGTTGCGTACCAAACTCAAGCCGTTACCCTTGAAGGTCACTTACCACGACCCCTGTCACATAGCCCATTGCCAGGGGATTCGCAAGGAGCCGCGCGATTTGATCAAACTGATTCCGGGGCTGATATACAAAGAGCTGGAAACGGCCGATGCCTGCTGCGGCAGCGCCGGTACCTACAACATTACCAAACCGGAGATGTCCGACCGGATCCTGCAGCGCAAACTGGACACGGTGCGTGCAAGCGGCGCCGACGTACTGGTGACCAGCAACCCGGGATGCCTGCTGCAACTGAAAAAGGGACTGTCTGATCAGCTGCCGGGTGTCAAACTCATGCATCTGACAGAATTATTGGCTCTCAGTATGTCAAGTTGATATCGAGTTAGTTGCAGAACAGCAAAAAATACGATAAAAGAAGGGGTGCCGTTATGACACCCCTTTCTTGATTGGAACTGACCATGAATTTTCAACCGATAAAACCGAAAAAGGTTTCGACCCAGATAGCTGAACAGATACGTGCCTCAATCCTGACCGGGGAGTTTGCACCGGGTGACAAGCTGCCGCCGGAGCGCGAACTGGCTGAAATGTTCGGCGTGTCCCGTCCCTCTGTACGCGAAGCGCTGAACGCCCTCGCTTCGTCCGGCTTGGTCATGTCGTATCAAGGTGGCGGTACGGTGGTCATGTCTCTTGTGGAGACCTCATCCACCAACCCGCTCAGTGAACTGATTCGCGTTCAGCAGGATCGAGCACTTGATGTTATCGAAGTCCGTAAATCAATGGAATCATGGACCGCCTGGTATGCCGCAGAGCGCGCGTTGCCTGATGATATCCGCCGCATGGACGAAATTATCGCCGGCATGAAGCACAATCTTGAGCTGAAGCAGCCTTCTGAAGATCTTGATGCCAATCTGCATATAATCATTGCCCGCGCCACCCATAACATTGTCTGGCTGCACCTGATGCAGAGCCTGTTCGACGCGATGAAAGAGTTTCAGCAGACCGTCTGGCGTGCGGTCTATCTGACCCATGAAGACCATCAGCTTCTCTATGACCATCACTGCGCGATCGTAGAGGCGATTAAAGCCAAAGATCCGCAGGCCGCTCGCGATGCCATGGTTCACCACCTGACCTTTGCCGAAGGTCGCAGCAGTGCCTATGTTGCGAAGAATCAGCCGTAACCGGACCTGTTCCCATAACCTGCGCAAATACCGCTGCCTACCGTTACTCCGCTGCTGCATATCACTCCGGAACAAACCATTTACGTGTAAACCACTTGATTTTTAATTATTTTAGCTTACTATCACCGGACTAGTACTAAAGAGGAGAATTGTATGTCAAAAGTTCTTATGCCGCTGGCGCATGGTTTTGAAGAGATTGAAGCCCTGACCGTTGTTGACATACTTCGAAGGGCAGAAATTGACGTCGTACTGGCCGGACTTCTACCCGGTCCGGTGACCGGTGCCCACAATATCAGCGTTGTCCCCGACACCACCATAGATGCCGTCAATGCCTACTCCTTCGATATGATCGTCCTTCCGGGCGGACAGCCGGGCAGTGACAACCTCAACGCGGATCCTCGTGTTCACGCTCTTCTTAAAGAATTTTCAGCCAGTGACAAACTGATTGGCGCCATCTGTGCGGCCCCTATCGTACTTGCTGCTTCCGGACTGCTCAACGGGAAAAATGCAACGTGTTACCCCACCTACATCAGGAGACTTATCGGAGCCGTATATGAAGACAGGCCGGTTGTCTGTGATGGCAATCTGATTACCAGCAAGGGTCCGGGCACCGCCATCAGCTTCGGTCTTGAAATAGCCTCCAGGTTGGCGGGACGTGATGTTGCGGATGCCATTTCCGAATCTATGATTGTTATGGAATCATCGCATCACGATGTCTGGGACCAACGGCTGTTTAACAGTACCATCCAGGCATTGGTCGGCGCCCTGGAAATGAAAGATGCCTATACGCAGGGTCATGCCAAACGGGTAACTGAATTTTCACTCAGCATCGGTTCAAAGCTGAATATGGCCGAGAGTGAACTGCGGGATCTTTACCTGGGAGCGATCCTGCACGATATCGGAAAAATCGGAACGGACGAGGACGTTCTCAACAAACCGGAAAGCCTGAACCGGCGGGAGGAGACCCTCGTTCGCGAACATCCGCTGAAGGGGACGCTTTTTATTGTCGGCATTGAAAACCTGAGTCACATTGTACCGGTAATTCTCCATCATCATGAGCATTGGGACGGCAGCGGCTATCCCGGGCGGTTGAAAGGCGAGCAGATTCCGCTTCACGCCCGTATTGTCGCAGTCGCGGATGCTTTTGACGCGATGATCTCAAACCGCTCGTATCGTGAAGGGCTGCGTAAGGACAGCGCCATCAGTGAACTCATCAAGAAAAAGGGTACACAGTTTGACCCGTTTATAGTAGACGTCTTCATCGAATGCCTGAATGATTCACCGTTCGAGATGAAGGACTTCAGCTACTATTTTTGACCTTTTTTAGCAACGACACCTTCAATCCATAGAGAAAGCGCCTTTCCAGTCTGTAACGTTTCCTGCGGTATAACGAGACTGTTTTTTTGTGCCAGGTCGGCTGCGTACTTGATTTGCGCTTCGCTCGGCCCTCCTCCCTCACTCCTGGCCGGCGGAATGGAAAACCCCATTTTGTTGTGAACCCCTCTACAAAATCGCTGCCAGGTTTCCTTATTCTCCACCACCAGATCCAGAAAGTTTTCCATCTTGCCGGTCAGCTCATAATCTATCACCCAGGCATGCTTGTCCCGGAGATAATCTATCAGAGTTTCGCCGGAAGGGAGCGGAACCACCCTCCCCTTTTCTTCCTTGACGTACCCCCGGTCGGAAATATTCTTGGTGATGGCGGCGTAGGTTGAAGGGCGTCCTATTTCGAGTCGCTCCAGCTCCTTTACCAGAGACCCAAGTGTAAACCTTCCCGGCGGCTTTGTTTTTTTCTCATCAAGTATTTCCCCAACTTTCGGCACAAGCTCACCAACTTCTACCGGCGGGAGCTGCTGTAGTTTGTCCTCCTCCCCTTTCTTTTCTTTTTCTTCATCAATCTCGGCGTAAACCCTGAGAAAACCATCAAAGATCAGTACCCGCCCGGCAGCCTTGAAGCGTTCACCGGCCACGGTAAAGAGCATCGTTGTGGAGTCGTAGCGTGCCGCCGCCATCTGGCTGGCGACAGCACGCTTGAAGATCATTTCGTAGAGTCTGGCATGGTCGGGAGTAAGTCCTTCTTTCCTGACAATGGCGGCAATGTCGGCTACCGAATGCATATGAGTGGGGCGGATGCCTTCGTGGGCCTCTGCCTGGGAGTTTTTTGAAGTATGCTGATTCGGCTGAACGGGGAGATAGCCGTTGCCGAGAGTTTTTCCCAGAAACTCACGAATCTCGGTGACAAAGGCTTCATCCATTCTGACGGAATCGGTGCGGTGATAGGTAATTACACCATGATCGAAAAGAGCCTGGGCAAGTTTCATGGTCTGTTCCGGGGTGACCTTCAGGCGCGCGGCAGCGGCAGCCTGGAGATCGACTGTCGTGAACGGCGGCTTGGGGGATTGCCTGACCTCTTTCCTGTCAACCTTTTCTGCCAGGGCATGAGTTTCCGCTTTGATGGCAGCGATTATCAGCTCTGCGTCCGATTGTTGCAGAAATTTTCCGTTGACGTGACGGGCCAGGAAAGCCGTGCCATCCTTATCCAGCTGGATATCCAGCATCCAGTACGGTGATGAGGTGAAGGCCCGGATCTCCCGTTCGCGATCGACGACCAGCCGAACCGCCGGTGATTGGACCCGCCCGACGCTGTAGCTGCTGCGGAGAGTTTTACTGGCGATCGGGGAGAGGATATAGCCCACCAGCCGGTCACCGATTCTGCGTCCGAGGAATGCGTTGTAGAGCCCCCTGTTGGTCTGTTCAAACGGCACCGCCCTGGCAAGAGACTCCTTCAGTCCCTTTTCGGTAACCTCATATATCTCCATCCGGAGGCACTCTTTGGCAACCGATTTCACCTCTTCATAAATATGGCAGCTGATGGCATATCCTTCCCTGTCCGGGTCACCGGCGAGCATGACGGTCTCACCGCGCGCCGCTGTGCGGAGTTCCTTGGGGAGGTTTGCTTTTTTCTCGTGGTAGACGAACGACGGCTCATAGGTTGCCAGATCAACACCAATAGAGGCATCGGGCAGATCTTTGAAATGCCCCACAGTGGACATGGTCTTCACTTTGAGGATTGACTGTATCTTCTTCGCCTTGGTGGGCGATTCAACAATTATGAGCATTGAGCGGCTGCCTTTTCCCTGTTTCTGATTATTGTACCTCCGGCAGATAAGCCGGAGAATGAGCCGGAGCCGAGCGTACATACTGGGCCGGCCAGGTTACCAGGTGGCCGAGTTCGCGGGCGGCGCGGAGCGGCCAGTGGGGATCGCGGAGCAATTCCCTGGCAAGCAGCACCAGATCGGACTGGCCGGAGCGGATGATGTGGTCGGCTTGAGCCGGAGCGGTAATCATTCCCACGGCACCTGTTTTGCTCCCGGTTTCCCGCCGGATCTGCTCGGCAAACCGTGTCTGGTAGCCGGGTCCAACCGGTACTTTGGCGTGCGGCGCGGATCCGCCGGAGGAGCAATCGATCAGATCCACACCCAGGGGAAGGAGCAGGCGCACCAGTTCGAGAGATTGTTCAATATCCCATCCACCCTCGACCCAATCGGTAGCGGAGATCCTCACCAGGAGCGGCAGGTGGTCCGGCCAGACGACACGAATGGCTGTAACGACCTCCCGGAGCAGCCGGGTACGGTTTTCAAAGCTGCCGCCATAGCGGTCACTGCGCCGGTTGCTGAGCGGGGAGAGAAACTGGTGCAGCAAGTAGCCGTGGGCGGCATGCACTTCGACAACCTGAAACCGGGCCAGTAACGCCCGCCGGGCGGCCTGGGCAAAGGCCACCGTTACCTCCTGAATCCCCTCTTCGGTCAACGCCATCGGCACGATGCAGCCATCGTCATAGGGTGCGGCGCTGGGGGCAACAATCGGCCACCCCCCCTCAGCTTCAGTCAAGGTGACGCCCCGGTTCTCCCACGGAGGCGAGGTACTCCCCTTGCGCCCGGCGTGTGCCAGCTGGATTCCGGCGATACTCCCGCGTTGGGAGATAAAGTTGACAATGCGCGCAAGGGGTTCGATCTGATCGTCTCTCCAGAGTCCGAGGTCTTGCGGGCTGATGCGCCCCTGTGGAGTTACGGCGGCGGCCTCGGTCAGTACAAGGCCCGCCCCGCC